>NZ_CP112880.1:5401666-5702500 GCF_028747205.1 Streptomyces sp. CA-278952
TCGCCGACGAACGCACCTCCCTGGAGAGCTGGCTCGACTTCTACCGCGCCACCCTTGCGCAGAAGTGCGGGGACCTGCCCGAGAAGGGGCTGCGCGAGGCGTCCGCGACGCCCTCGCCGATCACGCTGCTCGGACTGCTCCAGCACCTGGCGGAGGTCGAGCGCAACTGGTTCCGCCGCGTGCTCGCGCAGGAGGACGCCCCGCCGCTCTTCGCCCCTCCGGCCGGCGGCGGGGACGGAGCCGAGGGCCGTGACGGCGGCTGGGAGCTCGCCGAGGACTCCACCCACGAGCGGGCGCTCGCCCAGTGGGAGGCCGAGGTGGCACGGTCCCGGCAGAACTGCGCGGCCCGGGCGCTCGACGACACCAGCCCGTTCATGGGCGCGCAGGTCACCCTGCGGTGGATCTACACCCACATGATCGGCGAGTACGCGCGCCACTGCGGCCACGCCGACCTGATCCGCGAACGCGTCGACGGAAGCACGGGAGTCTGACCCGGGGCGGCCGGCACAGCCGGGGCGGTGCGGGCCCGCCCGAGGGCCGGAGCTCGGCCCACCCGCGGGCTCAGGCCGGGGCGCCGGGCCTTCCGCAGGAGCGGAGGAACTCCCGGGTGCGGCGGGCGATGGGGAACGGCTTGTCCGGCGGGCACGGATACATGTCCTGCTCCACGATCGCGAACAGGTCGACGTCCAGGGCCCGGGCCGCTTCCAGGACCGGCTCCAGCGCGGGGACCCCGCCGGGCGGCTCGCACATCACGCCCCTGGCCACCGCCGGGCCGAACGGCACCTCGTCCGCCACCACCGTCGCCAGGATCTCCGGATCGACCTGCTTGAGGTGGAGGTAGCCGATGCGTTCCCCGTACGTCTCGATGAGCTTGACGCTGTCGCCGCCGCAGTAGGCGTAGTGCCCGGTGTCCAGGCAGAGCGAGACGAGATCCGGATCGGTGGCGTCCAGGAAGCGGTTGACGTTCTCCTCGGTGTCGATGTGGGTGTCGGCGTGCGGGTGGACGACGATCCGCAGCCCGAAACGCTCCCGGACCTCGCGGCCCAGCCGCTCCGTCTGCGCGGTCAGCTCACGCCACTGCGCGGGCGTGAGCTCCCGGTCCTCCAGCACCTCGCCCGTCTTGTCGTCGCGCCAGAAGGAGGGGATGACGACCAGGTGCTCGGCGCCCATGGCCCGGGTCAGTCCGGCGATGTCCGCGACATGTGCCCACGTCCGGTCCCAGACGTCCGGGCCGTGGTGCAATCCGGTGAAGACGGTCCCGGCGGAGACCGTGAGCCCCCGCTCGCGGGTCTCGTCGGCCAGCCGCGCCGGGTCGGTGGGCAGATAGCCGTACGGGCCGAGTTCGATCCACGCGTACCCGGCCTCGGCCACCTCGTCGAGGAAGCGCTGCCACGGCACCTGACGCGGGTCGTCGGGGAACCACACACCCCAGGAGTCGGGGGCCGAGCCGATGCGGATGCGGGCCGAGGGGCGGACGGAGGGGGTCATAACGCCCAGCCTCAGGGCCCGCGCCGAAGAGTGTCAAGGGTTCGTCCGAATGTCCGGACAAAATATTGACAGGGTTCCCGGGAGGGGACTAGACCTGGGACCAGCCGGCCACCGGTGGGTCGAAGGGATGGGCATGCCTGAGCCGTACGACGTGATCACCATGGGGCGGATCGGGGTGGACCTCTACCCGCTGGAGGTCGGGGTACCGCTCGCCCGGGTCGAGACGTTCGGCAAGTTCCTCGGCGGCTCCCCGACGAACGTCGCGGTGGCGGCGGCCCGGCTGGGCCGGCGGACGGCCGTGATCACCCGGACCGGGCAGGACGCCTTCGGCGCCTATCTCCACCAGGAACTGGAACGGTTCGGGGTGGACGCCCGCTGGGCGACGGCCGTGGCGGAGTATCCGACCCCGGTCACCTTCTGCGAGCTCTTCCCGCCGGACGACTTCCCGCTCTACTTCTACCGGCAGCCCAAGGCCCCCGATCTGGAGATCCACGCGCCGGACCTCGACCTGGACGCCGTGCGCGACGCCCGGATCTTCTGGATGACGGGCACCGGACTCAGCGCCGAGCCCAGCCGCTCCGCCACACTGGCCGCACTCCGCGCCCGCGGTGCGCCGCGTACGGCGACCGTCTTCGACCTCGACTGGCGGCCCATGTTCTGGGACGGCGGCGACGACAGCGCCGAGGCTCCCGCGCGGTACCGCGAGGCGCTGGCCCACGCCACGGTCGCCGTCGGCAACGTCGACGAGTGCCGCATCGCGACCGGCGAACGCGAACCGTACGCCGCGGCCCGGGCCCTGCTCGCGGCCGGGGTGGAGCTCGCCGTCGTCAAACAGGGTCCGAAGGGCGTGCTCGCCGTCCACCGCGACGGCACCACCGCCGACTGCCCGCCCCTGCCGGTGGACGTGGTCAACGGACTCGGCGCGGGGGACGCGTTCGGGGGCGCGCTCTGCCACGGGTTGCTCGCCGGGTGGCCCCTCGACCGCGTCGTGCGGTACGCGAACGCGGCCGGCGCCATCGTCGCCTCCCGGCTCGCCTGCTCGTCGGCTATGCCGTCTCCGGACGAGGTCGAGGGGGCCCTCGCGGCCGGAGCCGTGACGGCCGACCCGGGCGCTCCGGCGGCCCCCGGCGCTCCGGGTACACCGGGTGCTCCGGCGGCCCCCAGCGCCCCGGGTGCCCAGGGCGGTGCTCCGAGTAACCAGGGCGCTCCGAGTACCCAGGGTGCCCCGGCGGCCTCCGATGCCCCGGCCCCCGACGACCCGGCCGGAGATGCCCCGGCCCCCGACGACCCGGCCTCCGACGCCCCGACCGGAGCGGGCTCATGACGCCTCTCGGGCCCTCCCTCGCCGAGGTCGTGCGGCTGCGCGCCGAGCGTCCCGAGGCCGTCGCCGAGGCCGCCGCGCGACGGAAACGGCGGCGCCTGATCCGGCACCCCGGCGACCGGCTGATGATCATCGCGGCGGACCATCCCGCGCGCGGCGCGCTCGCGGTGGGGGACCGGCCCCTCGCCATGGCCAACCGCTTCGAGCTGCTGGAGCGGCTCTGTCTCGCCCTCTCCCGCCCCGGGGTCGACGGTGTGCTGGCCTCGGCCGACGTCCTGGACGACCTCCTCCTGCTGGGAGCCCTGGAGGACAAGGTCGTGATGGGCTCGATGAACCGCGGCGGGCTGGCCGGCGCCGCGTTCGAGCTCGACGACCGGTTCACCGGCCACCGCCCCGACGACCTGGTCCGCCACGGGTTCGACGCGGGGAAGCTGCTGCTGCGCATCGATCACGACGACCCCGGTTCGTTGGACACCCTGCACACCGCCGCCCGGACCATCGACGCGATGGCGGCGCACCGGCTGCCCGTCTTCGTCGAGCCGTTCCTCTGCCGCCGCGTCGACGGCCGCCTCCGCAACGATCTCGGCGCCGCGGCCGTGGCGACCTCCGTCGCCATCGCGTCGGGCCTCGGCGGGACGTCCGCGTACACCTGGCTGAAGGTCCCCGTCACCGACGACCCCGACGCCATGGCCCGGGCGATGGAGGCCTCCACCCTGCCCGCCGTCCTGCTGGGCGGCGAGGTCGGCGAGGACCAGGACGCCGCGTACGGAAAATGGCGCGACGCGCTGCGGCTGCCCACCGTGCGGGGGCTGGTCGTGGGCCGCTCGTTGCTCTACCCGGCCGACGGGGACGTGACGTGTGCCGTCGACACCGCCGTATCGCTGCTCGGCACGGGTAGGGACAGGCCATGACGAAGCATCACCCCCCTGAGCGGGACCACCGGTACCACCTGCCGGCCGGCAGCGTCGCGCGCGGGGCGTACGCCGTCGACATCGACCCCGAGCGGGCCGGCTGGGACCGTTCGGCCCTGCGGGTGCTGGAGCTGGAACCGGGCGGTGTTCACACGCTCGACACCGGCGGTAGTGAATGGATCGTCCTGCCGTTGGCCGGTGCATGTACGGTGCGTACGGCAGGCGAGACCTTTGAACTGCTGGGCCGGGAGAGCGTGTTCAGCGGGGTCTCCGACTTCGCCTACGTACCGCGCGACTCCCACGCACAGATCGCCTCCGGCGCAGGTGGCCGCTTCGCCCTGGCAGGAGCGAAGTGCGAGCGACGACTCCCCGCTCGCTACGGCCCCGCGCCGGAGGTACCCGTCGAGCTGCGCGGCTCCGGGACCTGCTCGCGCCAGGTGAACAACTTCGCCGCCGCCGACACCTTCGACTGCGACCGGCTGATCGCCGTCGAGGTGCTCACCCCCGGCGGCAACTGGTCCTCGTACCCGCCCCACAAACACGACGAGCACGTGCCGGGCGAGGAGTGCGAGCTGGAGGAGATCTACTACTTCGAGGTCGCGGACGGCGGGACCGGCTACCACCGGGTCTCCCCGTCGCGCGCCGGCGGTACGGACGTCCTCGCCGAAGTGCGCGGCGGTGACGCCGTCCTCATCCCCGACGGCTGGCACGGCCCGTCCATCGCCCCGCCCGGCCGGACGCTGTACTACCTGAACGTGATGGCCGGGCCGGGGGAGGAGCGCGCCTGGCTGATCCGCGACCACCCCGACCACCGGTGGATCCGCGACACCTGGCGGGGCGAGCCGATCGACGCCAGACTCCCGCTGTACACGGCGCATCCGTCGCCCGGCCCGGAGGTAACGCCTTGAGCCCGACGAGTCCCGCGACCCCGACCCGTCCCGCGACCCCGACCCGTCCCGCGGACCCCCACGGTCCGACCCGTCGGCTGACCACCGCTCAGGCCCTGGTCGCCTTCCTGGCCCGGCAGTACACCGAGCGCGACGGCCGCCGGCAGCGGCTCATCAGCGCCACCTGGGGCATCTTCGGGCACGGGAACGTCGCGGGAATCGGCCAGGCACTCGTCGAGGCGGGCGGCGGCGGCGACGGGAATGGCAGCGGCGGGAACGGCAGCGGCGGGAACGGGGCCGCGCACCGCATGCCCTACCTCCAGGGCCGCAACGAACAGGCCATGGTGCACGCGGCCGTCGGGTACGCCCGTCAGTCGGGGCGGCTCTCCGCGCACGCGGTGACCACGTCCATCGGCCCGGGGGCCACCAACCTCGTCACCGGGGCCGCCCTCGCGACGATCAACCGCCTGCCCGTCCTCCTCCTGCCCGGCGACACCTTCGCGACCCGCCCCGCCGACCCCGTACTCCAGCAGCTGGAAGTGGCCTACGCGGGCGATGTCTCGGTCAACGACTGTCTGCGCCCCGTCTCGCGCTACTTCGACCGGATCACCCGGCCCGAGGCGCTGATCCCGGCCGCGTTGCAGGCGATGCGCGTCCTCGCCGACCCCGCCGAGACCGGGGCCGTCACGCTCGCGCTGCCGCAGGACGTGCAGGCGGAGGCGTACGACTGGCCGCGGGAGTTCTTCGCCGAGCGCGACTGGCACGTCCGCAGGCCCGCCCCCGACGCGCACGAACTGGAAACCGCCGTACGGGCGGTACGCTCCGCCCGCCGCCCCCTGATCGTCGTCGGCGGCGGGGTCCGGCACAGCGCCGCCGAGGAGACGCTCGCCGCGTTCACCGCCGCGACCCGCATCCCGGTCGCCTCCACCCAGGCGGGCAAGGGCGCGCTCCGTCACGACCACCCGGCCGACGTCGGCGGCATCGGCCACACCGGCACCGCCACCGCCGACGAACTGGCCCGCACCGCCGACCTGGTGATCGGCATCGGCACCCGCTTCTCCGACTTCACCACCGCCTCCGGCACGCTCTTCGCCGACCCGGCCGTCCGCTTCCTCCACCTCAACATCACCGGCTTCGACGCCCACAAGCTGGCCGCCCTCCCGCTGGTCGCCGACGCCCGCGCGGGCCTTGAGGCGCTCACTGCGGCGCTCGCCGGACGCGGCTACCGGGTCGACCCGGCGTACGAGACGGAGTACACCGGCGCGAAGGAAGCGTGGGAGGCACGGGTCGAGGCATCCTTCGCCACCCCCGACCGCACCGCGCGCCCCACCCAGGCCCAGGTCCTCGGCCTGCTGGACGCCCTGGTCACCGAGGACGACATCCTGATCAACGCCGCGGGCTCCCTCCCCGGCGATCTGCACAAGCTCTGGCGCACCCGCTCCCGCGACCAGTACCACGTCGAGTACGGCTACTCCTGCATGGGCTACGAGATCCCGGCGGCCATCGGCGTCCTGCTCGCCGACGGAGTCCGTACGCGGCGCCGCCCGGTCTGGGCGCTCGTCGGCGACGGCACGTACCTGATGAACCCCACCGAGATCGTCACCGCCGTCCAGGAGAACCTGCCGCTGAAGCTGTTGATCCTCCAGAACCACGGATACGCCTCCATCGGCGGCCTCTCGGAGTCGGTCGGCGCCGAGCGCTTCGGCACGGCCTACCGCCGCCGGGACGCCGACGGCGGCTTCACCGGCCCGCCGCTCCCCGTCGACCTGGCCGCCAACGCGGCCTCCCTCGGCATGCGCGTCCTGCGCGCCACCACCGTCGATGACCTGCGCGCGGCACTCTCCGAGGCCCGTGACGTGGAGGGCCCCACTTGTGTCTACGTCGAGACCGAAACGCCCGACACAGTGTCGGGCCCCCCTCCGGCACAGGCGTGGTGGGATGTTCCGGTAGCCGAGACCGCGAGCCGGCCGGCGGCGGTCAAGGCCCGGGAGGAGTACGACCGGCAGGCCGCCGCCCGACGCCGCCATCTGTGAAGCCTGCCGCCTGCCTGAACCCGCTCGCACCCACTCGCACCTGCCTGAGCGGCCAGAAGCCTGAAGGAGTACGTCATGACGAAGACCGTCAACCACTGGATCGGCGGCAAGACAGTGGAGGGCACGTCGGGCCAGTACGGTCCCGTCACGGACCCCGCCACCGGCGCCGTCACCACACAGGTCGCGCTCGCCTCCGTGGAGGAGGTCGACGCGGCCGTGGCGGCGGCGAAGGCCGCGTACGCGACGTGGGGCACCTCCTCGCTCGCCCAGCGCACCACCGTCCTCTTCCGCTACCGCGCGCTGCTCGACGCCCATCGCGACGACATCGCCGCGCTGATCACCGCCGAGCACGGCAAGGTGCACTCGGACGCGCTGGGCGAGGTCGCCCGCGGTCTGGAGATCGTCGAGCTGGCGTGCGGGATCACCACCCAGCTCAAGGGCGAGCTGTCCACCCAGGTGTCCAACCGGGTCGACGTCTCCTCGATCCGCCAGTCGCTGGGCGTCGTCGCGGGCATCACGCCGTTCAACTTCCCGGCCATGGTGCCGATGTGGATGTTCCCGCTGGCCATCGCCTGCGGCAACACGTTCGTGCTGAAGCCCAGCGAGAAGGACCCCTCGGCCGCCAACCTGCTGGCCGAGCTGGCCTCGGAGGCCGGCCTCCCGGACGGCGTCCTCAACGTCCTGCACGGCGACAAGATCGCCGTCGACGGCCTGCTGAACCACCCCGACGTGGCCGCCGTCTCCTTCGTCGGCTCCACCCCCATCGCCCGCCACATCCACGCCACCGCCTCCGCCAACGGCAAGCGCGTCCAGGCGCTGGGCGGCGCGAAGAACCACATGCTCGTCCTCCCGGACGCCGACCTGGACGCGGCCGCCGACGCGGCGGTCTCGGCGGCGTACGGCTCCGCCGGCGAGCGCTGCATGGCGATCTCCGCCGTCGTCGCGGTCGGTGCGATCGGCGACGAACTGGTCGCGAAGATCCGTGAGCGCGCCGAGAAGATCACGATCGGCCCCGGCAACGACCCCGCCTCCGAGATGGGCCCCCTGATCACCGCCGCCCACCGCGACAAGGTCGCCTCCTACGTCACGGGCGCCGCCGCCCAGGGCGCGGAGGTCGTCCTGGACGGCACCGGTCACACGGTCGAGGGCTTCGAGGACGGCCACTGGATCGGCCTCTCCCTCCTGGACAGGGTCTCCACCGACTCCGACGCGTACAGGGACGAGATCTTCGGCCCGGTGCTGTGCGTGCTCCGCGTGGACACCTATGAGGACGGCGTCGCCCTCATGAACGCCTCGCCGTTCGGCAACGGCACCGCGATCTTCACCCGCGACGGCGGGGCGGCCCGCCGCTTCCAGCTGGAGGTCGAGGCCGGCATGGTCGGCGTGAACGTCCCGATCCCGGTCCCCGTCGGCTACCACTCCTTCGGCGGCTGGAAGGACTCGCTCTTCGGCGACCACCACATCTACGGCAACGACGGCGTGCACTTCTACACGCGCGGCAAGGTCGTCACCACCCGCTGGCCCGACCCGGCCGACGCCCCCGCCGGCGTCGACCTCGGCTTCCCGCGCAACCACTGACCACCCCGGCCCGGGTTCCGCCCGCTCGTAGCGATGGTGCTACGGGCGGGCGGTTTTGTGTTTGTCATACCCTTTGTGGGCTCGTGGAGTGCGGGGCAAGGGGGAAACACAGGTGATTCGGGTCGTCGTCGTGGATGACGAGCTGTTGGTTCGTTCGGGTTTGCGGGCGATCCTCGGCTCGGCGGGGGACATCGGGGTGGTGGCGGACTGCGGCGGGGCGGAGGCGGCGGCGACGGTCGCGCGCCACCGGCCGGACGTGCTGCTCCTGGACATCCGCATGCCCGACGTGGACGGACTGACCGTGCTGGGGCAGATCGCCGCCCTGTCGCCGGCCCCCGCGATCGCGATGCTGACGACGTTCGACGCGGGGGAGTACGTGGAAGCCGCCCTGACAGCCGGAGCGGCCGGCTTCCTGATGAAGAACTCGTCCCCCGAGCAACTGAAGCACGCCGTGAGGGTGCTGGCGGGCGGCAGCCGCGTCCTCGCCCCCGGGGCGATGGCCCCGGTCGTCGACGGCTACCGGGCCTCCGCCACCACGCGTGACGCGGCGCGCCGGGTGGCGGGCCTGACCGAGCGGGAACGTCATGTGCTCGCCCTGGTGCGCCGGGGCCTCTCCAACCGCGACATCGCCGGGCGGCTGTACCTGGCCCACGGCACGGTGAAGGACCACGTCAGCTCGGTGCTCGCGAAGCTGGGCGGCGTCAACCGGGTCCAGGCCGCCGTCGTCGCCGACCGTGCCGGGTTGGCCGACCCGCCGGTACGGGAGCGATGAGCGCCGACGTACCGGCAGGGGTACGGCAGAGCGCCCCACAGCGGCAACTGCCGGAGCAGCGTCCGCAGCAGCAACGGCTGGAGCAGCAACCACAGCACCAAGCGCCGCCGCCGCCGCAGCAGCAGCGGCAACAGCAGCGGCCGACGCCGCAGCGACCGCCCCGGGCCTCCGGATCCGGAGCGCGGAACCTGCGGCGGCTCAGGTCGGCCGGCCTTCCGGTGGGCGTGGCCGCCCTGGACGGGCTGGTCGTCAACGCCGCCCAGGCGGGCCCGGTGCTGTGGGGCGCTCTCGCCGCCGCCGGGGCGCTCGTCCTGCGGCGGCGGCAGCCCGAACTGGCGCTCGCGGCGGGCCTCCCCGGGTTCTACCTCGGCCATCTGGCGTTCGCCCCGCTGATCGCCCTGTACTTCCTGGCGACCCACCGCCGCAGCCCGATTCCCGGGGCCGTCGGTGCGGTGCTGGTCGCGCTGGCACAGTTCCTCCCCGTCCCGATCGGGGACATCACTCTGCTCCGACTCGACCACGACACCGTGCTGGGCACGCTCGACTCCTGCGCGCTCGGCGTCGGCGCCTTCGTGCTGGGCCGGTCGGCCCGGCAGCGGCGGGAGAGGCTGCGCGAGATCACGGAGAGCAGGGAGCGTGAGCACCGGCTGCTGGCGCGCCACACCCTGGCCACCGAACGGGCCAGGCTGGCCCGGGAGATGCATGACGTCGTCGCCCACAAGGTCAGCCTCATCAGCCTGCAGGCGGGGGTGATCCAGGTCGCGGAGCCCGATGCTCCCGCGGTACGGAAAGCGGCGGGGGTGATCCGCGACCTGTCGGTGGAAACGCTCACCGAGCTCCAGCACCTGGTCGGGGTGTTGCGCGCGGACGGCGGGAACACCCGGGACCCCGCCCCGCAGCCCCGCATCGCCGACCTGGGCACGCTGGTGGAGGAGAGCGCCCTGCCCGTCGAGCTGTGCCTGGGGGACCTGGCGGGCCCGCTTCCCGAAGCCGTGGAACGTGCCGCGTACCGGACGGTGCAGGAAGCGCTCACCAACGTACGCAAACACGCCCCCGGCGCCAGGGGCGAGGTGCGGGTGGGGCTCGTCGCCGGGCGACTGCGCGTGGAGGTGCGCAACACCGCCCCCGGCGGGACAGCCGCCCCGCCGGGGCTGCCCGCCGGCGGCAACGGTCTCGTAGGCCTGCGGGAACGGGCACACCTGCTGGGCGGCTCGTTCACCGCGGCGCGGCTGCCCGGCGGCGGCTTCCTCGTCCGAGCCGAGTTCCCGGCCCGACCGTCTCTTCCGACCTGACGTTCTCTTACGACCTGACGGTCTTTCCCGGTCCGGCCGGTTTCCCGGTCCGGCCGGTTTCCCGGTCCGGCCGGTTTCCCGGTCCGGCCGGTTTTCCCCGTCCGACCGGTTTCCGCCCTGCCGTTCTTACCGGTCGGTGCGCGGGGCCGGACGGAGAAGCTCCTCCGGCAACCCGGCGTGGGCTCCGACGACCTCGATGCCGAGCAGCCGCCCCGCCTCGTCGAAGTCGAGGTTCAGGTCCGCGCCCCCGCCGGGGGTCTCGACGGTGACCTGCCGGACGGCGGCTCCGTCCGCGATGTGCTCGACCAGGGAGACGTACGCGAGGTCGTTCTCGCGGTCGTACTCGATGTACATGGGTTCCCTTCCGTTCCGCTCCACGGGAGTGGGGGTCAGTTGCGGCCGACGGACACGACGTTGCCGGCCTTGTTGACCACGACCCAGATCTTTCCGCTGACGTACTTCCAGGTACCGGCCGACTTGCCCTTGGTCTTCTTGCCGTTCTTCACGGTACGCGCGACCATTTCCTGGCTGATGCCCCGCTGGGCCATCCGCTGGGCGGCGTGCTTGGAGATGCTCTTGACGCCGGTGGAGAGCAGGAGCCGCCCGGCGACGATGGCGAGCGGGATGAACCACGCGGGGTCGGCGACCACGGGGTACGCGGTGTTCGGCCCGGGACGCACGGTCTGGACGAGCGCGCCGCCCTCGACGCGGTACTCGGTGGGCACGTCCTCGCCGTTCGCGTCCTTCGCCCAGGGCACGTCGAAGGCGCCGAGATAGGTGTCCCCCTGGCTGACCAGGATGCTGCCGTCCTCCAGATGCTCGGTCACCGCGTCGGCGGGCAGGTCGAGCGGGAACCTGTACTCGGTCGGCGCCTGTGCGTCCCGCAGCGTGACCAGGGCCCGCACCCCGTCCCGGTTCGGCTGCACCGCGAGGTCGAATCCCTCCTCGGCGTCGGCGTACACGATCGTCCCGCCGGTGCTGCGCACGGCGGCGGAGTGAGCGCCGCCGGGCAGGCCGAACCGGACGGTGTCCTCGCCGTAGGCGGACTCCACCGCCCCGTCGGCGGTGGCGGGTGCGGTGATCCGCGCGGGGTGCGCGTCGGTGGGCACCTCGGAGCGGGTGGCGCCACCCGCGAGGGCGGTCCCGGGGACGAGGTCGGCGGTCCCCGTGACACGCTCCACCGCTTCGGCGGCCTGCACGACCCGCGCGGTGGACACGCTGTCGGCCCGGGCGCCCGACGCGGTGAGCAGTACGGCGCCGGCGGTGCAGGCGGCCACGAGTATCCGGGCCGCGCCGCGGTGACGGAGGAGGGAACGATCGGTGGTGCGAGACATGTGGGTCCTTGCTGCAGGCCAGAGGGCAGGCCCCTGGGGAACGTCAACGCCGAGCAGCCTCGCAGCGGAACGGAGCCGGGGGTATCCGCCGGCCGGAGGCCCGGGCCCCCGCCGATCGGCGGGGCGACAGGCCGGCTTCCCGGGGACCGGCTTCCCGGGGACCGGCTTCCCGGGGGCCCGGTCCCCGGGGCCGGGCCGAGGGAAAACGGGGTGCCCGGGCGTGGGCGCCTCCCGCATCCTGTGACGTATGAACGCCCCGCTCCTCCCGCCCCGTTACGAGATCCGCGCCCGCCAGACAGCCACCACCGTCACCGTCTACCAGGCGTACCGCCCCGCCATCGGGCTGCCCGCCGCACGCGAGGGGCGGTTCCCCGAGGCCTGGAAGCGGGACCGGATGACCTGGATCAAGCCCAGCTTCCTGTGGATGATGTACCGCTGCGGCTGGGGCACGAAGGAGGGGCAGGAGGTCGTCCTCGCCGTCGAGATCGACCGGGGCGGCCTGGAATGGGCCCTCGCGCACGCCGAACTCTCCCACTACGTACGCCATGTGCACCCCGACGCCGCGTCCTGGAAGCGGAGCCTGCGCACCGCCCCCGCCCGGGTCCAGTGGGACCCCGAGCGCGACCTCGACCTGAACCCGCTCCCGTACCGCTCCCTCCAGCTCGGGCTGAGCGGTGAGGCCGCCCGGCGGTACGCGGACGAGTGGACCGTGTCCGTCCGCGACGTCACCCCGCTCGCGCGCGAGGTGCACGCGGCGGTCCGGGCGGGGGAGCGCGAGCGGGCCGCGGCCCTGCTGCCCGTGGAGACACCGCTCGACCTCGCCGCGCCCCGGCCGGTCCGGGGCGCTTCCCCGGTGCCGGAGATGTGACTTTCGGCAGTGCCGGAAGGCTCCCGGTCTCCGTAGCCTCTCCCTCGTGAACAGCTTCTTCCCCAGGACCAGCATCGCTCGTGGCCCCGGCCCCAGGTGGGCGGATCCAGGAGGTCTGCTGGTCCCCGCCGCGGCGGCCTTCGGCGCGCTGAGCCTGGTCGGCTGGTGGTGGGGCCTGCCGACCGCGATCGCCGCGTTCGTCGCGGGGCGGGGTCCCGGGCGAGGCAGAACCGTCGTCGTGGTCCTGGCCGGGATGCTCGTGGCCGGGGCGGTGGCGGTGGTGGTGGCGCCGTCCCTGCTCGCTCTCGGGACGCAGTTCGTGGCGGTGGTCGTCCTCGCCGTGCTGGTGCCCTGGTTCGTGGGACGGTTCTCACGGCAGTACCGGGAGCTGGTCCGGGCCGGCTGGGAGAGGGCCGAACAGCTGGAGCGGGAGAAGCGGTTGGTCGCCGAGCAGGCGAGGCTGCTGGAGCGGGCCCGGATCGCCCGGGACATGCACGACGTGCTGGGCCACGACCTCAGCCTGATCGCCCTGTCGGCCGGGGCCCTGAAGCTGGCGCCCGGCCTGGACGAGCGGCACCGGCAGGCCGCCCAGGACATCCGGGGCAGGGCCGGCGCGGCGGTGGAGCGGCTCGGCGAAGTGATCGGCGTCCTCCGCGAGGAGAGCGAGGGCCCGCCGGAGGGGCCGCGCGACGCCGACATCGCCCGGCTCGTCGGCGCCGCGGCCGCCTCCGGGCTCGACGTCGAACTGACGGTGGCCGGAGAGGCGGCGGCGGGCCTTCCTCCCGCCGTCGAACGCGCCGCGCACCGGGTCGTGCAGGAAGGCCTGACCAACGCGGCCAAGCACGCGCCGGGCCGGTCCGTGAGCGTCGAACTCTCGCACACGGCGACCGAGACCCGGGTGGTGGTCCGCGACGGAGATCCGGCGACACCGCCCGGGACCCCGGGCGAACTGTCGGCCGGGTACGGGGGCCGAGGACGCGCCGGGCACGCGGAACGTGGACGCGCCGGGTACGGGGGCGGGGGGCTCGCCGGGCACGGGAGCGGAGGGCTCGCCGGGCATGGGGAACGTGGACGTGCCGGGCACGGGAGCGGGGTGCTCGTCGGGCACGGGGGGCGCGGCCTCATCGGGCTGGACGAGCGCGTCCGGCTCGTCGGCGGCACCCTCGACCACGGCCCCCGGGACGGCGGCTTCACCGTCGACGCCCGGCTGCCCCACCACGCCCCCGCCCAGCCGGCGCCCCGGCCCGCCGCCGACGGGGTGGGCCCCGGGCCGGCCGGATACCGGCGGGCGCGGCGGCGGGTCCGCCGCACCCTGCTCACCGCGCTGGCGGTGCCGCTGGCAGCGGGCGCGGTGCTGCTCGCCGGGGTCGGGATGTGGGAGACGGTGGCCGCGTCCCGGTCCGTCCTCGACCCGCGCGACTACGCCCGGCTGCGGGTGGGGCAGGATCGGGCCGACATACGGAAGGTGCTGCCGGACCGGCAGTCGGTGGAGCGGCCGGAGCGGCCGGCGGGCGCCGGGCCGGAGGAACGAGGGGTGACGTGCGAGTTCTACGCGATGACGGCCGACCGCTTCGACGACCGGTCCGGAGACGCGTACCGGCTCTGCTTCCGGGACGGCAGGCTGGTCTCCCGCGACGCGCTGACACCGTGAGCGCCCGATGAGCCGGCCGGACGCGACCCGGGCGGCACACACGGCCCCCGCGCACCCGGCCCGGGCGGCGGACGCGACACCGCCGGTGGACGCGGCCCCCGCGCACCGGGCCCGGGCAGCGGACGCGACACCGGCGGCGGACACGGCCCGGGCGGCGGATACGAACCCGGCGGACACGGCCCGAGCGAACGCGACCCCGGGCGGGACGATCAGGGTCCTGGTCGCCGACGACGAGCCCATGATCCGTGCCGGCGTCCGCGCCGTCCTCGCCACCGACCCGGGCATCGAGGTCGTCGCCGAGGCGGCCGACGGGCGCGAGGCGGTGGAGCTGGCCCGGGCGCACCGCCCGCACGTGGCCGTCCTCGACGTACGGATGCCGGGCACCAACGGCATCGCCGCCGCGGCCGAGATCCGTCGCACCCTGCCCGCCACCGGCGTCGTCATGCTGACCACGTTCGGCGAGGACGACTACATCCTGCGGGCGCTGGGCTGTGGGGCCGCCGGGTTCCTGATCAAGTCCGGCGAGCCCGAGGAACTCGTCGCCGGGGTGCGGGCCGTGGCCGAAGGCGCCGCCTATCTGTCACCGAAGGTCGCCGCCCGCGTGGTGGCGCACCTCGCGTCCACCGGGGCCGGGGCCCTGGCCGGCCGGCGGGACGCGGCCCGGGAGCGGGTCGCCGGGCTGACGCCCAGGGAGCGCGAAGTGCTGTCGCACCTCGGCGGCGGGCTGTCCAACGGGCAGATCGCCCGGCGGCTGCACCTGGTCGAGGGCACGGTCAAGGCGCACGTCAGCTCCGTCCTGGCCCGCCTCGGCGTCGACAACCGGGCCGCGGCCGCCGTCGTCGCCCACGAGGCCGGGATCCTGCCCCCACCACCACCGCCGGAGCAGCGCTGAGACGAGCAACTCGGCCGGGCGGCCCAGCACGAGAAGCACCGAGGCGACGACCGCCCCGCCGAGCAGGACGCCGGCGATCACGTCGTGCGGGTAGTGGACCCCCACCAGGACCCGCAGCAGTGCCGCCGCCACGGCCAACGGCAGCGTCACGGCCGCGAGGCGGGGCCGCCGCACCGCCAGCCCGACCGCGAGGGCGGCGGCCAGGGTGGCGTGGTTGCTCGGGAACGACCAGTCGCCCGGCTCGGGGCACGCGGCGACCGCCCGGGCGCCGTCCACCGCCCGGCACGGACGCTCCTCGTCGACGATCAGCTTCAGCGCCTCGCTGACGGCGTACGCCACGACGGTCCCGGCGCCGACGAGCACGGCCCCCGCCACCGCGACCGTGTCCCTGCGGCGTACCGCCGTCCAGCAGACCGCGAGCAGCAGCAGGCCGAGAACGATCAGCGTGGCCTCGGAGGACAGCTCCAGCAGGTGCCCCAGCCACCCCGGACCGTCCCCGACCGCTCCCGTCAGCGACCGGTAGAGGGAGACGGAAGCTCCCTCCGTGACCTCGGTCGGCCCGGGCCGACCCAGGCCCCCGGGCGACAGCGTCCCGATCACGGCCGCCGCCGAAGCCAGCAGAGCGGCCGATCCGAACAGCCGGACGGGCCAATGGTGGTGATGTGTGTGCTTTGCCATGCGGCGAACGTACGAAGCCACGACGTCCCGGCGCGGGGGCCGAACGGCAGGAGCGGCCCCCGACGAAGGTCAGGGTTGACGCCGGGGAGCGTCCCTTCTGCCTACTCCGAGGCACCGTCCCCGAACTCCCACGTCAGCATGGTGAACCCGCCGTCGTCCCCCGCCCCCGCCGACCGGTACGTCGCGAGCGCCGCCTCGTTGCCGCCCTCCACGCCGACCCACAGGTCGTAGCACCCCCGCTCCCGGGCGATGTCCACGAGCGCCAGCGTCAGGGCCCTGCCGAGGCCCCGGCGTCGGAACGGTTCGTCGACGGCGAGTTCGTACAGACACATCTCCGTGCCCTTGTCCGGGTGCAGCATCTCGATGCCCGTCACGAAGCCGGCCGGGGCGCCGTCCACGTACGCGATCAGCAGCACATGGCCGTCCGCCGCGAGGAAGCGGGCGGCCCATTCCTCGCGGGGCGGCGCGTCGTAGAGGTGGCCGGCGGCCAGGAGTTCCCTGACGGTCGTAGCGCGGCGAATGTCCACAATGGCCTCCCGAGGCAAGGGGTCTGAAGGCATTCTGTACCGCGTCCGGAGTACGGCGGGGGCGCACCGTACCTCTCAGGGAGGCCGCCCGCCTCCCCCCGGCGGCACGCAACCGGCTCGCCTCCTCCGCTTAGGGTCGGGGGATGGAGACCTCTACTGCCCGATGGCGGCGCCTGCTGCCCCGCACACCCGGCCGGTGGGCCGCGGTCGGCGCCGCGCTCGCCGTCCTCGTGGGCGGCGGCACCTGGACCGCCGTCGCCGACGACGGCACGCCCGCCGTGCAGCGCGAGGACCGGACGCTGCGCATGGACGGGGTGCCGATCGACACCTCGTACTTCCACGCCGAAGGCTCCGGCAAGCGGCCCGCCGTGCTCATCGGACACGGCTTCGGCGGCAGCAAGAACGACGTACGGGCCCAGGCCGAGAAGCTGGCCGCCGACGGGTACGCCGTGCTGACCTGGTCGGCGCGCGGCTTCGGCAAATCCGGCGGGGAGATCTCCCTCAACGACCCGGACCACGAGGTCAGGGACGTCTCGCGGCTCATCGACTGGCTGGCGACCCGTCCCGAGGTGGAGCTCGACAAGAAGGGCGACCCCCGGGTCGGTCTCACCGGCGCCTCCTACGGCGGGGCCGTCTCCCTGCTCGCCGCCGGGCACGACGCACGGGTCGACGCCATCGCGCCCGTGATCACCTACTGGAACCTCGCCGACGCCCTCTTCCCCGACGGGGTCTTCAAGAAGCTCTGGGCCGGGATCTTCATCACCACCGGCGGCGGCTGCGAGAAGTTCGAGAAGCGGCTCTGCGAGATGTACGAGCGGGTCGCCGTCAGCGGCAAGCCCGACGCCGAGGCGATCGACCTGCTCACCGAGCGTTCGCCGTCCGCCGTCGCCGACCGGATCAAGGTCCCCTCGCTCCTCCTCCAGGGGCAGTCCGACTCCCTCTTCCCGCTCGGCCAGGCCGACGCCATGCAGAAGGCCATCAGCGCCAACGGCGCACCCGTCTCCGTCGACTGGATCTCGGGCGGGCACGACGGCGGCGACAACGAGACCGGACGCGTCGAAGGGCGCGTCGGCTCCTGGTTCGACCGCTATCTCAAGGAAGACACCGGCACCGACACCGGGCCCGCCTTCCGCGTCACCCGCACCGGAGGCGTCGACTCCACCGACGGCGCCGCCCTCCTGCGCGGCGCGAGCGGCGACACCTACCCGGGGCTGCGCAGTGGCGGCCGGGACATCGCGCTCGGCGGCGGGACGAAGACCTTCCGCAACCCGGCCGGCGCCGCACCGCCCGCCATCTCCGCCGTCCCCGGCATCGGCGGCGGACTCGCCCAGCTCTCCTCCCTCGGCGTCGGACTCTCGCTCGACTTCCCCGGACAGTTCGCCCGCTTCGAGTCCGCCCCGCTGGACACCTCCGTACGCGTCACCGGCACGCCCACCGTGCAGGTGAACGTGAAGGCGAGCGACGGCCGGGACGCGGTGCTCTTCGGCAAGGTGTACGACGTGTCGCCGGACGGCAGGCAGCAGGTGCTGCCCCACCAGCTCGTCGCCCCCTACCGGATCACCCCCGACCAGCAGGGCAAGCCGGTCGAGCTGGCGCTGCCCGCCGTGGACCACGAGTTCGACGCCGGACACCGGCTGCGGCTGGTGTTCTCCGCGACCGACCTCGGCTACGCGTCCCCGGCCGAGCCCGCCGCGTACACCGTCACCGCCGACGGACCGCTGACCGTCCCCACCGCGCCCGCCGTGAAGACCGCGGCGGCCACCCTCCCGTGGTGGACCTGGGGACTCCCGGCCGCCGCCCTCGTCATCGCGGCCGGTCTGCTGCTCACCGCCCGCCGCCGGACCGCGACGCCCGCGCCGGACCCCGCGCTGACCGACGTACCGCTCCAGATCACCGGGCTTTCCAAGAAGTACGCCAAGTCCGTCGACCGGTACGCCGTGCGCGAGCTGTCCTTCCGCGTCGACAAGGGCCAGGTCCTCGGCCTGCTCGGGCCCAACGGCGCGGGCAAGACGACCACCCTGCGCATGCTGATGGGGCTCATCGGCCCCGACGAGGGCGAGATCCGTGTCTTCGGGCAGGCCATCCGGCCGGGCGCGCCGGTGCTCTCCCGAGTCGGGGCGTTCGTCGAGGGGGCCGGGTTCCTGCCCCACCTCTCCGGGCGCGCCAACCTCGACCTCTACTGGCAGGCCACCGGCCGGCCCGCCGAGGACGCCTACATCGAGGAGGCCCTGGAGATCGCGGGGCTCGGCGACGCGCTCGCCCGTGCCGTACGGACGTACTCCCAGGGCATGCGGCAGCGGCTCGCCATCGCCCAGGCCATGCTCGGCATGCCGGACCTGCTGATCCTCGACGAGCCGACCAACGGGCTCGACCCGCCGCAGATCCGCGAGATGCGGGACGTGATGATCCGCTACGCGGCCGGCGGCCGGACCGTCATCGTCTCCAGCCACCTCCTCTCCGAGGTCGAACAGTCCTGCACGCACCTGGTCGTCATGGACCGGGGCCGGCTCGTCCAGGCCGGACCGGTCGCCGAGATCACCGGGTCCGGCGACATGATCCTGGTGACCACGGCCGAGGAGGTGTCCGAGCCGCTGGCGGAGAAGGTCGCCGCCCTGCCCGGCATCGGCTCCGCCGTCCGCACCGACGACGGGCGCGGACTCCTCGTCCGCCTCGACGGGGCCACCACCTCCCGGCTCGTCTCCGATCTCGTCCGGCTGGACGTCCCGGTCACCGGCGTCGGACCGCACCGCCGCCTGGAGGACGCCTTCCTCACCCTCATCTCCGGAGGAGCAGCATGAGCGCCCCCGTACAGCCCCCCGAGGCCCGGGTGGAGACCGAACACCCGGAGGCCCCCGGCTACCGCGCCGGGCGCACCCTTCCCCTCCGCGTCGAGGCCATGCGCCAGTTGCGCAGACGGCGCACCCTGCTGATGGGCGGAATCCTCGCCGCCCTCCCCTTCATCCTCATCATCGCCTTCGCGATCGGCGGCACGCCGGACGGCGAGGACGGCGGAGGAGGCGGGGGCGGAGGCGGCGGCCGGATCAACCTGATGGACGTGGCGACCGAGTCCGCCGCGAACTTCGCCGCCACCTCGCTGTTCGTCTCGGCCGGATTCCTGCTGGTGGTGCCGGTGGCCCTGTTCTGCGGGGACACCGTCGCCTCCGAGGCGAGCTGGTCCTCGCTGCGCTATCTGCTCGCCGCGCCCGTGCCGCGCGTCCGGCTGCTCTGGTCCAAGCTCGTCGTCGCCCTCGGCTTCAGCCTGGCCGCGATGGTGCTGCTGCCGCTCGTCGCCCTGGTGGCGGGCACGGCGGCCTACGGATGGGGGCCGCTGAAACTGCCCACCGGGGGAGCGCTGTCCGCCGGGGACACGGTGCCCCGCCTCGCGATCGTCGTGGCGTTCATCTTCGTCTCCCAACTGGTCACCGCCGGGCTGGCGTTCTGGCTGTCCACGAAGACGGACGCCCCGCTCGGCGCGGTCGGCGGCGCGGTGGGCCTCACCATCGTCGGCAATGTGCTCGACGCGGTCACCGCACTCGGCTCCTGGCGCGACTTCCTGCCCGCGCACTGGCAGTTCGCCTGGGCCGACGCCCTCCAGCCGCAGTTGGAGTGGGGCGGCATGATCAAGGGCACGGCCGTATCGGTGACCTATGCCCTGATCCTGTTCGCGCTGGCCTTCCGCGGGTTCAGTCGTAAGGACATCGTGTCCTGAACCTGATGTTCCGCCGGTTTCCGGCCGCTTCCTGTCCGCTGTTGCCGCATCGAGATGGTTCCGCAACGCTTTCGTCGACTCCGGTCGGCGACCCCGTACGTCACATTCACAGATGTCGAGGACATCGTGACGACATGGGGGTTACGGATGCAGCGGGTAAGCCGGCGACACGAGAAGCGGGCGGAAGGCAGGACGGCAGGCAGGGTGGGTGTCCGGGCGGGGGGCCGGGCGGGGGCCCTGGCGCTCCTTCTGGCGGGCGCCATGGCCCTCACCGCGTGCGGCAGCGGCGACAGCGCCTCGGACGGCACGCGCGAACTGAGTTCGGACACGCGCAACGGCCAGGGATCGACCGGCGGCGGCCAGCCCGCGCCCGACGGGGCGGCGCCCGAGAAGGGCCGGTCGGCCGCACCGACGGGCGAGTCCGGGGACGTGGCCAGGCTGGATGTCCCGCCGCCCGACTACCGCTCCACCTTCGCCCTGGACGTGGACACCGCCAGCTACGGCTACGCGCGCCGCACCCTCGGCGACGGCAGGCTGCCTTCTCCCGATGAGGTGCGCCCCGAGGAGTTCGTCAACAGCTTCCGCCAGGGGTACGAACGGCCGAAGGGCCCCGGCTTCTCGGTGCACGTCGACGGGGCGCGCATCGGCTCCGGGAAGGGCGGGGGCGGCGGAACCGGAGCCTCCGACTGGTCGCTGCTCCGCGTCGGCCTGGCCACCGAGGCCGCCCCGTCGGCCGCCGAACGGCCGCCCGCGGCCCTCACGTTCGTCGTCGACATCTCGGGGTCCATGGCCGAGACCGGCCGCCTGGACCTGGTCAGGAAGTCGCTGACCGTCCTCACCGACGAACTGCGCGACGACGACTCCATCTCCCTGGTCACCTTCAGTGACGAGGCCGAGACCCGGCTGCCGATGACCCGCCTGAAGGGCAACCGGAACCGGATCAAGGACGTGGTGGAGGAGATGCGGCCGGACCAGTCCACCAACGTCGAGGCGGGCATCACCCTCGGCTACGAGGAGTCGGTCGAGGGCCACCGCAAGGGCGCCACCAACCGGGTCGTGCTCCTCTCCGACGCACTGGCCAACACCGGCGACACGGAGGCCGACGGGATCCTGGAGAAGATCGACTCCACCCGCCGGGAGTACGGCATCACCCTCTTCGGCGTCGGTGTCGGCAGCGACTACGGCGACGCGTTCATGGAACGGCTCACCAACAAGGGCGACGGGAACACCACGTACGTCGGTGACGAGACGCAGGCCCGCAAGGTCTTCGTCGACCAGCTGCCCGCCCACCTGGAGATCCGGGCCCGCGACGCCAAGGCCCAGGTGGCGTTCGACCGGAAGACCGTGAAGCAGTTCCGGCTGATCGGCTACGAGAACCGCAAGGTCGCCGACGAGGACTTCCGCGACGACAGCGTCGACGGCGGCGAGGTGGGCCCCGGCCACACGGTGACCGCTCTGTACGCCGTACGGCTGCGCGAGGGCGCGTCCGGCACCGTGGCCAAGGCCACCGTGCGCTGGCTCGATCCCAAGACCCGCGAGGCCCAGGAGGAGACCGGAACCGCGACGACCGGGGCGATCGACGGCTCCCTGTGGGGCGGCGGGGATGCCCGGCTCCAAGTAGCGGCGGTGGCCGCCTACTTCGCCGATCACCTGCGGGGCGGCGACCTGCCCGGCGCACCCGGACTCGGTGAGCTCGCCTCGCGGGCAGCCCGGCTGGCGGAAACGACCGAGGACAGCTCCGTCACGAAGCTGGCCAAGGCCATCGGGCAGGCCGACCGGATCGAGCGGGGATCCGGAACGGACGACGAGCCGGAACCGGACGAGGGCGAGATCGGCTGAGGCGGAGGGGCCGGGGCACGGAGGGGCCGGGCACGGAGCGGCCGGAGCGCGGAGGGGTCGAGCGGCGGGAGGAGGCCGAGCGGGCCGAGCGGGACGTGTGTCCAGCTCGGCCCGCTCGGACGGGGCCACCGGGGCGGCCACCGGGGCGGAAGACAGGGTGGCGTGCGTCCTGCTGGCCGTCGCGCTGTAGGGCCGGGGCCTCCCGTACGCGGGGGTTACCGGTCTCCCGCCGCCGCCCGCTGCGGATGGCGGGGGCCGAGCAGCACCACGAGCGCGGCCGCGCCGGGCACGGGCGCGTCGACCCGCTGCCAGCCGGCCCGCTCGTACAGGCGCAGCGCCGCCCCGGCCCGCACGGAGGTCAGCAGCCAGCAACGGCCGTCCGGGGCGGGCCCCGTCACCGCGTGCAGCAGCGCCGTGCCGAGCCCCCCACCGTGCGCCTCCGGCGCCACCGCCAGCTCGTTCACCTCCAGCGCACCGCAGAGCCACTCCCGCGCCCGCCCGGGCCCGAGGGCCTCGGCGACCTGCCCGTAGCTGCGGTCGGCCGGAAAGACCTCCGGGGTGATCCAGGCCGTGGCGAAACCCGCTACCGTCCCCCCGGCCGTCGCCACCGCCGCCGTGAAACCGGGCCGGAGCGCGTCCCGTGCGAGCCGCTCCGCGTAGCTGCCGGCCTGCGCCGGATCCTCGTTCCAGGGCGGGGCCGCGAACGCCCGCGCGTACACGTCGCGGATCCCGTCGGCGTACTGGTTCAGCTCCCCGGCCGCCACCGTACGCACCTCGGCCGTCGCCGTCATCGCACCGTCCCTCGGATCTCGTCGGCCGTCCATCGGCGGATCACCTGCAGCGCCACCGGCGCGGTGAGGAAACCCTAGTGAACTGCCGTGATCATCCGCACGGTCCGGCTCCCGCACCTCCGGCGGCGAAGGGGAGGAGCCGGACGCGCCGCGGTCACACGTTGGGCACCTTGAGCCGGTCCCAACTGCTCTTGCCGGGAATGCCGTCCGCGTCGCCGCCCGTGTAGCCCAGCTTGCGCTGCCAGGCGGCGTACGACTTCCGGTCGGCCTCCGACCAGGCCGGTCCGGGGCCCACCGTGTACCGGCCGCACCCCTCGGACACCAGACGCTTGCCCATCGCCGTGACGACCGCGCTGTTGCGGCCGACCTTGAAGAACGCGGCCCCCGGGAAGGGCTCGTACGTCGGCTTGGGCGGCGGATCGGAGGGCCCGTCCGGGGAACCGCCCAGCCGCTTGGCGATCCGCGCGCGCATCGCGTTCATGGTGAACCCGCGCGGATCGACCTTGCCCGGCTGCCACTCCAGGTGCCCGATCACCGACCGCTGCGACCAGCCGTGCGCCCGGCAGACGGCGGCGGCGGCCCGCTCGATCGCCAGCAGCTGGGCCGCCGGCCAGGGATCCTTGCCGTCACCGAGGTTGACGCATTCGAAGCCGTAGAAATGCCGGTTTCCGTCGGTGTTGGCCTCGTTGTCCGGGGGCAGCGCCTTCTCCGCGACGACGGCGCGCAGGACGTCGTCGTCGCCGAGCCCGGCGTGATTGGCCCGGCCGTTCCCCACGAGGTGGACTGACCCGTCCTTGGCGATGACCCCGTGGCAGAGCGGGCCGGGCAGGGCGGAGTGGCCGTTGTAGCAGAGTTCGACCGAGGATGCGGTGCCCGAGGTGACGGTGTGATGGATCATCACGCCGTGCGTCGGGCCCCAGGGGCCCTTGTGGTTCCGGTTGTTGGTACGCCAGCTCCGGTGTTCGACGACGTGGAGGCCTTCGTCGCGGAGGGCTTTGAGCAGCCTGGATGCAGACAGCGGAGTCGCCATCGCGGCGCCCCTTTCCCTGATGACGCGTAGTTCACGCGGGTGCTTCGGTGTGGGGTCGGCGGGACCGGCGGGCGGACGGCAGCACGAAGCCGCGCACGCGCACCGGGGGGATGGGATGGTTGGGAGTGCCCTGCGGCGGTATTCCGCCTTCGGGCCTACCTGATCGATTTGCCCGTTTCCATGCCCTGCTGAACGTCCCGCTGGACGGAAGGTTGCGCCGTGCCCGAACGCACGCCCGGGTATGCCCGAACTCCTGCTCGATGCGCACGGCGTCGAGGCGCTCGCCGCCGGCCTCGCACCGGTGTCGAGACGCCCGCCACGGTGCCGAGGCGCTCGCCGCCGGCCTCGCACCGGTGTACTCCCGCTGTCGTATGCGGCCCGGCCTCCCGCCTCCTACCGTGAGGGGGTGATGACCTTCGACCACCTGGCCACCCGGGCGCGGGCTCTGCCGCCGATCGTCGCGGATCTGCTGGTGGTGGCGGTGGTGGGGGTGCTGACCACCGCCGACGCGGCCGTCAACGAGCCCGGCTACCGGCAGGCCGACGCGCTGACCTGGACCCTCCTCGTGGTCTCGCTGGCGGCGCTCGCCTGCCGCCGCCGTTGGCCCGTTCCGGTGGTCTGTGTGACCGGGGCGGCCTGTGCCGGGTGGGCGCTGTACGGGCACATCGGCGAACTGCTGAACCTTCCGGTGATCGTGGCGCTCTACACGGTCGCGGTGCTGGGCGACCGCCGGCGCACCCTGTGGACCGGGGTGATCGCCGCGACGGTCTCGGGCGCGGTGGCGCTGAAGATCGGCCGGGACGTGGTCAACCCGCAGGGACTGCCCGTCCTGGAGATGGTCTGGCCGCTCGTCCCCCTCCTCCTGGGTGAGGTGGTGCGCACCCGCCGGGAACTGCTGGCGGAGTACGCGGCGCGCGCCGCGAGGGCCGAGGAGGACCGCGAGCGGGAGGCCGCCCGCCGGGTCCGCCAGGAGCGGGCGCGGGTCGCCCGGGAGATCCACGACATCCTCGCGCACACGGTGAGCGCGATGACCGTGCAGGCCGGGGTCGCCCTCGACGCGCTGGACGCCGCGCCGGAGGTGTCGCGGCAGGCGATGACCCAGGTCCGCGCCTCCGGCAAGGAAGCCGTCCGGGAACTGCGCGCCACGCTGTCCGTCCTGCGCGCGACGGAGTCCACGACGCCGGCGCCCCGCCTCGGCCAGCTGGACGAACTGGTCGCGGGGGCCGAGGCGGGCGGGTTGCGGGTCAGCCTGCGGCGGGAGACGGGAGGCGCCGCCCTGCCCGCGGTCGTCGAGGCCACGGCGTATCGGATCGTGCAGGAGGCGCTGACCAACGTGGTGAAGCACTCCGCGGCGCTCCACGCCGCGGTGTCGGTGACCCGCGACGCCACCCGGCTGACCGTCGAGGTCGTGGACGACGGCCCCCCGAAGCCGCCGCCCGCCGCCCCGCCCGCCGACCGGGGCTTCGGCCTGATCGGCATGCGGGAGCGGGCGGTCGCGGTGGGCGGCGACGTCGGTTACGGTCCGGTGCCGGGTGGCGGATGGCGCGTCCGCGCCGAACTGCCGACGGAGGGAACGGTTTCATGAACGTGGCGCCGTACGGAACCGGGAACGGCGTCAGGGGCGTGGCGCCGTACGGAACGTGGGGGGCGGCCGCGTGAGCGAGCGGGTGGAGAGCGCGGCGGGGCCGCCGGGGATCGTCCGCGTGGTCCTCGCCGACGACCAGACCGTCGTACGGGCCGGGTTCCGCGCCCTGCTCGACCTCACCGACGACCTGGTCGTGGTCGCGGAGGCCGCCGACGGGTCCCGGGCCGTCGAGGCGGTCCGGACGACCCGCCCGGACGTCGTGCTGATGGACATCCGGATGCCCGGCGTCGACGGCCTGGAGGCCACCCGCCGGATCGCCGAGGACCGCTCCCTCGACCGGGTCCGCGTCGTCATGCTCACCACGTACCAGGTCGACGCGTACGTCTTTGAAGCCCTCCGGCACGGCGCGGCGGGCTTTCTGCTGAAGGACATCGAGCCGGACGACCTGCGCGCCGCGATCCGCACGGTCGCGGCGGGCAGGAGCCTGCTCGCCCCCGCCGTCACCCGCCAGGTGATCGAGGAGTTCGCCCGGCTGAAGGCCCCCGAGGCGGCGGGCGCCGAACGGCTCGCCGTGCTCACCGGCCGGGAGCGTGAGGTGATGGCGCTCGTCGCCGCCGGGCTGTCCAACGAGGAGATCGGCAAGGCGCTGATCATGAGCCCGCTGACCGCGAAGACCCATGTCAGCCGGACCATGACGAAGCTCGGCGCCCGCCACCGGGCCCAGCTGGTGGTCCTCGCCTACGAAACGGGCCTGGTCAGGGCGGGAGAACGCTAGGCCCTCCCGTCATCCCGTCGTCGCCTAAGGGCGGCCCTGCGGCGAGAGCGCGTGCATGGCGCCCCGGGACAGCCCTTGGATGGCGCCCGTACTCCCGGGGGAGCAGGCGGCGACTCCCACCGGAGGATTCGCCATCGGCCCCCCGCTCGTAGCGTCGGCCGCATGATCGAAGCGACGGAACTCACCAAACGCTACGGCGGGCGAACCGCCGTCGACCGGCTGTCCTTCACGGTCCGGCCGGGCCGGGTGACCGGCTTCCTCGGCCCGAACGGCGCCGGGAAATCGACCACCATGCGCCTGATCCTGGGCCTCGACTCCGCGAGCGCGGGGCGCGTCACCGTGGGCGGCAAGGCCTACACGGACCTGCCCGTACCGCTGCGGGCGGTCGGCTCCCTGCTCGACGCCAAGGGTGTCCACGGCGGCCGGTCCGCCTACCACCACCTGGCCGGACTCGCCGCGAGCAACGGCATTCCGCGCCGCCGCGTCGAGGAGGTGCTGGACCTGGTCGGCCTCCCGGCGGAGACGGCCCGCAGGCGCACCAAGGGCTTCTCGCTCGGCATGGGCCAGCGGCTGGGCATCGCGGCGGCACTGATCGGGGACCCGGAGGTGCTGATCCTCGACGAGCCGGTCAACGGCCTCGACACCGAGGGCATCCGCTGGATCCGCGAACTCATGAAGTCCCTGGCGGCGGAGGGCCGTACGGTCTTCCTCTCCAGCCACCTCATGAGCGAGATGGAACTGACGGCCGACCACCTCATCGTGATCGGACAGGGCCGGCTCATCGCGGACACGACCACGCGCGACTTCATCGAGACCAACTCCCGCGCGCACACCCTCGTCAGGTCCCCCGAACCGGAACGGCTGCGCACCCTGCTGGAAGCGGCCGGAGCCCACGTACGGCTGGACGCCAGGGGCGGCTGGCGGGTCGACGGCCCCGACGCCCCGGCCATCGGCGACCTGGCCCGGGACCACGGGGTCGCCGTCCACGAACTCACGCCGGCCCGCTCCTCCTTGGAGGAGGTCTACACGACGCTGTCGCGGTCCTCGGTGGAGTACCGGGCCGAGGACCGGAGCTCGTCGACGCCCCGGAAGGAGACAGTCCGATGACCACGACCACGCTCACCCTTCCCGCCACCCGCACGAAACGGACCGGCTTCCGGGAGGCCCTCGCCTACGAATGGATCAAGTTCCGCAGCGTGCGCTCCACGGTGTGGACGACCGCGGCCACCGCCGTACTGCCCGTCATCGGCGCGGTGTTCATCGCCGCCAGCGGCAGCCTGCAACCCGACGACACCGTCCTCGGCGGCAGCCTCACGCTCTCCGTCGTCGCCCAGATGCTGGCCGCGGTCGTCGGGGCGCTCGTCGCCTCGGGGGAGTACAGCAGCGGCACCATCCGCACGACGTTCGCCGCCTGCCCCCGCCGGGGCACGGTCCTCGCCGCCAAGGCGACACTGGTGGTGGGCGTGATGTACCCCCTCGCCCTGGCCTCCTGCACAGCCGGCTACCTCGTCGGGGGCGCCATGCTGCCGGAGGGCCGGTACGCCCAGGGCGAGCCGCTGCCCGCCCTGTTCGGCATCGCCGCGTCCTTCGCGGTGGCCGCCGTCCTCGGTCTCGCCGTCGGCACCCTCGTACGCCACTCCGCCGGTGCGGTCACCACAGTGATCGGCCTGCTGCTCCTGCCGTCCCTGTTCGGCCCCCTCTTCGGCGACGCCGAACGCTGGGTCGCCGGACTCTCCCCGACGGCCGCCCTGGAAAAGCTCACCCAGACCTCGGACGCCGCCGCCGACACGGTGGGCAGCCTGGGCCCCTGGCCCTCCCTGCTCCTGGTCGCGGTCAGCACGACCGTCGTAGCCCTGGCCGCCCTGGTGCTGCTTCGGCGGCGGGACGCGTGAGACAGCGTCGAAGCCCCGGGGCGAGTCGACGAACCCCGGGGGCTCGCCCGTAGCCGATTGCGGGTGCGTTCGCCGATCCACGGCACTTGGCGCGCGCACTCCCTCGGGGCGTCCGGGCGAGATCCTCCCCGAAGAACGTGCGGGACCGCCGAGTTCCCCGACCCGATGCGGCGAGGAGGGCAGGACCCACAGGCCCTGCTCCCGCTCCCCGACGGTGTTGCGCCCCCGGCAGGACTCGAACCTGCGGCCAAGCGCTTAGAAGGCGCCTGCTCTATCCACTGAGCTACGGGGGCCGGGAGTCCTGATCGGCGGTTCCTTGGCCGTGCCGGGACAAGGATAGGGCTCCGATCCCCTCGACCCGGTTGCTTCACCTGCGTGGCATGATGTGGAGGTTCGGTGAAGCGAACCGATAATCGCAGGTAGGTGCGATTCCTGCATCGGTTTTCGCTCCCCTCGCGCCGGGTGTTGTGCACTCGTTATGCCCCCGCCCCACTCGTCCCCTCTGTCCTGACTCTGTCCTGAGGGTGGAACCGCCGCGCAGAGAGGGCTATACGCTTCAAAAAGGATCTAAAATTGGGCATTCTTCGCATGTGGTGACCATGGACGTACGGCCTCAGCTCATCGACGCACTTTCCGCCCTGCGCGACCGTGTCGCCGCCGTGCGTCTTCCACTGCCCCTGCCGGGGGCCGAACGGGCCCGGCAGACCAGGGTCGAACTCCTCGCCCAGCTCGACGACTACCTCCTGCCACGCCTCAAGGACCCCGAGGCGCCCCTGCTCGCCGTGATCGGCGGCTCCACCGGGGCCGGGAAGTCCACCCTGGTCAACTCGCTGGTGGGATGCCGGCTCAGCGAGGCCGGGGTGCTGCGGCCCACCACACGGATCCCGGTGCTGGTCTGTCACCCGGACGACCACCACTGGTTCGCCGGGGTGCGGGTGCTGCCCCAGCTGACCCGGATCTGGCTGCCGCCGGGTCAGACGCCCGACCCGGACGGGCTGGACGACCTCGCGGCCCGGGGCGAGGACGGGGAGACCGCGCTGCGGGTGGAGACCGCCGTGAGCCTGCCCCGTGGGCTCGCCCTCCTGGACGCCCCCGACATCGACTCGCTCGTCGTACGCAATCGGGTCCTCGCCGCCGAACTCATCTGCGCCGCCGACGTCTGGGTGATGGTCACCACCGCCTCGCGCTACGCCGACGCCGTGCCCTGGCACCTGCTGCGTACCGCGAAGGAGTACGACGCGGCCCTCGTCACCGTCCTCGACCGGGTGCCCCACCAGGTGATCGCCGAGGTGTCCCGGCAGTACGCGGCGCTGCTGACCCGGGCCGGGCTCGGGGACGTACCCCGGTTCACCATCCCGGAGCTGCCCGAGTCCGCCGGCGGCGGCAGCGGACTGCTCCCCACCACCGCCGTCGCCCCGCTGCGCGCCTGGCTCGCCCACCGGGCCCAGGACCCCGCCGCCCGGCAGCAGGCGGTGGCGCGCACCGCGTCCGGCGTCATCCAGTCGCTCAACGTGCGGATGCCCGCACTGGCCTCCGCCGTCGCCGCCCAGTACGCCGCCTCCGTACGGCTGAACGGGGTGGTCCAGGACGCGTACGGCAAAGAGGCCGCCCGGATCCGGCGTCGCCTCCAGAGCGGTGCCGTGCTCTCCGGGGACGCGCGGACCCGGTGGCGCGGCTACCCGCTCTACAGCTCGCCCGAGGAACTCCTCGAATCCCTCGTCGACAGCCTGGTGGCCCTGCTCCAGTGCTCGGTCTCCGCCGCCGACGAACAGATCCGCACCCAGTGGCGCCGCGAGCCCGCCGGGGGCCTTTTCCGGTTCGAGGGCGCCGGACGCGAGGCGGGCGGCTGGGGGCCCGCCGAGGACGTCGAAGGCCGGATCTCCGTCGCCGTACGCCGGTGGCGGCGGGTCCTGGAGGAACTGGCCGAGGAGGAGGTGCGCCAGCTCGAACGCAACGTGGCGCCCGCCCCCGAGACCGTCGCCGCACTGCTCGCGGCCGCCCTCCTCGGCGGGCGGCGCGCCCGTGCGGCGGGGGAGCAACTCGCCGAACGCATCGGCGCCCAGGGCGCGCTGCGCCTCCGCGACAAGGGCGGTGAGCTGCTGACGACCTACCTCGACCAGGTGCTCGGCGGCGAACGCGACCGCCGCCTCGCCCCCCTCGACGCGCTCGACGTCGCCCCCGAACCCCAGGCCGAACTGATCGCCGCGCTTTCCGTACTGCAGAAGGAGAGGTGGCAGCGATGACCGCCGTCACGGACCAGGACAACGGCAACAGCGGCAGTGACGGTGGCGGCGGGAAGCCGGACGGGGAGGTGCCGGGCAGGGTCGGGGACGGGCGCTGGGACGACGGGCTCATCGCCCGGCGGGCGGCGGCGGCCGAGGCCCCTGAGGCCGGGGAAGCCGCCCCCCGGGCACCCGCCGCCGCCGACGACGACGTGGAGCCGCAGGTCGAGGCGTACGTCCCCTCCGGCGGGCCGCTGCCGCCCCGGCTCGACGCCCTGCGCGAGCTCGTCGGGCTGTCCCGCGCCCGGCTCGACCGGGACACCCTCGCCGAGGCGGGACGCGTGCTGGACGAGGCCGCCGCCCGGCAGCGGCTCTCCTCGCGGCACACGGTCATCGCCGTCGCGGGGGCCACCGGCAGCGGGAAGTCGACCCTGTTCAACGCGCTCGCCGGGGCCCCGATCTCCGACACCGGGCTGCGCCGGCCCACCACCTCCCAGCCCATCGCGTGCAGCTGGACCGACGGGGCCGCCGGCCTGCTGGACCGCCTCGCCGTCCCCGGCCGGCTGCGGCGCAGGCCCCACCCCGGGCCCGCCGCCCTCGACGAGGCGCTCCAGGGACTGGTCCTGGTCGACCTGCCCGACCACGACTCGGCGGCCACCGAACACCGCGACCAGGTGGACCGGGTGCTGGCCCTGGTCGACGCGGTGATCTGGGTCGTCGACCCGGAGAAGTACGCCGACGCCGCCCTCCACGAGCGCTATCTGCGCCCGCTCGCCGGACACGCCGAAGTCACCTTCGTCGTCCTCAACCAGACCGACCGGCTCCCCGGCGAGGCGGCCGACCTCGTCCTCGACGACCTGCGCCGCCTCCTCGACGAGGACGGCATCGCGCTCGGCGAGCACGGCGAACCCGGCGCCACCGTCATGTCCCTGTCCGCGCTCACCGGCGACGGGGTACCCGAACTCCGCGAGATGGTCGGCCGCTTCGTCCAGGATCGCACGGCCGCCACCCGCCGCCTCTGGGCCGACGTCGACGCGGCGGCGGCGCGGCTGCGCCCGGTCTACGTCGCCGAGGGCCGCCCCGGGCTCGGCGAGCGGGCCCGCGACGAGTTCACCGACCGGCTGGCCGAGGCCGTCGGCGCGGCGGCCGCGGGACAGGCCGCCGAGCGGGAGTGGCGCAGGAACGCCGGGCGGGCCTGTGGGACGCCGTGGCTGCGGCTCTGGCGCTGGTACGAGAACCGGGGCCTGCCCGGCAGCCTGGACCGGATGGGCCAGGCGCTGACCCCGCCCGAAGAGGAGCTGACGGCCCGGCAGCGGGTCGAGCAGGCGGTGCGGATCGTCGCGGACGACGCCGCCTACGGGCTGCCGGGGCCCTGGGCGCAGGCGGTGCGCGAGGCCGCGTTCAACGGGGCGAAGGGGCTGTCCGAGGCGCTGGACGAACTGGCGGTCAAGGCCGGGGCCCCCGGCGCGTCCAAGCGGGGCGGCAGAACGGAGACGGGACAGGGCGCCATCGCCGGAACCTCTCCCGGAGCCCCGCTCGGCGGCCGTCCGGCCAAGCCGCCCCGGCCGAAGTGGTGGCCCGCCGCGGTGCTGGCCCAGGTGTCGATGACGCTCCTCCAGATCTTCGGCGGCCTGTGGCTGGTCGGCCAGATCATCGGCGTCCTGGAGCCGGGGCTCGTCACACCCGCGCTCATCATGCTGGCCGGAGTCGTCGGCGGCCCGCTCGTGGAATGGTCCTGCGCGGCGGCCATCCGGGGACCGGCCAGGCGGTACGGGCAGGACGCCGAGCGGCGGCTGCGCGACGCGGCCGCCGGATGTGGCCGGGCCAGGGTCCTGGATCCGGTCGCCGCCGAACTGGTGCGCTACCGGGAAGTGCGCGAGCGGTACGTGACGGTGACGGAGTTCTCCACAACCGGCCGGTAGTCCCCAGGCCCCGACGCGATTCCCGCCCGGCGTCCACCATGGAGACCGCACCCCACCGCCGCCCGGAGAGGTACGAGCGGTGCGGTGCGGCACGAGCGGTGCGCTGCGGTACGAGCGGTGCGATCCGGTATGACAGGGAAAGCGGGGGCGGGAAATGAACGAGACCTTGGTGACACTGGTGGGTAACGCCGCGACGGCGGTGGAGTTCCGCGAGACGGCCACCGGCGGAATGGCGCGATTCCGCTTCGCCGTGACTCCGCGGCGCTGGGACCGTGAGAAACAGCTCTGGGCCGACGGCCGCACCAGCTTCTACACCGTCTGGTCCTGGCGGACGCTCGCCGCGAATCTGGCCGGTTCCGTTTCGGTCGGCGAACCTCTCGTCGTGCACGGCCGGTTGAAGGTCCGCGAGGAGGAACAGGCCGGTCAGCGACGGACGTTCGTCGACGTCGAGGCCATCGCCGTCGGCCACGACCTGAGCCGGGGAACGGCCGCCTTCCGCCGGGCGGCCAGAGCGGAGCCGGTTCTGACGGAGCGTCCGGAAAGTGTCACGGACGGCGATGCGCACGAGTCGCCGAAACAGCGGGAACACGCCGACGCAATGGCCGCCATGTCCTGAAAGGGCTGATCGTCGACAAGCGCGACCGGCCGTCGCGCGATAACGATTCCGATTCGGAATGGTTGTGCAAGGGCAGTACGGGGGATTGCCCTTGCCCCGTTCTTTAGGATTCCCAAAGCTCACGGGTCACTTGGGTCTGCTGGCGAGGCATTCCCCACACGCGCACCATGTGCGAGGGCCTCGCCCGGAGGGGAATTCTGTGTTTTCTGCGTCTTCAGCGTCCGCCGCGCCGTCCGGCACGACAGGGGCTCCCCCCGGCCGCGGCACCCGCCGCCCGGTCGCCGCGCTGCTGCTCTCCGGTCTCGTCGCGGCTGCCGCACTCGTCGGCGCCGGACCGGCGGCGGCCGACGACCCGGGCCGGCATCACGGCGGCGCGGCCGCGGTGCTCGACGGGCTGAAGACCTTCGACAGTGCCGTGCTTCGCGTCGCGGGGAAGGACGGCGCGCCCGACCGGAGCCAGGAGCTGCCCGCCGGACTGTTCGAGATGACCGTGGACGGCGGCGGAAAGCTCAAGACCTACTGCATCGACCTCCACAACCCCACCCAGGACCAGGCGAGGTACCTGGAGACGCCCTGGGCCGAGACCTCGCTGAGCACCAACCGGAACGCGGGGAAGATCCGCTGGATCCTCCAGCACTCCTACCCCCAGGTCGACGACCTGGCCGCGCTCGCCGACGCGGCCGGCACCGGCCCGCTGACCGAGCGCACCGCCGCCGCCGGGACCCAGGTCGCCATCTGGCGCTACTCGGACAACGCCGACGTCACGGCGTCGGACAAGCAGGCGGAGAAGCTCGCCGACTGGCTGCACCGCAGCGCGCGCAAGACGAAGGAGCCCCGGGCCTCGCTGACCCTGGAGCCGGCCGCCGTTTCCGGCCGGGCCGGTGAGCGGCTCGGCCCCGTGACCGTCCGCACCGCCGCGGACCAGGTCTCGGTGTCGCCCCCGGTGGACGCGGCGGTCAGCGGCATCGCGGTCACGGACGAGAAGGGCGCCCCCGTCACCGCCGCGGCGGACGGGGACCGGCTCTACTTCGCCGTGCCGAAGGACACCGCCGACGGCACCGCCTCCCTGACCGTCCAGGCCACCACCTCCGTGCCGGTCGGCCGGGCCCTCGTCGGGACCGGCCGCACCCAGACCCAGATCCTGGCCGGCTCCAGCGAGTCCACGGTCTCCGCGCGGGCCGGCGCCACCTGGGCCGAGAAGGGCGCCGCCCCCGCACTGACCGCACGGAAGAACTGCGCCGCGGGCGGCGTGGACATCACGGCCGCCAACCGGGGCGACGAGCCCTTCACCTTCGAGCTGGCCGGAACCGAGCACACCATCGCCGCCGGGGCCACCCGCACGGTGACGGTCCCCGTCGCCGAGGACCAGGCGTACGACTTCACCATCACCGGGCCCGGCGGGTTCGCCAGGACCTTCACCGGAATGCTGGACTGCGCCACCAGCGGCAGCGTCCTGGACCGCGAGGGCGCGGGCGACGCCGGCAACGACATCGGCACACGGAGCGCCCAGCAGTCCGTCCCGGCCACGACCGGATCCACCACATCGGGGTTGGCGGGCGACCTCGCCGAGACCGGCGGCTCCAGCGCCACCCCGATGCTCGCCGCCGTCGCCATCGGACTGCTCGTCGTGGGCGGCGGCGCGGTCTTCCTCCTCCGCCGGAAGGCGCCGCACCCCAACGGTGAGTGACCATCCGCACGCGGGAAGTGACGTCGTTCCCGTGTCGATCCCCGGACGGGTTTCCGTCCGGGGAGGGCTGTCAGGCAAGATGGGGTGTATCTGCCCACACCTCTATTGCTGCCGGACGGTTTCTCTTGGCTGAGTACATCTACACCATGCGCAAGACGCGCAAAGCGCACGGCGACAAGGTGATTCTCGATGACGTCAACCTGAACTTCCTGCCCGGCGCGAAGATCGGTGTCGTGGGGCCCAACGGCGCCGGTAAGTCCACGGTGCTGAAGATCATGGCGGGCCTGGAGCAGCCGTCCAACGGTGACGCCTTCATCTCGCCCGGCTTCAGCGTCGGCATCCTCATGCAGGAGCCGAAGCTCGACGAGAGCAAGACCGTCCTGGAGAACGTCCAGGACGGCGCCGCCGAGATCATGGGCAAGCTCAAGCGCTTCAACGAGGTCGCCGAGCTGATGGCGACCGACTACTCCGACGCGCTCATGGACGAGATGGGCAAGCTCCAGGAGGATCTGGACCACGCCAACGCCTGGGACCTGGACGCGCAGCTGGAGCAGGCCATGGACGCCCTGGGCTGCCCGCCCGGCGACTGGCCGGTCACCACCCTCTCCGGTGGCGAGAAGCGCCGCGTGGCGCTCTGCAAGCTGCTCATCGAGGCCCCGGACCTGCTCCTCCTCGACGAGCCCACCAACCACCTCGACGCCGAGTCGGTGAACTGGCTGGAGCAGCACCTCTCGAAGTACCCGGGTGCGGTCGTCGCCGTCACCCACGACCGGTACTTCCTGAACAACGTCGCCGAGTGGATCCTGGAGCTCGACCGCGGCCGCGCGATCCCCTACGAGGGCAACTACTCCACGTACCTGGAGCGCAAGGCCACCCGTCTCAAGGTCGAGGGCCGCAAGGACGAGAAGCGCCAGAAGCGGCTCAAGGAGGAGCTGGAGTGGGTCCGCTCCAACGCCAAGGGCCGCCAGACGAAGTCCAAGGCCCGTCTCGCCCGGTACGAGGAGATGGCGGCCGAGGCGGACAAGATGCGGAAGCTGGACTTCGAGGAGATCCAGATTCCGCCGGGCCCGCGGCTCGGTTCCATCGTCGTCGAGGTCGAGAACCTCTCGAAGGCCTTCGGCGACAAGGTCCTCATCGACGACCTGTCGTTCACGCTGCCCCGTAACGGCATCGTCGGCGTCATCGGTCCGAACGGCGCGGGCAAGACCACGCTGTTCAAGATGATCCAGGGCCTGGAGACGCCGGACAGCGGCGCCATCAAGGTCGGCGACACGGTCAAGATCTCCTACGTCGACCAGTCCCGCGCCAACATCGACCCCAAGAAGACCCTCTGGGCCGTCGTCTCGGACGAGCTGGACTACATCAACGTCGGCCAGGTCGAGATGCCCTCGCGCGCCTACGTCTCCGCGTTCGGCTTCAAGGGCCCGGACCAGCAGAAGCCGGCCGGCGTCCTGTCCGGTGGTGAGCGCAACCGCCTCAACCTGGCGCTGACGCTCAAGGAGGGCGGCAACCTGCTGCTCCTCGACGAGCCCACCAACGACCTCGACGTCGAGACGCTCTCCTCGCTGGAGAACGCCCTCCTGGAGTTCCCGGGCGCCGCTGTGGTCATCTCCCACGACCGCTGGTTCCTGGACCGCGTCGCCACGCACATCCTCGCCTACGAGGGTGACTCCAAGTGGTACTGGTTCGAGGGCAACTTCGAGTCGTACGAGAAGAACAAGGTCGAGCGGCTCGGCGCGGACGCGGCCCGCCCGCACCGTGCCACGTACAAGAAGCTCACGCGAGGCTGATCGTCTTGGCTCGTCACCTCTACAGCTGCCCCCTGCGCTGGTCGGACATGGACGCCTTCGGCCACGTCAACAACGTGGTCTTCCTCCGCTACCTGGAGGAGGCGCGCATCGACTTCATGTTCCGGCTGGCGCCCGGGGACGGCTCGCCGTCGTTCGCGGGCGGGTCCGTCGTGGCCCGTCACGAGATCGACTACGTACGGCCGCTGGTCCACCGGCACGAGCCGGTGACCGTCGAGTCGTGGGTCACGAAGATCGGCGCCGCGTCCCTGACGATCGCCTATGAGATCAAGGACGCCGACCAGGTGTACGTACGCGCCTCGACCGTCGTCGTGCCGTACGACCTGGCGGCGGAGCGGCCCCGGCGGATCTCCGCCGAGGAGAAGCTCTTCCTCCAGCAGTACCTGGCAGAGGAGCCCGCTGCGGCATGACCGTGCCCGTGCAGTCGCTGCGGTTCGCCGACGCGAGGGAGGCGGCGGATCTCGCCGCCTTCCTCGGCCGGCTGCTCCACTACGACCGGGCCGCCGCGGTCCGGTTGCAGGCGGGCGGCGGCGACGCACTGGCCGTGTTCGGCCGTCCGCCCTCCTTCGAGGTCCTCGCCATCCGCGCCGCCCGCCTGGCCCGCCCCGAGACGCTCGACGTCACGGTGTCGGCCGGGGAGCTGCTGGAAACCCTCGACGTGCCCGTCCCCGGCGACCCCACGGATCCCTCGGAGCCGGGCGCCGGTGCGCTGCCCGCCCCTGTCACCGGGCCGCCGTGGACCGGTGTCCTGCCGCCCCGGGGGCCCTGGCGGGAGCAGCCGGGACTGCCCGGGCCGGACGCCCTGCGCGCCGCCCTGGAGGCAGCCGTCACCGAGTTCCGCACCCGGGACGAGGCCCTGCCCGAGGAGCGGCGCACCCGTGCCGAGCGGGACGGCATCGGCCGCGAGATCTGGTCCCGGCCGGTCGGGGCCACGGACCTTCCGCTCCGGGCCGTCCACGCGGCCCAGTCCCTCGGCTTCCTCCGGGCCGACCCGCGGTTCCCGGTGTCGCTGCTGTCCGCGGGCAGCTGGCTCCGGCTGCGGACCCCCTACGGCTCGATCGCCCTGCGCCGCGCGACGAGCGGCGAGCTCGGCGCCCTGCCCTTCACCGTCGGCCCCCGCTGACCCGGAGGCCCCGTGCCGCCGGACGCCCGCTGATCGACGCGGACGGGTGCAGCACCCCGTGCCACCGCCATGAGGGCCGGCCCTGCTTGTGCCGGCCCGGTCCTACTTGCCCGGCTCTTCCGGGGCCGCCCCGTGCGCGTCCGGCCAGACGCCGATGTGGTCCTGCTCCAGCTCCAGCAGCACCCGGTGCTCCATGCCCAGCGTCCGGGTGTAGTCCGCGGGCAGCTGGAGCCGCCCCGCCCGGTCGAGCATCGCGTACTCCCGGGCCACCTGCGACTCCTGGCCCGTCGCCGCGTCCACCTCCGTACGGCGCAGCACCTCGGACGAGGTACGGCCGTCGCGGATGGCGACCGTACGCCGCACCTCGTCCGCGACCGCCTGGTCATGGGTGACGATCACGATCGAGGTGCCCAACTCCTCGTTGGCGCGCCGGAAAGCGGCGAAGACCTGCTCCCCGGTGGCCGAGTCCAGCTCCCCGGTCGGCTCGTCCGCGAGCAGCACGGAAGGGGAGTTGGCCAGCGCCACCGCGATGGCCACCCGCTGCTGCTGCCCGCCGGACAGCTGCTGGGGACGCCGGTCGCGGCAGTCCGCGATGTCGAGCATCGTGAGCAACGACTCGGCGCGGGAAGCCCGTTCGCGCTTGCTGCCGCCACCGCGCAACTGCATGGGCAGGGTGATGTTCTGGATCGCGGTGAGATACGGGAGCAGATTGCGGGCGGTCTGCTGCCAGACGAACCCGACCACGTCCCGGCGGTAGCGAAGCCGTTCCTTCGGGCCCATCGACAGCAGGTCGCAGCCCGCGACCTTCGCCGACCCCGCCGTCGGCACGTCCAGACCCGCCAGAATGTTCATCAGCGTCGACTTGCCGCTGCCCGACGCCCCCACCAGAGCCATCAACTCGCCCTCGGTGACCAGGAGATCGAGGCCCTGGAGAGCCTGCACCTCCACCCCGTCCGTGGTGAAGATCCGCACCACGCGGTCGCAGGCGATCAGCGCGTCGTGCCCGTAGGAAGGGCGGTCCCGGCGGGCCGCGGCCCGCTGCTCCAGCTCCGCCAGCGTCGTTTCGGCCGCGCGGGCCGTGCTTTCCGTCTCGGTGGACGAGGTCATCGGGAGTCTCCTGCCCTGAGTTCGGTGATCGATCCGCGGCGGCTCGCCCACCACGCCTGAACGCCCGCGACCGCGGCGGCGAGCGCCACGACCCCGGCGGCCGGCAGCCCCAGCGACCAGAGGTCGGTGCGCAGGGGGACGGGGCCCGTGTCCGATCCGGCGACGCCCGCGAGCGCCAGCGGCACCAGATCGACGCCGGGGGAGAGCAGGGCGATGGTCGCCCAGCCGGTGAACAGTCCGCCGCCCGCCGCCAGCAGGGCCTGCGGCGTAGCCTCGAAGGCCAGCAGCCGCCTGCCCTGCCCGGTGGTGAGCCCCATCGTGCGCAGCCGCGCCAGCAGCGTCTTGCGCTCCGGCGCGGTCTGGAGCAACGACAGCAGGACGGCCAGCAGCGCGTATCCGGCGCCCGCCGCGACGGCCGCGAGGTAGATGCGCTCGGCCCCCGCCTGCATCGGGGTGTTCACATACCGCGCGCGCTCCTCGGACCGCAGGTGTGCGGCGTACTCCTCGCCGCTTCCTTCGACCGCCGCGTGCAGCTTCCGGGGATCCGGTGCGCCGGTGAGGAGCAGCGTGGTGGGCGCCTGCTGTTCCAGGGCGGCGGAGTTCACGATCAGGAAGTTCGTCGTGGAGAGCGAGGCGACGCGCGGGACCGTTCCCACGACCTGGACCTTGAAGTTCCCGGACAGCGTGTCGAGCGCCTGCGGCTCCTTGCCCAGGCGGGCCGCCACCGACGGGGAGGCGATGGCCGGCAGGACGCGGTCCGGACCGGACTCCGTGCCCTCGGGCAGGGGGGCCGAGGGGCCGGTGGCCTTCAGCCGGGCGGCCGGGAAGGCCGGCAGCCCGGTCGCGCGGGCCACGTCGGCGTACCGGGCGGGGTCGACGCCCACCACGGCCGCCGCCCCCACGTCCTCGACGCTGCTCGTACCCGTACCCGTACCCGTACCCGTACCGGCACTGTTTCCGTCGGCTCCGCCGTCACCTGCCGCGGCCTCCGGCAGGGCCACGCTGTGCTCGATCCGCAGCGGTGCCGTGCCCCGTACGCCGTCCAGGTCGCGCACCGTGCGGACCAGCTCGTCGGGCAGCGTCGTCCGCTCGCTCACGCCGCTGACCCTGGCGTCGGCGCCGACGGACGCCAGCGCCGCGTCGTCGCGCGCGTCCCCGACGCCGGCGATCACCGAGCCGCCGAACGCCGCCGTGGCCAGCGCCAGCAGCAGGGCCAGCAGCGGCAGCGCCCCGCCGGCCGAGGAACGGCCGGCGCGGGCCAGCGAGAGGAAGCCGATCGCCCCGCGCAGCCGGGCCATCATGCGCGTCGCGAGCCGCAGGGGCAGCGGGTAGAGGCGCACCAGCACCAGCGCCGCGATCAGCGCGACGAGCACCGGCGCGGCGCTGACCAGCAGGTCGGTGCCGTCATCGGACGACGTACCGCGACGGCGCAGCGCCGTCACCGCGCCGACCGCCAGCACGAGCAGGGTCAGTTCGGCCACGGTCCGCCGACGCGAGGGGCGGGCGCTCACCATGTCCTCGCGGGCCCCGTGCAGCGTGGGCCGGATGTGCTGGAGCGTCGTCCGCAGCGGCAGGGCGACGCACACCAGGAGGCCGACGCCGGCGGCCGCCGGCGCTCCCGGCCACCACCGGCCCTCGCCCACGGCCAGCACCGCGAGCAGCAGCCCGAGCGCGCTCGCGGGCAGCACGGTCACCGCGGTCTCCGCGAGCAGCCGGCCGCCGATGCCGCGCAGCGAGCCGCCGCGTGAGCGCATCAGCGCCAGCTCGCTGCGTCGGCGGGCGGCGATCAGGGACCCCGTCATCAGCAGGACGACGGCGGCCACGGAGCCGATGCCGAGGGCGGCGACCGCGATCACGGGACTGATCGCGTCGCGCATCCGCGCGTTGGCCTCCACGATGTGGCCGAGTCCGGTGGCGAACGCCGCGGTCTCCCCGGCGGTCTCCCGCACCTTCAGGAGCCCGGGGCCGCTCTCCAGCGAGGCGATGACCTCCGTCAGCCGGGCGCCGTCGCGGCCGGTCAGCCCGGCCGGGTCGGGCGGGATCCGCCAGAAGAGGGCCGGCTCGGTGGCCGTGCTCAGGAGCGCGGGACCGGCGTCCTCGGCCAGCAGGACCGTGCCGGTCCAGTAGAAGACCGGGAAGGGGGCCTCGGGGTCCGGGACCAGGGACGGGGTGCGCAGCAGCGGATCGGCGGACCAGTAGCTGCCGCGCGGATCGCGCGGGGCCACGATGCCGGTGATCGTCACGGTGATGGGTTCCTGGGCCGCGGTGAGCAGCTCGACCGTCGCGCCGACCTTCACCTTCAGCTCGGCCGCCGTCTCCTCGGTGACCGCGCCCTGCACCTCACGGGAGTCCGATGTGACCTCCCGCGGCGTCGTGGGCCAGGCGCCCGAGGCCAGGGTGGCGTGGTCCTTCAGTCCCGTCTGCGCCACGTAGGAGAGCTTCGGCGGAACCGCGTCGGGCCTCGGCAGCCAGGGCTCGTCCGCGAGGGCCGGCTCCGTGGTGCGCACCCCGTACGCGACCGACGACGTGTCGGCGCGCAGGGGTGCGGGCAGCGTCTTCAGGAGCCCGGCCCCGACCCGCGTCAGCTCGGGGCTCCGAGCCTCGGCGTCCCGCTGCGCCTGCGGCAGTTCAAGACCGGGCTGCGGGCGGGAGACCTCCAGAACGCTGCGGCCCGCGTCCGCCGTCCGGATGTCGTGGCGCAGCCCCTCCGTCTCGTACGCGTCCACGGCCCGCGGGAACGCCGCGGCGAGGAACGCCGTCACCAGCACCAGCACCGCGAGTGCCGCCGCCGCACCGGGCGCGGTACGCAGCCGGGTACGGGTCCACGGGGCGGTGGCCGCCCGGTTGTTGTGACCCATGTCAGTGGTCCCCCTGGTGGCGCAGTGTGACCGCCGGGTCCCCGCGGCGGAGCGCCATCGACGCGACGATCACGAGCGGCAGCGCGGCGACCCCGGCCAGCAGCGCGGCGACCTGACCGGCGGGCAGCTCGACCAGCACCGCCGGAACGGGCCGGTCGGCCTGTCCGGTCAGCACGATGAGCGGAACGACGGCCCGGGTCAGTACCGTGCCGATGCCGACCCCGATGAGCAGGGCGAGCGCGATCAGTACGCCCTGCTCGGCGGCGATCATGCGGGCCAGCTGGCGGCGCGGCGCGCCGAGCGCCCGCAACACGCCCAGCTCGGCGGAGCGTTCGCGCCGGGACCCGGAGGCGCTGACCGCGAAGCCGACCGCCGCCAGCGCGGCGGCGACCACCGCCACGGCCGGCAGCGCCGACTGCGGCCCCGCCCCCAGCGGATCGTCCACCAGCCGCTGGGCGGCCTCCGCCCGGACCAGCACCTGGGCCGGATCGGTGTCCGGCAGGGCGCGCAGGGCGGCCGCCACCTGCGCGGCATCGCCCGGGGCCGCGCTCAGCCACCATTCGGTCGCCTCGATCGTGGCGGTCGGCCGGTGGGCCAGGACCTCGGTGACGGCCTTGAGGTCCAGCAGCAGCGCGCCGCCGCTCGCCACCGGGTCCGGGGCGCCGGACGCTCCGTCGGCCCCGGTGGTCGGCAGCCGGCGCACCGCCTCCGCCAGGGTCACCCGGACGGTGTTCCCGGCCAGGGTGACGTCGATCTCGTCGCCCAGTTTCGCGTTGGTGCTCTTCAGATAGGCGTCCGTCGCGACCGCCTTGACCGCGGCGGCCTTCGGCCGGGCGGCGGTGACCCGCAGGGTGCCGCTGGTCGGCTCCCAGTTGTCCTCGTTGTCCACACCGGTGTCGTACGTGAAGTCCGGCAGGCCCGACGCGCCGTTGCGCACCGGCGGCTTGCCCGGCCGGCCCTCGCCGTACTCGGTGAGCGTCATGGCCGCGTCCCAGCGCAGTGACTCCGGGGCCGGCACCGGGCGTTCGGCGCCCGACCCGGCGACCACCCGCACGTCGCTCACCGAGACCCGGTGCTCGCGCGCGTAGTCGGACGGCGCGGCGGCGTCCACCTCGATGCCGATCACGGCCAGACCGCCCGCCGCCGACACCGGGAAGGAGACCGGGACCGGCCGGCCGTCCACCGGCACGGGACCGGCCAGGGCGCGGTAGGGGAGGCCGTAGCGGTCCTCCAGGAGCACGGTGACCACCGGCGGATCCGGGTCCGGGTACAGGCTGTCCCCGGCGGGCTTCGACACCGTGGTGATCCGCAGGTCCAGCTTCAACCGGGTGCTGTCCTCGGGGAGTACGAGCCCGGGGCGTGGGGCCCGCTCCGGGGCGATCGCCTCGAACAGCTCCCGCGGGCTTCCGTCGGCGAGGTCGGAGCGCATCAGCATCCGCTCGTCCGCGTGCGCGGTGTCCAGGGCGATGACCTCCGCGGTGCGCCCGCCGGAGACCTCCACGTCCGCCCGGTAGGCGGGGGCCGCCTGCCGCACCCCCTCCAGGGCGCTGTACGAGCCGGCCGTCGCCGGACCGCTCCCGTGCCCGCCCATGATCCGGACCGAGGCGCCGGAGCCGAAGTCCGCCTGGTCGGACTGCGAGCGGTTCCAGGAGGCGCTCTGCCCGATCGCCAGCATGCCCATCGCGACCGACAGGACCAGCAGCAGCACCGGCCCCGCCCCGCGCAACGGCCGCCGGCTGAACTGCCAGCCCGCCAGGGCCGCGGGCAGCCCCCGGCCCCTGGCCGCGCGCCGTTCGGCGAGCTTCGCCGCGGGCGGCAGCAGGCGCAGCGTGAGGACGGTACCGGCGAGCAGTGCCAGCGCGGGGGCGGTGACCAGCAGGGGGTCGATCCCGAGGTTGCCCGCCTGGTCGCCGCTGAGCGCCCCGCTGCCGGACTGCCGGTCCAACTGCCAGTACGCCACCGCCGCGATCAGGAGCAGCCCGAGGTCCGCGCCCGCCCGCACCGGCCCGGGCAGCGACGCGGCCCGGGTCCTGCGCCCACCCGCTCCGGCCGTCAGGGACGGAGCCACCACGGCCAGGGCGCAGGCCAGCGCGACGGCCGCGGAGACCAGCCACACGGTGCCGGTCGAGGTCTCCTGAACCTTCAGCCCGATCCGGGCCAGGGCGCTGCGCTCGGCCAGCAGCCCGGTCAGCGGGCCCGCGAGCAGGGGGGCGACCACCGCGGCGGGCACGGCCAGCAACAGCGCCTCGATCGCGGCGAACGAAGTGATCCGGCCCCGCGAGCCGCCCCGGGCCCGCAGCAGTTCGCGCTCCCCGTCCCGCTCGCTGTTCAGCAGCCGGGCCACGAGCAGCAGGGCGTACGCGGCGAGCAGCACCAGTTGCACCGCGACGATCATCAGCGTGGAGCGGGAGACCAGCAGCGCCCGGTCGAGCTGGTCGAGCACGGTGGGCAGCGATGTCCGGGCGTTGACCCCGGAAGCGAACACCGGTGCGGCCGTCAGGGCCTTCGGGGCGCCGGCCGACGCCTCGCGCAGCCCTTCCATGGAGCCGGTGGTCAGCTCGGCGAAGTCGGCGGACGCCAGCCAGGACGTCTCGCCCTCGGTGAGCGCACCGGAGGCGAGGACCGAGGGATCGGTGAGCAGGGGGCCGTACGTCGTGAAGGCGAGCTCGCGCACCCCGCGCCCGCCGAGCGGATCCAGCTGCCAGTACGGGTCGGACTGGTCGGCGGCCTCGTAGACGCCGGTGACCAGGACCCGCTGCTTCTTGTCGCGCAGCCGGTCGGTGATGGTGAGCCGGGCGCCCGGCTTCAGCTTCAGCGCCTCGGCGGCGACGACGGGCAGCGCGACCTGGACGGGACCCGCGCCGTCGGGGGCCGCGGGCGCCTTGCCCCCGGTGATCCGCACCCGGCTCGGGTCGAGGGCGGCGAAGTGGGTGAGGTCCGGTTCCTTGCCCCGCCGGGCGGCCGGGTCCTGGAGGCTCCGCGGCAGCGCGTACGACCCCGAACTCTCCAGCTTTCCCACGGTCACGGGCAGCCCGGCGAAGGCGGCGCGGGAGGCCTTGCGGACGGCGTCGTCGGCCGCCGCGCGCTGTTCGTGGTCCACGGACGCGGAGACGACGAGGGCGGCGGAGGCGGCCGACCCGTGGGTGAGCGAGTGGCGCAGGGCCGCGTCGCCCACGGAATTGGAGAACGCGGTGAGCGCGGCCAGGACGGAGGTGGTCAGCAGGACGGCCAGGACGGCCGCGGACAGCAGGAGGCGATGAGCCCTCACCCGCAGAAGGACGAAACCCGTCACCTGATCCCCCAGCCCCGGAAACACCGCGTGCGCACGCCCCCCGACGTACCGGAGATGCTTTCAGAGGCAACAGGGTTCTGGTAACCGCTTGCAGGTACACCTTGATGCGATCGTGATCGTTATGCGGAGATGGAGTGTCGAATTCCGGAGTTGCCCGGTCACGGATCGTGCACAGATGATCAGCCGACGCTGCTGCTGTCGCTGCTGTCGCTGCTGTCGGCGCTGATCAGTCGGCGGCGTTGACCATCGAGGCGGCTGCGTAGGTCAGGTAGTCCCACAGCTGCCGCTCGTGCTCGGGCGCGAGCCCCAGCTCGTCCAGCGCGACCCGCATATGGGCGAGCCAGGCGTCGTGCGCCGCCCGGTCCACCCGGAACGGCGCGTGCCGCATGCGCAGCCGCGGGTGACCCCGGTGGTCGCTGTAGGTGCGCGGGCCGCCCCAGTACTGCATCAGGAACAGCGCGAACCGCTCCTCGGCCGGCCCCAGATCCTCCTCCGGATACATCGGCCGCAGCAGCTCGTCACCCGCCACGCCCTCGTAGAAGCGATGGACCAGGCGCCGGAAGGTCGCCTCGCCGCCGACCTGCTCGTAGAAGGTCTGCTCCTGAAGCGTGTCGCGCGGAATCTCAGTCACCCGTCCATGGTCGCAGACGCGCCGACCGGGCACGGGGGTCCTAGGACCAAGGGCCGAAAGGCCCGTTCGGCCGCTCGCCCGCACGGCCCCGGCGCAGGACAGTGGAGACATGGGTGCACACCGGCAAGGCTCCTCCCCGTCCGACGCCGAGGCCGACGCGGCGCGTGAGGCCCTCGTGCGGGAGATCGCCGCGCGGGGCGAGCTCACCGACCCCGCCTGGCGCACGGCCTTCGCCGAGGTGCCCCGGCATCTGTTCGTGCCGTTCTACTACGTGCACGGAATCCGGGGCTTCGAGCGCCTGTGGGGCGAGGACCCCGAACCCGAACGGCGCTCCCGCTGGCTGCGCGGGGTGTACGCCGACGGGGCGCTGGCCACCCGCCTCAAGGACGGCGAACTCGTCTCGTCCTCCAGCCAGCCGTCCCTGATGGCCCTGATGCTCGACGCCCTCGGCCTACGGGACGGGCACACGGTCCTGGAGATCGGCACCGGCCCCGGCTACAACGCGGCGCTGCTCGCCCACCGGCTCGGCGACTCCGCGGTGACCAGCGTCGACCTCGACCCGGAGATCACGGAGACGGCCCGGCGCCACCTCGCCGCGGCCGGGTACCACCCGACGGTGGTCACCGGCGACGGGGCCCGGGGCTGCCCGCAGCGCGCCCCGTACGACCGGATCATCGCGACGTGCACCCTGCCGTCCGTACCGGGGAGCTGGCCGGAGCAGTGCCGTCCGGGCGCGCGCATCCTCGCGCCGCTCGCCACCGGCCTGGTCCTGCTCCAGGTCCGCGCGACGGAGCACGGGCCGCGCGCCGAGGGGCGCTTCCTGCACACCCCGGCGTACTTCGTGCCGCTGCGCGGGGCGCTCCCGGGTCCGGGCGTGCTGCCGCACCTGGGCGGACTGCCGCGCCGGGTCGCCGGGGACGACCTGTTCCGGTTCCTCCTGACCCTGACCGCGGGAACCCTCGATCCGCACGAGGCGCTCTCCCTCTGGGAGCGCGAGGAGCGCCCGGGGCGGGAGAGGTACGGCGTCACGGTCGGCCAGGGCCGGCAGTGGGCCTGGCTCGACGACCCGCAGGGCCCGTACACCTGGCCGCTCGGCGCCGGGTGAGCGGCGCGTGCCGCCTCAGTCCCGGCGCACCGTGATCGTCGTCCACGCCCCGACGTGCACCTGGTCGCCGTCCTGGAGCGGTACGGGGACGTAGGGCTGGATCGGGTCCTCGGCGCCGTTCAGCGTGGTGCCGTTGGTGGAGTTCTGGTCCACGACCGCCCAGCTGCCGTCGGGCTGCTGCACCAGCACCGCGTGCTGGTGCGAGACGCCCGGGTCCTCCGGGGGCACCGACAGGTCGACGTCGGGGGACTCGCCGGTGCTGTGCCGGCGACGCCCGATGGTGATCTGGCTCCCGGTGAGCGGAAGGCGCTGCTCCGGGGAGTACGCGGGCAGGTTCAGCCCGGTCGCCTCAGGGCCGCTGCGCTGCATCATCGCGAGGAAGTACGCGCGGTCGGGGGCGATCACGGCGGTCCAGGAGGCGGACTGCTGGGGCCGGCCCTGACCGGGCACCCCGCCGTGCTGCTGACCCTGGTCATAGCCCTGGCCCTGGTCATAGCCCTGGCCCTGGCCCTGGCCGTGGTCCTGGCCCTGGTGGGGGCCGGGCTGCTGGAACGCCTGCTGCTGCTGTGCCTGCTGTGCCTGCTGTGCCTGGGAGGGCGGCGGCAGCATCCAGTCGTCCCCGCCGCCGGTGTGCCCCGACGATTGCGGCGGCCCGGGCGGCGCCGACTGCTGCTGCTGTTGCGACGGCGCGAAGGGCGAGGCCTGCTGGGGCTCGAACGGTGAGGGGGCCGACTGCTGGGGCTCGAACGGTGAGTGCGGCGAGGGGGCCGACTGCTGGGGCTCGAACGGCGAGTGCGGCGAGGGGGCCGACTGCTGGGGCTCGAACGGTGAGTGCGTCGAGGGAGACGACTGCTGCGGTTCGAACGGCGAGGGTCCGGACTGCTGCTGCGGCGGGGGGCCCTGCTGGAACGAGAACGGCGGCGGGGGCCCCTGCTGGAACGCCTGCGGCACAGAACCGCCCTGGCCGTCGTTGCCGTGCGGACCGTCGTTGCCGTGCGGACCGCCGTTCCCGTGCGGACCGTTCTGCTCGGGGGCGAGCGGCTCGGCGGGACGGTTCATCTGCGAGGGGCGCGAGCCCTGGTAGTCGAACGGGTCGCGCGGCTGGGGAGCGCCGGGCGGACCGCCCTGACCACCGGGAGCGCCGGGTCCGCCGGGGCCGGGCCGGCCGCCGGGACCGCCGGAGCCGGGCCGGCCGCCGGGACCGCCGGAGCCGGGCCCCTGCGCCTGGAATCCGGGCGGCAGGTTGAGGCCGGGAGGCCCGCCGGGCGTGCCGTGCTGCGGGGCCAGCGGGGTGTAGGAGGTCGCCGTGTTGGTGAGGAAGTTCCAGCGGCACTCCTCGCAGTACGGCGCCATCGCCTCACGCGGCGTGCGGCACTGCGGGCACAGCTCCGCCTGCATGGTGGGCCGGCCGCCGCCGGAACCCTGCTGCGGGTAGCCGTAACCGGGCGCGGGCGGCGGAGGAGGCGGCGGGGGCACCGCGCCCGCGGGCGCACCGCCGCTTGCCATGCGGTGTCCGCAGACCTCGCACCAGTCCTCGGAACCCGACTGGTGTCCGTTCGGGCAGGTCGGCATGTCGGCGCTTCCCCCTCTCCTCTTCCGGCCCCGGAGGCCGTCATGCTGTCGATCGCGGGCGTCCTCGCCCAACGCATACGTATGGTTGCTCTGTGCTCACGGCCCGGCGGTCGTCCGATGACCGTGCCGTGCTACTTCTTGACGCGAACGGTCTTGGTGGAGCGCGTTTCGAGGGTCATCTCGTCCGCTTCCGCAACCTTCGCCTTCAGTCGCACAGTACCTGTCGCGGCATCGACGACGTCGACCACCTTCGAAAGCAGTTTCGCAGTGTCCTGGTTCCCGGACGCCGACGCCAGCTGCACCGCCCGGCCCAGTTTCGCCGTCGCGCCGTCGAAGTCGCCCGACTTGCGTGCGTCCAGGCCCTGCTGGATGACTTGTGCCAGTTCCGCCTGACCCGTGTAGTGCGCGACCTGCGGATTGATCGAGGTCGAGGCGACCATGTCGTCCGTCCAGACGGCCCGTACGAGCCCCTGTGACAGCGTCTGCGGAGCGCCCGCGCCCGAGGGATCGGGCAGGATCAGCGAGACCCTGGCGGCCAGCATCTCCTGGCCGATCCCCGCCTCCGGCACCAGGACGCACACGTGGTAGTCGCGGGACTCGTCGCCCCAGGAACCGGTCGGGTAGTCCCCGGCCCGGGGACCTGCCTCGGTCCGCCGCCCGGTCAGATCCGCGACCGTGGGCGCGACCTGCTTCACGAACCGGATCTCCACCCCGACCGGCGTCCAGAGCCGCAGCGCGACGTCCGCGACCTCCTTGCCCATGGCGTTCTCCATCATCCGCGTGAAGTCCTCGGCCAGGCCCGCCGGGTCGGCGACGATGTCGGCGGTACCGAGGAGGGCGGCGGCGATGGCGGTGACCTCCTTCACCTCCCAGTCGGTGCCCACCCCGCGGGCGTCGCAGGTGAACCGGCCGGCGCAGGAGTCCAGGGCCGCCCGCAGGTCCTCGGGAGCCTCGTGCTCGTTGCGGCCGTCGGTCAGCAGGATGCCGTGCCGGATGCCCACCTCGGCCGCGCCCAGCAGCCGGTCGGCCAGCCGCAGCCAGGTGCCGATCGCGGTGCCCCCGCCCGCGCTCAGCTTCCGCAGAGCCTCTTTGGCCTGGGCCTTCGTCTGCTGGTCGGCGACCGCGAGCCGCCCGTTGCCCGGATAGACGTCCTTGGCCACATGCGTTCCGGCGACCACCGCGAACCGGGTGCCCTCGCGCAGGGCGTCGATGGCCGCCGCCGTCGCGTCGCGCGCGTTGCGCATCTTCGTCGGCGGGTAGTCCATCGAGCCCGAGCAGTCGACCATCAGCACCACGGCCGCCTCGGGGCCCCGCCCCGGCCCGTGCGCGGGCGCCGGCGCCGAACCCGCCAGCGGTATGCCGCCGGTGGTGCCGCCGCCGGTCGAGGTCACCGTGACGATCGCGTTGACCTCACGACCGCCCTCGGGCAGGTACGCGTTCTGATACACCTCGACGGAGAACTGCGGCACGTTCGACTTGGAGAAGTTGGCCATCTGGTCGGCTCCTTGAGGCTCCACAGGGGATCAGGTGAAGAGGGGACGCGGGCGGCTGACACGGGGTCGGGGCAAGGACGGAAAACCGGCTCAAACGGTGTCGCAGGCCGATCCTGCCCCTTGCGGCCGTACGGCGAACGGCAGAAGCGCCACTGTTACGTTGTCGTGGCCCCCGCCGTCGAGAGCGTGGCCGACGAGCGCCTGGGCCGCGTGCAGCGGCTGTCGCTGGGCGTCGGCCGGGACGGCGGCGGCCATCTCCTCGGCGGATTCCGCGTAGTTCCACAGGCCGTCCGTGCACACGACCACCAGGCCCGGCCGGTCCGGCTTGAACGCGGCGGTGTGCGGCTCCAGTTCGTACGCGTCGGCGCCGAGCCAGCCGGTGATGGCGTGGGCACGCTCGTCCGCGTACGCCTCCGCCTCGTTCATCAGGCCGGCCGCCACCATCTGCGCGGCCCAGGAGTCGTCCTCGGTGAGCCGGGCGGTCGGCCGGGTCCGGTCCTCCGGCACCCAGTAGACCCGGCTGTCGCCGACCCAGCCGACGATCAGCAGACCGCCCGCCATGATCGCGCCGACCAGGGTGCAGGCCGGGGCGTTCTGGTGGCGGTGTGTGTCGTGCTCCCTCGCCCCGGCCGGTTCCTGCGCCAGGGCGTTGACCGCCTCGGACGCGGCGACGATCGCCTCGTGCATCGCCGTCTGCGGATGCGTACCGCGCGGCAGGGACTCCAGCAGCGCCTCGTTGGCGGCGCTCGCGGCGGCAGCCGAGGCCTCGTCGGGACGGCTCGCCGAGGAGACGCCGTCGCAGACGATCGCGACGACGGCGGGCGAGCCGTCCGGCAGCGCGGTGGAGGACACCGCGAAGGAGTCCTCGTTGCGGTGGTGGCGCAGGCCCCGGTCGCTGACGGCGGCCACCGCGTCGAGCTCCTGCTCCATGTGGTCGCGCTCACGGGGCTGGGCATGCCCGCAGTTCTCGCAGTAGCCGTCGGCGTCCACCCGGCCGGAGCGGCAGGCCACACAGACCTGCGCCCCGGGAGCAGGAGCGGCAGGCGCGGCGGCGTGCTCCGCCGCCCGGGGATCGGGCGCGGCCAGCGCGAAGTCACCGGAGGCCTCCGCACCGCCCGGGCCCGCCCGGTCGTCGTGGCGCACCTGGACGGCCGCGGCCTCCGGCCCACCCGCCCGCACCGGCTCGGGCGGTGACGCCGCGCCCCGCCCGGGCACCGCGTCCGGCGTGTCCGGCCCCGTCAGGGGCCTGCCGCCCGAGTCCGTCCCGGGCACGTCCGCCGGACGGACCACGGGCGCGGGCACGTCCGAGCTGTCGGCCTCCTCGGCGGCGGGCCACCGCACCGCACCGGCCGCCGGAGCGGCCGGAGGCACGGTGATGGCCATCGTGGGCCGGTCGTCGGGGCGTGCCGGAACGGCCGAGAGGTCGTAGCCGCACACCCCGCAGAACAGATCGCCCGCAGCCGGCGGTTCCTCGCAGCCCGGGCACTTCGGCAGGGCGGGCTGTTGGTGGCTCTGTGACATCTTCACACCCACGTCCGGGGGCGGAAACGGTTGGCCCGCTCCACCAGTTCGATCCTCTCGTCGCCCCGCTGCGCGAGCCGGGCGAGCATCCGGTACGAGCGTTCCAGCCCGAACCGCAGCCCCCGCTCGTTCAGTTCGGCGCCGAGCAGCTTGCCTGCCCCGGACGAACCGGCGGCCGGTCCGCCCGGCCCCGGGACACCGGGACTACCGGAGAGTACCCAGTCGAGCGCCTTGCCCAGCACCTCGGTCGACAACTGCTCGTGACGCACCGGGTCCAGACCGAAGGCGGCCAGCGCCGCCACCTGGACACCGGCGGCCGTCAGGTCGGCCAGCAGCGGCTCCCCGTGCGAGCGCTCGCGCAGCCGCGCCCGGACCGCGGCGACCCGGGCCGCCGTGTAGTGGATCGAGGCCTCCGGCACCGATTCCAGGGTGCTCACCGCCCCTCCCCGCTCACCGGCGGCGATCTGCACCCGGGCCAGGCCGAACGCGGCGCTGACGAACCCCGGGTCGGTCGCCCACACCAGGCGGTAGTACTCGGCGGCGTTGTCCAGCTGGCCCAGCACCTCCGCACAGATCCCGAGCGCCAGCTTGGGCGCCATCTCCCCGGGGAACGCGTCGTAGACCGCGTCGAAGGAGAGCGCCGCCGTCTCGTGGTCACCGGTCACCAGCGAGGTGACGCCCCGATACCAGACGACCCGCCAGTCGTCCGGGTGTTCACCCTCCAGGGTGGTCAGCGCACGGGCGGCCGAGTCGAGCTCCCGCATCTCCAGCCGGGCCCGCAGCTCCCGCAGCCGGGTCTCCAGCGAGGGGGCCGGCACCGTGCGCAGAGCTGTGATCAGCTCCGCCGGGGCGGAGGCCATGAGACCGGCGAGGAAACCGGCGTTCGCGTCCATCGCGTCGACCCGGGGGACCGGCAGCGCCAACGACGTGGCCCGCGTGTCGAACAGGGCGAGCAGAACGCCCCCGGAGGTCGCCCCGAAGGGGCCGTACGGTCCGGTCGCGACGTACGGCCCGGACGTGCCCGGGGCCGGCTCGGCCGCCCGGGGCGCCGGGACCGGAGCCTGTGCCGGGGGAGCGTACGCGAGCGGGGCGCCGCCCTGCGCCGAGCCCCGGACATGGGTCGGCGGCGCCGCCAGCGCAGAGGCCCCCGCCGGACCCGGCGGGTGGGCTCCCGCAGGACCGGGCGGCTGCGTGCCCACCGGCAGCGCCCCGGCCACCGCGGACGCCACGGCCCCCGGCGCGACCGGAGCCGCGCCACCGTGCGCCTGCCACGTGCCGCCCTGCGCCGGAACGCCGGACGGCGGGCTGCCGCGGCCCTTGCGGCGGCCCCGGAGCCCGCCACGCCCGGAGCCGGTCTCCCGGCCGCCCAGCCGCGAGACGTCGTCCGTCTGCCGGGCGAACAGCTCGGTGTCGATCACGCGCAGTTCCGCGCCGAACAGCGTCGACAGCGCGGGACGCGGCCGGCCCGTCTGGAGCGCCACGACCTCCCGCAGCACCCCCGTCAGCTGCTCGGCCATCTCCGCGGCGGAGGCGAACCGGCGGGCCGGGTCCGGGTCGGTGGCGCGCACCAGCAGCCGGTAGAACGACTCGTAGGTGCGGAACACCTCGATGTTGTCCGGGTCCGGCAGCGAGTCCGCGAAGACGTTCGTGTACCCCTGGAAGTCGAAGGTGAGGACCGCCAGCGTCCGGGCCACCGTGTAGAGGTCGGAGGCGACCGACGGGCCCACTTCCGCGACCTCGGGGGCCTGGTAGCCGACCGTCCCGTAGATGGCCGACTCCTCGTCGTCCATCCGGCGCACCGCGCCCATGTCGATCAGCTTGAGCTGGTCCTCGGTCTGGATCGCGTTGTCGACCTTGAAGTCGCAGTAGAGGAGGTTGCGGCTGTGCAGATGGCCGAGCGCCTCCAGCGCCTCGATCCCGTACGCGCAGGCATGCTCGACCGGCAGCGGGTCGCGCTTCCCGGCCGGGGTACGGCGCTCGTTGGCGATCTCCTTGAGCGCCTTGCCGCCGACGTACTCCATCACGATGTAGCCGTCGAGCGAGCCGGTCCGCTGGTCCAGGTGCTCGACGAAGTTGTAGATCCGGACGATGTTGGAGTGCTCGATCTCGGCGAGGAAGCGGCGCTCGGAGATCGCGGCGGCCATCGCGTCCTGGTCGCCGGTGTCCAACAGGCCCTTGAGGACCACCCAGCGGTCCGAGACGGCCCGGTCCACCGCCAGATAGACCCAGCCGAGCCCGCCGTGCGCCAGACAGCCCACGACCTCGTACTGGCCGTGCACGATGTCGCCGCCGCTCAGCTTCGGCACGAAGGAGTACGGGTGGCCGCACTTGGTGCAGAACCCCTCGGTGCGGCCCGGCCGCTCACCACGCGAACGGCCCACCGGCGCCCCGCAGTCCGAACGGGAGCAGAACCGCTTGCGCTCGGGCACCTCCGGGTTCTCCATCACCGCCGTGCGCGGATCGGGCCGGGGCACGTCCGGGACCTCCACCAGACCGACGCCGAGCCGCCCCCGGGCCGAGGCCGCCGACGTCGAGCCGGAGGAACGCACCGAGACCGAACGGGAGGTGGACGCCCCGGACAGCGAGCGCGACAGCCGGCCGGAGACCGAGCGGCGCGAGGTCGACGAACGGGACGAGGCACGTCCGGAGGCGCGGGAGCCGGAGCGCGCCGACGAGCTGTCCCGGCTGCTCGCCCGGCCACCCCCGGCGATTCCGGTCGGCGGCGAGGAGACCATGCCTGTCGGCGAGACGACCGGAGCCAGACCGCAGGTGTCGCAGTACAGCTCACCGCCGCCCATGTCCTCGTAGTTCCCCTCGCACGCGGGGCGCTGGCACTGCGTACTCATCGTGTCTCCCCCTCTTCGCCGGTGCCGGTGCCGGTGCCCGTCGACCGTCGGTCCTGCGGTCCGTCGGGCCGGCGCGGCGTCAGCATCTCGGCGACCGCGTGCTGGTAGCGCAGGACGGCCTGCTCGGCGACCCGCAGATCGCACGGCGCGCTCCACAGCATGCGGCGCGCCGCGTCGTACCGCTCGATCAGCACCGGATCCTCCGCCAGGCCGAGCCGGGCCACCTTCGCCCTGTACGCGTCGAGCCTGCCGCGCAGCTCCGCGCGGACCGCCAGCGGGGCCGTCACCGAGGTCAGCGACGCCCGGGCGCGCAGCAGTTCGTCCTCGGCCTCCTGCTCCAGCGACTCCAGCAACGGCGACAGCCGGTGCCACTGGGCGTACCTGCGGTGGTCCGCAGCCGCCGCCAGCCGCTCCTGGAGGGCGGTCGGCGGGCCGCTGACCGCGGGCACCTCGGAGGCGGCGATCTTGGCCAGCACCTCGCCGCGTGCCGCCCGTGCCTCCGTCAGGGTGCGGTCGGCCCGCGAGAGCACGTCCCGCAGCCGCACCAGCCGCGCCTCGGCGTCCTGCCGGACCGCGAGCACCGCCTCGATCTCCCGCCGTACGTCCTCCAGGGCGCGGGCCGCCCGGTCGTAGCGCGAGGTATCGGGGCGGCCGCCGCCCGGCGCGGCGCTGCCGGGCCCCGGCAGCCAGAACGCCAGCGGGTCGGAGATCACCTGCACCCGCAGCGTGGCCAGCTCCCCGGTGATCTCCGCCAGGTCGTCCCCGGCCGGATGCTCACCGGGCCGCACCCCCACGGAGTGCGCCAGCGAACGCGTGCGGTGCAGCTCGGCGGCGAGCAGATCGATCCGGGCGGGCAGCGCCGACCACACGGAGTCGGAGGAGACGACCATGTCCAGGGACCGGGCGTACAGCTCGTTCATCCGGGCGACCAGCTCCTGGAGGGAGAACCGCTCGGAGAGCCTGGCCGGCCCCGCGACCGTTGGCGGCGGCACGGCCCCCGGGTTGGCGACGGTGACGGCCTCGCCACGCAGCAGTTCGGTCAGCGCGGTGAGGTCGTCCCGGTTCGGGTGGCGCCGCCGCGCACGGATCTCCCGGGCCTCGGACAGGGCGCCGGCGTACGCGTCGAAGTAGCCCCACAGCAGGGTGATCGACTGCTCGGTCACGGCCCAGCGCTCCCGGGTGACGCCGGTCAGCTCGGCACCCTCCAGGAGCCGGCGGCCGGCATGGTCCTGGAGCGCGAGGAGCGAGGTCTCGATGGCCTCGTGCTCCGCACCGAGCCGGGCCAGCGCACGGTCCGCCTCCTCCCGGTCCATGACCGGGCCGGGGGGCCTCCCCGCGAAGCTGGGGAAGGATCCCGCGACGCCCATCGATCACCTCTCCGCTCTCCCCGCCGGGCCGGTGGGCCCGGCGGGATCGGTCTGTCTCGGTCTGCCGGCCCTGTCTCGGACCGCTCGCCCCGGTCCGTGCGCGTGGGTGCGCTCCGGGTCAGTCGCCCCGGTACTTGGGGGCGGGCGGACCCGCTATGCCGGGCAGTCCGCCCGCCAGCCACTTGCGGTACGACGTCATCCAGGGGCTGTTGTCGCCGCCGGCCCGGTAGTCGACGAGGACCTTGTTCACCCGGGCCACCAGGTCGTCGGCGCCCTTCTTCGTCGCGACGCCGTAGTACTCCGTGGTGAACGGGGCCTTCCCCTTGAGCTCCACCGCCGGGTCCTGCGCCGCCTGACCGGCCGCCAGGGCGTTGTCCGTGACGATCGCGTCGACCTCGCCGAGCTGGAGCCGCACCAGGCAGTCCAGCTGGTTGGGCACGGTCAGCAGGTCACGGTCGCGCCCGGTGCCGTCGAAGTCGTCCTTGTAGAGCGCCCCGAACGACTGCTTCTCCAGCGCCTCGTACGCCGTGGAGCCCTCGGCCGAGCAGACCCGCTTGCCCTTCAGCGACGCGTCGTAGCCGGTGATCGTCGACCCCTTCGGGGCGAGCACCTGCTGCCCGGCCTGGAAGTAGGCGGTGGAGAAGGAGACCTGCTCCAGCCGCTTGCAGTTGATCGTCATCGTCCGCACGACGACGTCGACCCGGTCGTTCTCCAGGGCGGCGATGCGCTGGTTGGTGGGGATCGCGCGGAAGATCACCGCGTCCGGGTCGCCCAGGACGTCCTTGGCGATGGCCCGCACCAGATCGATGTCGAACCCTTCCAGCTCCCGGGCCTCCGGATTGCGGTAGCCCCAGCGGAAGCTGTTCTGGTCGACGCCCGCGATCAGCTTGCCGCGCTCCTTGATCTTCTCGATGCCGGGTCCGTCGGCGCTCGACGCGGGCAGACTCGCCTCCGGCTCCGTGCACTCCTCGGCCCGTGCCTGGTCGGCCGTCACCGCTCCGCCGCCCGGGACGTCCGCTCCGGCCGCCCCGCCGCTGTGGTGGGCCAGCGGCAACAGGGTGACCGCCGCGGTCACCGCGCACGCCGCCGCCATCCCCGCCACGCCGCCCCAGCCGCGCAGGCCGCCGCGTGCGGAACGCTCCTTCGACCTGCTCATCGCTGCCCCTCTCACCGGTACTCCGAGAGCCTGCGGTTGACCCCGACGATCACGGCGGCGGCCCCCAGGACCGCCAGCGCCGCGGCGCCGATCGGCAGGCCCCGCAGGGCGCCCCGCCCGTCCTCCGCCGCCGCGGTGAACTCGTCCTGCTCATGCGCGAGCGCTTTCTCCAGCGCGGCGTCCACCCGCTGGAAGGACTGCCCGGTGGAGCTTTCGGTCCCGATGATCTGCTCCAGGGCGCCGTCGTAGTCGCCGCGGTCGTCCGTAGCACGCGCCTCGCGGTGGCGGGCCCCCCACTCGGCCACGCCCTTGGTCGCGTCGAGGACCGGCGCGTTCCCGCTCTCGTCGTCCGCGAGCCGGTCGGCCTTCTCCAACCGGTCCTTCACTGCCTTCATCCCCGTGCCGTAGTCCGCCTCGTACTGGTCGCCGGAGCCGTCGGGGGTCAGCACCGCACCGCGCGCCACCAGGGTGAGGTTCTCGTTGGCGCGCGCCTTCAGGGAGTTGATCCGCGCGTCGTTGAGCACATCCAGGGACGCCTGGCCGTGCACCATCGCCGACCGCAGCTCCGTACGGGCCACCGCGTGCCCCACGGCCAGCCAGAGCACCACCACCGAGGCGGCGGCCGTAGCCGCCAGCAGCCCGTGGTTCAGCACCCGGTTCGTCCGGCGGTAGGTGCGCCGCTGCATCCACCCCAGCGCGCCGAGCACCAGGATCCCGGCGCCGAGCGACAGGAGCGGCCACCGCCGGGCGTCGGCGGAGTCCGTCTCCAGCCGGCCCGTCTCCGCCGCGTACAGCCGCTCGGCGGCCGGCAGCATCTCGCCGGTCATCTTCTGGTTCGCGTACCGGAGGTAGGCGCCGCCCAGCGGCAGGCCCTGGCGGTTGTTGGCGCGGGCGCGCTCGATCAGGCCCGTGTAGACCGGGAGCAGCTTGTTGAGGGTGGCTATCTCACGGCTGGACGCGCTGTCGGAGCCGGTGTTCCCCGACGCCTTCACCAACAGCCGGGCCGCCTCCTCGATGTCCTTCCGATACTGCTCGTGCACGGCCTCGGGCTCCTGCGCACCCGCGAGGAACCCACTGGCCGCCGTCGTGTCCGCGTCCGCCAGGAAACGGTAGATGTCCGCCGCGTCGGCGCTGAGCGGCTGACTGCGGCTGACCACGTCGTCGGCCGACGACGCCCGCGACGAGATCTCCAGGGTGGTCACCGCGCCGAACGCCACGACCAGCAGGGCCAGGACGGCCCCGATGATCTGGAGCCGGCCGGGCTCGGTCGTCGCCACGGCGCGCAGACGCCCCGCCTGCCCGGCCCACGTGGTGCGGCGCTGTGCGTCCACGTCGGCGTGCGCGGACACCGGGTCCGGCGTGCGCAGCGTCTGCGTGCCGCCGCTCGGCGGATGTGTCACTCGGCCTCCCCCTCGGTCACTGACGGCGGGCCCCCGCCCCCGGCCCAGGGACGCGCGCCCGGCCAGAAGTATGGCCGCGGGGACGGACATCCACACCGGGAACGGCTGATTCCCACATCGGCCCCCGATCGGTCCCCTACATTGGTCCCGACATCAGTCCCGATATCGGTCCCCCCATCAGTCCCCGCATTCGATCAGGGCAGACGCGGCCGATCAAGGCAAGCGGTACAACGTGCCCTGATACATCCCCATAAGCGAACGGACTCCCCATCAGGTACACGTTTCAGGAGCCCGATCGGTTCCCTCGCACCCCGCGCGTGCCCGGCGTTCACCCGTACGAGGAACGTCCCCCCACGCGAACCGCGCGAGGGGACGCCCCCGTGACGTACGACGTGCTCCGGCCTCAGACGTACTGCGCGCGCAGCCTCCGGTGGACCTCCGGCGCCGCGCCCGTACGGTCCAGGCCCAGCAGCGCCGCGCCCAGCACCGGCGGCTCGGACACGACGCGCACCTCGGCCTTCGGGGCGCGCGCCGCGAGGAGTGCGGTGATCCGGTCGTTCAGCTGCGGGTGGCGCGCGGCCAGCACACTGCCGCCCAGCAGCACCGGAACCTCCTCCGCCAGCAGACCGAGCCGCCCCAGCGCCACCGAGGCCATTGCCACCACCTCCTCGGCCAGCCGCTCCACCAGCGCGAGGGCCACCGGGTCCCCGCCCGCGGCGGTCGCGAACAGCACCGGTGTCAGCTCGTGCCGCCGCGCCGACGGGATCCCGCCCCGGTGCAGCGCCTCGATGAGCGCGTACATCGAGTCGAGCCCGAAGTGGGCGGGCAGCGCACGGGCCAGCTCGGACGGTTCGCCGCGCCCGTCCTCGGCGCGCGCGGCGAACCACAGCGCCTCCTCCGCGAGCCCCGAACCGCCGCCCCAGTCACCGGACAGCCGTCCGATCGCGGGGAAGCGGGCGGTCCGCCCGTCCGGGGTCATGCCCACGCAGTTGATCCCGGCCCCGCACACCACCGCGACGCCCCGGGGCTCGTCCACCCCGGCGCGCAGGATCGCGAAGGTGTCGTTGCGCACCTCCACCGAGGAGCCCCAGCCGCGGGCCTGAAGGGCCGCGGCCAACTCGGCCTCCTCGACCGGCAGATCGGCGTTGGCCAGGCACGCGGAGACATGGGCGGACGCGCCGAACGGGCCACCGGCGTCCGGCAGCTCCGCGACGGCCCGCTCCAGCGCGGCGGCCAGCACGTCGATCGCCGCCTCCACCCCGACCACGGGCGGCTGGAAGCCGCCGCCGCGTGCCGTGGACAGCACGGTGCCGTCCTCGCCGATCAGTGCCACGTCGGTCTTGCTGTTGCCCGCGTCGATGGCGACGACCGACACGTTCACGCCCACGAAAGGTGCTCCCGGTTGTGCGCGATCAGCCGGTCGGTGAGCCCCTCGGCGTACGCGTACTGGCCGACCAGCGGGTGGGCGAGGAGCGCCTTGAAGACCCGGTCCCGGCCGCCGCGCAGCGCGGCTTCCAGGGCGAGGTCCTCGTACGCCGTCACGTTGGCGATCAGTCCGGCGTACAGCGGGTCCAGCGCGGAGACGGCCAGCGGTGTCGCGCCGTCGTGTCCGACCCGGGCCTGGACCTCGATCACCGCGTCGTCCGGGAGGAACGGCAGCGTCCCGTTGTTGTACGTGTTGACCACCTGGACCGGGGAGCCGCCGTTGCCCAGCAGGGAGGCCGCCAGGTCCACGGCCGCCTCCGAGTAGAACGCGCCGCCGCGCTTGGCGAGCAGCTCGGGCTTCTCGTCCAGCGTCGGGTCGCCGTACATCGCGAGGAGTTCCTTCTCCATCGCCGCGACCTCGGCGGCCCGGGACGGCTTGGTGCCGAGCTCCCTGACCACCTCGTCGTGGGAGTAGAAGTAGCGCAGGTAGTAGGAGGGGACGACGCCGAGCCGGTCGACGATCTGTCGGGGCATGTGGAGGTCGTCGGCGATGGCGTCGCCGTGCTCGGCGAGCAGCTTCGGCAGGACGTTCTCGCCGTCCGGGCCGCCGAGGCGCACCCCCAGCTCCCAGGTCAGGTGGTTGAGCCCGACGTGGTCGAGGTGCACCTCGGAGGGGGTCACGTCCAGCAGCCGGGCGAACTTCCGCTGGAAGCCGATCGCCACGTTGCACAGGCCGACGGCCTTGTGCCCGGCCTGGAGCAGGGCGCGGGTGACGATGCCGACGGGGTTGGTGAAGTCGATGATCCAGGCGTCCGGGTTGGCGCGGCGGACCCGCTCGGCGATGTCCAGGACGACCGGCACGGTGCGCAGGGCCTTGGCGAGGCCGCCGGCGCCGGTGGTCTCCTGGCCGACGCAGCCGCACTCCAGCGGCCAGGTCTCGTCCTGGTTGCGCGCGGCCTGTCCGCCGACGCGCAGCTGGAGCAGGACCGCGTCGGCGTCGGCGACGCCCGCGTCGATGTCGGTGGTGGTCGTGATTTTCCCGGCGTGGTCCTGCTTGGCGAAGATCCGCCGGGCGAGACCTCCCACCAGCTCCAGGCGGTCGGCCGCCGGATCGACGAGCACCAGCTCCTCGATCGGCAGCGTGTCCCGCAGCCGGGCGAATCCGTCGATCAGTTCAGGGGTGTAGGTGGACCCGCCACCCACTACTGCGAGCTTCATCATCAGCCCTTTACTCCGGTCAGTGTGACGCCCTCGACGAATGCCTTCTGGGCAAAGAAGAAGACGGCGATCACGGGGGCCATGACCAGAACGGTCGCGGCCATGGTCAGGTTCCAGTCGGTGTGGTGTGCGCCCTTGAAGGATTCGAGGCCGTAACTGAGCGTCCAGGCGGCCGGGTTCTCGGAGGCGTAGATCTGTGGTCCGAAGTAGTCGTTCCAGGCGGCGAAGAACTGGAAGAGGGCGATGGCCGCGATGCCGGGCTTGGCCATCGGCAGGACGACCTTCATCAGCGTGCGGAACTCACCGCAGCCGTCGACCTTGGCGGCGTCCAGGTACTCGTTCGGGATGGTCAGCAGGAACTGCCGCAGCAGGAAGATGGAGAACGCGTCGCCGAAGGCCATCGGGATGATCAGCGGCCACAACGTGCCGGACAGGTCCATCTGCTTCGCCCAGAACAGGTACATCGGGATGATGATGACCTGCGGCGGCAGCATCATCATCGAGATGACGAGCATCAGCGACAGCCTGCGGCCCCGGAAGCGGAACTTCGCCAGCGCGTACGCCACCGGGACGGACGAGACGACGGTGAGGACGGTGCCGACGCCCGCGTACAGCAGGGTGTTGCGCCACCAGGTCAGAAAGCCCGGGGTGTTGAAGACCCGCTCGTAGTTGTCCCACTCCCAGGTGTTCGGGGTGAGGTCGCGGGTCAGCGCCTGCTGGTCGCTCATCAGCGAGGTCAGCACCACGAAGACGAACGGCAGCACGAAGAAGAGCGCGGCGGCGATCCCGAGCGAGTGCACGGCGATCCAGTGCAGCAGCGCCTTGCGGCGGGCGGTGCGCGCGGCGGGGGTCGGTGGAGAGTTCTTCGGCGGGGCGGTGGCGGTCTTGTCGACGGCGTCGAGGAGGTGGGTCATGGCTCAGTCACCGGCCTGGATCAGGTTGTTGCGGCCCCGCATCAGCAGCGCGGTGAAGGCCATGGCCAGGGCGAACAGGACGAGGGCGACGACACAGGCGGCGCCGTAGTCGAAGCGCTGGAAGCCCAGGTTGTAGACGAGCTGCGGGAGCGTCAGTGTCGACTTGTCGGGATAGCCGGGTTCGAAGGACTGCCCGGAGCCGCCGATGACACCGGACGCGACCTTTCCGGCGACGAGCGGCTGCGTGTAGTACTGCATCGCCTGGATGACGCCCGTCACCACGGCGAACAGCACGATCGGCGAGATGTTCGGCAGGGTCACGAAGCGGAACTTCTGCCAGGCGGACGCGCCGTCCAGCTCGGCCGCCTCGTACTGCTCGGTCGGGACGTCCAGCAGCGAGGCCATGAAGATGACCATCAGGTCCCCGATGCCCCACACCGCGAGCATGGTGAGCGCCGGCTTGGACCAGGTGGCGTCGTTGAACCAGCCCGGCGTCGGCAGCCCCAGGTCCCCGAGGATCGCGTTGACGGGCCCGGTGCCGGGGTTGAGCAGAAAGACGAAGGCGAGCGTCGCGGCGACCGGAGGGGCCAGGTACGGCAGGTAGAACAGGGTCCGGAAGACCCCGGTCCCCGTCTTGATCTTCGTGATCAGCATCCCGATGCCGAGGCCGAAGACGACCCGGCAGGTGACCATGACGAGGACCAGCCACAGGGTGTTGCGCAGCGACGGCCAGAACATCGGATAGTCGCTGAAGACGTAGGTCCAGTTGGTCAGCCCGTTGAAGACCGGCGCCCCGAAGCCGTCGTACTGGGTGAAGGAGAAGTAGACGGTCGAGATCATCGGATACGCGAAGAAGACCGAGAACCCGATCAGCCACGGCGACATGAAGGCCGCCGTGCGCAGCGCCGACCTGCGACGCTTGGAGCGGAGTGTGTGCGTCGTCATCGTCGGGCTACTTGGCCTTGGCGATGTCGGTGTCGATCTGCTGCGCGGTCTTCTCCAGACCGGCCTTCAGGTCCTTCACCGCGCCCTTCTCGTACTGGTAGCCGAAGTCCTGGAGCGTCAGCTGGTACGTCGACCCGTTGACGGCCCCGTCCGAGGTGCTGGACTCGGGGTGCTGGGCGATGTCCAGGAAGGTCTTGAACCGCGGGTCGAACTTCAGGTCGGGCGACTTCAGGGCATCGAGGGTGGACGGCACGTTGCGGATGCCGTTGGCGAAGGCGACGACCGCCTCGGTGTCGCTGGTCATGTACTTCACCAGCTCCCACGCGGCGTTCTGCTTCTTGCTGGTCGGCGCGATGCCCACGATGGTGCCGGAGAGGAAGCCCTTGCCGTAGCTGTCGGCCTCGTCGTCGGCGACGGGCATCGGCGCGACGCCGATCTCGAAGCCGGCCTTGGCGCTCTCGGCCATCCCGAGCCGCCACTCGCCGTCCAGCTGCATGGCGACCTGCCCGGTGTGGAACGGGTGCTTGGCGCCCCACTCGTCGCCGAAGGTGCCGCGGTACTTCTCCAGCTTGTCGTAACCGCCGAGCTCCTCGACGAGCTTCTTCTGGTACGTGAACATCTCCGCGAACGCCGGGTCCTTGGCGATGTTGGACTTGCCGTTCTCGTCGAAGTACGTGTGGTCCCACGAGGACATGTAGTGGCTGGCGACGGTCTCGTAACCGTGGAAGGTCGGCATGAAACCGAGCTGCTCGTAGCTGTCACCCTTTTCGACGGTCAGCTTCTTCGCGACGCTCGCCAGCTCCGACATGGTCTTCGGCGGCGCGGTGATGCCGGCCTTCTCGAAGGCGTCCTTGTTGTAGTAGAGGCCGTAGGCGTCGGTGAGCAGCGGCAGGGCGCAGCGCTTGCCCTCGAACTGGGTGTAGTCCAGGAGGACCTTCGGGAAGGTCTTCTCCAGGTCGAGCTTCGACTTCTCGATGAACGGCTTCAGGTCCGCGAACGCGCCGGACGAGCAGAACTTGCCGACGTTGGCGGTGGTGAAGGAGGAGACCACGTCGGGCCCGTCCGAACCGCCCGCGCGCAGCGCCTGGTTGAGCTTGTCGTCGTTGATGTTGCCGGAGACCTTCACCGTGATGTTCGGGTGGGCCTTCTCGAACCGGTCGATGTTGTCCTTGACCGCCTTCACCTCGGCGGGCGCGCTCCAGCCGTGCCAGAAGTTGATCGTGGTCTTCGCGTCCGGGTCGTCGGAGGCCCCGGCCTCGGACTGGCCCGTACACGCGGTGGCGAGCACCGATATCGCGGCGACGGCGACGGCGGTGGTGGTGAGACGGCTTGTGCGCATGACAAAACTCCCAGGGACGGGGAAGAGGCAGACGACGGGGGACGGGGAACGGGGGACGGGCGTGGTTCAGCGCGAGGTGTCGAACACTTCGTCGCGGGTGTCGGCGAGCGCCCTCTCCAGGGCGCCGCGCAGGACGGGGGTGCGGTCGATCTCGCCGACCACCAGCCGAGGCCGGGAGGCGGCGAGCTCGGCCAGCTCGGACTGGATCAGGGAGCGCAGGATCTCGCCGCCCGCCGCGACCGCTCGGCCGGAGAGCACGATCAGCCCGGGGTCCAGGACGGCGGTGACGGAGGCGAGGCCGGTGGCGAGCCGCTGGGCGTACTGGCGCAACAGCTCGGTGAGCGCCTCGTCCCGCTCGTACGCGTCGGCCGCCCGCGCCAGCAGATCCGCGGCGACCTTCGCGTACGGCTGCTGCGGGGTGTCGACGCCCAGCGCCTTCGCGAGCCGGGGCACCGCCTGGGCGCCCGCCAGCTCCTGGAAGCCGCCGCTGTTGGCCTTGACGACCTGGCGCACGAGCGGGGTGCCCGGCACCGGCAGGAAGCCGACCTCGCCCGCGCCGCCGGTGAAGCCGCGGTGCAGCCGGCCGTTGATGACGAGGGCGGCGCCGAGGCCCTCCTCGTTCCACAGCAGGACGAAGTCCTCGTGGCCGCGGGCCGCGCCCAGGCGCTGCTCGGCGACGGCGACCAGGTTGACGTCGTTCTCGTACTCCACCGGCATCGGCAGGAACGCGGCCAGCTCGTCCAGCAGGGTGGGGGAGTGCCAGCCGGGCAGGTGCGAGGCGTACCGCAGCCGTCCGGTGCCGGGGTCGAAGGCGCCCGGGGTGCCGATGACGACCCGGTGGACGTCGGCGCGGGTGAGCCCGGCGTCCTTCACCGCCCCGTCCAGCGCGTCGGCGACCTGGCGCACCACGCTGTCGGCGCGCCGGCCCGGGGTCGCCAGCTCGAACTCCCCGACGGTCTGTCCGGTCACGTCCGCGACGGCGGCGACGATACGCCGGCCGTTCACGTCGAGCCCGGCCACATGGGCCGCCCGCGCGTTCACCGTGTAGAGCTGCGCGTTGGGCCCGGGGCGCCCCTCGCTGGTCCCGGTGGCGACGACGAGTCCGGCCGCCTCCAGCCGGGCCAGGAGCTGGGACGCGGTGGGCTTGGAGAGGCCGGTCAGCTTCCCGATCCGGGTCCGGGAGAGCGGCCCGTGCTCCAGCAGCAGATCGAGGGCGGCCCGGTCGTTCATGGCCCGCAGCACCCGTGGTGTGCCCGGGGTGCCGGGTGCGCCGGGAGTGGTTCCCGCCATCGTGGATGCACCGCCCTCTGTTCGGGGACCTCCGGAGCGGATCCGGAGAAACTCTGTTAGGAAAGTTTCCTATTCGGTTGGGAGGACGGTAGGCCGCAGGTCACCGGGGCGTCAATGGGTGACCCCCGTCCGGCAATCAAAGTGTTACCCGGCACGGCGACGCCCCCGGCCGCCACCCTGGGGTCCAGGAGGCGGCCGGGGGCGTCGCGGCAGGGGTTGCTCGTCCAGGTTCGGCGGCTACTTGCTCAGGTTCGTCGCCGGCGGTATCGGCGTCGCCGCCAGCGACTGCGGGGAGACGGCCGAGGCGTACGCGGAGGGGGCCGCCATCGCGGCCGTCGGGTCCGCCGTGGACGCGCCCTCCGGCTGGAGCGGCACCGTGCCGACCATCCGGATGCCCGCCTCGTCCAGCGCCTGCTTGATGCGCCAGCGCAGCTCGCGCTCCACTCCGAGCGCCTTGCCCGGCATCGTCTTGGCGGTGACGCGGACGGTCATGGAGTCCAGCAGGACCTCGTCCAGGCCGAGCACCTCCACCGGGCCCCACAGCCGCTCCGACCAGGGTTCTTCCTTCGTCATCGTCTCGGCGGCCGTGGCGATCGCCTGGCGGACGTGCTCCAGCTTCTCCGTCGGACGCACCGTGACGTCGACCCCGGCCGTGGACCAGCCCTGGCTGAGGTTGCCTATCCGCTTCACCTCGCCGTTGCGGACGTACCAGATCTCGCCGTTGTCGCCGCGCAGCTTGGTGACGCGCAGCCCCACCTCGATGACCTCGCCGGAGGCCACGCCCGCGTCGACGGCGTCCCCGACCCCGTACTGGTCCTCGAGGATCATGAAGACGCCGGAGAGGAAGTCCGTGACCAGGTTGCGGGCGCCGAAGCCCAGAGCCACGCCCGCGACACCGGCGGAGGCGAGGAGCGGCGCCAGGTTGATCTTGAAGGCGCCCAGGACCATCAGGGCGGCCGTGCCCATGATCACGAACGAGGCCACCGAACGCAGCACCGAGCCGATCGCCTCCGACCGCTGGCGTCTGCGCTCGGCGTTCACCAGCAGCCCGCCCAGCGCCGTGCCCTCCACCGCCTGGGCGCCGCGGTTCATCCGCTCGATCAGATTGGTCAGGGCGCGCCGGATCAGATAACGCAGCGTGATCGCGACCGCCACGATCAGCAGGATGCGCAACCCGGTGCTCAGCCAGGTGGACCAGTTCTCCTCGACCCAGCCCGCGGCGTTCCCGGCCTGTTCGGCGGCTTCGCCCAGCGAGCCACCCGGCTCGGGAGACGGGGCTGCGGCCAAGAGGACGGACAGCGACACGACAGGGACCTCCAGGGGGACGACGGCTGGTCGTAACACTAACGAAGCCGGGGGAGTGGATCGTTGCCGTCGTGGGAAGAGAGAGAGGTCTCACCGGGAACACCTCCGCTGTGGCCGATCGCACAGTGCGGACGGCCGCCCAGGTGAAACACCTGTTCGGCACCGCCGAACGCCGCGTGGAGCCCGGAGTGAGAAAAATCCTCTCGGCCCGTTACTCGTACGTGGTGGCGCTTTGACCAGGCATGAGGAGAGACTGAGATCGGATCGTCCCGGCGCGAGCCACGCGCCGCCGGCGTACAAGGAGGCATCCACCGTGCCGCACGTCCTGGTTCTCAACGCGTCGTACGAGCCGCTCGGCGTCGTACCGCTCCGCCGCGCGCTCGTCCTCGTCCTGGAGAACAAGGCCATCTGCCTTGAAGAGTCCGGCTCCTTCCTGCACAGTGCCACCCGTGCCGTGCCCGCACCCAGTGTGGTCCGGCTCAAGCGCTTCGTCCGCGTCCCCTACCGGGGCCCCGTCCCCCTGACGCGACGGGCGCTGTTCGCCCGGGACGGCGGGCGCTGCATGTACTGCGGGGCCGCCGCGACCAGCGTCGACCACGTCATCCCGCGCAGCCGCGGCGGACAGCACGCCTGGGACAACGTGGTGGCGGCCTGCCGCCGCTGCAACCACGTCAAGGCCGACCGCCATCTGCCCGAGCTCGGCTGGCGGCTGCGCCACCAGCCCGCCCCGCCGACCGGCCTGGCCTGGCGGATCATCGGGACCGGACACCGCGACCCGCGCTGGCTGCCGTACTTGCAACCGTTCGGCGCGGACGACGTGATGGCCCGGATCGACGGCGTGTCCGCCTGAGATTCGGGTCTTCGCCGTTCCCCCCCCGTACGTACGGAGAGTCAACCTGTCCGTAGGGGGTCAGTCCGTACGTACGCGGTCAGTCTGTACGTACGCGGTCAGTCGTCCACGACCGCGTACGCCTCCACCGACCAGAGCGAGTAGCCGTACTCCGTCGCCCGGCCCTCACCCTGCACCCGGATGAACCGGGTGCCCTTCGCGTCCATCCGGACCGACTCGCGCCCGCCCCGGCCCTCCGTCACCGTCGCGGCGGTGCGCCAGACGCGGCCGTCGGCGGAGACCTGTATCCGGTAGCGGGAGGCGTACGCGTCCTGCCAGTTCAGCACCACCTGGCCCAGCCGCACCGGCTCCGGCAGCTCGGCCCCCCACCAGGCCCCGTCCTCCACCGGCGAGGACCACCGGGTCTCCGGATCGCCGTCGGAGGCCGCCGACGCGGGGAAGTCCGGGGTTTCGTCGCCGGACGACGAGGCCTTCGCCGTACGCGCCAGATCCGGGCCGCCCGTACGCGGGAAGGCCCGCACGGTCAGCGTGGACTCCTGGCCGCCGAAGGTCAGCGGGACCTCGTACTCGCCGGCCGGGGTGTCCGCCGGGACCGTGATGTCCACGGGCACGTCGGTGCGCGATCCGCGCGGCACGGTCGTCTGCTTCGGGACCCGCACCTCGATGCCCTCGGGGGCCTCCGCGGTGAGCTTGCCCTTCACCTCGACCGGACGCCGCCCGGCCAGCCGGGCCTTGACCCGCTGGGGCTCGCCGCCGATCTCGGCGTCCGTCTCGCCGCGCTTCAGGTCGAGCGTGGCGGCGGGCTCGTCGCCGAACCACGGCACCAGGGCGCGCACCTGCGGGGAGCCCGCCACGACGGCGGGGGAGCGGGGCAGGGTGGGGCTGAGGTACGAGGGCGGGGCGGTCCGCGCGGCCTCCGGCACGGTGACCCGTACGGCGTCCGCGCGCAGCCCCTTCGCGGCGGTCTGGGTCCAGCCGCTCGGCGAGAGCTTCCCCAGCGCCCGCCACCCCTCACCGGGCACGTGGGCCTCCACGACCGCGTCGGTGAGGGCGGATCCGGGCTCGGCGAGCGCCGTGACGGCCTCCACCGGGCGGGGTCCGGCCAGCCGGACCGTATAGCTGTGCGCGTCCTTCGTGACCCGTCCCGAGGCGCGGTCGGTGCCGTTCCATCCGGCGGCCACCTTCGCCGCCTTGTCCAGGAACGGGTCCAGCACGCCCTCGCCGACCGTGGCCCGGCTCGCCTCGATCTCCTCGCGCAGCGGCTCCAGGGCCAGTTGGACGCGCCAGGCGGCGGCGCCGTCCCCGGCGGCCTGGGCCTGGAGCAGGTCCACCGCGAGCTCACCGGCCCGGCCGTAGCGGGCCAGCTGCTCCGTCCAGGGGCGCACCTCTTCGGTCAGCCGGCCGTCGGCGGGGGTCTTCAGCCGATCGGGGGCCCCGCGCATCACGGAGAAGGCCGCGCGCAGCTCGGCCGCCGCCCGGTCCCGGCGGGGGGCGTCCGCGCGGGTGTTCCAGAACGCGTCGAACAGGGGCTGGAGGTAGGCGGACTCCTCCGCGCCGAGCACCGAGCCCGCGCTGTTCCCGGCCAGCGCCAGCAGCGCCTCCCGGGCGCCCGCGTCCCCGCCCGCCAGATCCTCGACGGCAGCCCGCCACGACTCGTCCGGGCGGTAGCCCTTCGGGTTCCAGGCGAAGTCGGCGGCGGTGAACAGCGGGATCCGCGAGGCGGACGCCTGCTCCATCGCGTTGGCCAGCAGCGCCGCCGAACCGCTCGCCACCGCCGGGTCCCGGCCGGTGTAGGGGCCGAGGAAGATGCGGTCCTGGGCGTAGTCGTTGACCGGGTAGTTGTCCATCGTCACCAGCGGGTGGCGGAACGCGGCGCGGGCTCCGGCCAGTTCAGCGCCGGTGATCTTCTTCGGCACCACCCCGACACCGGTCCAGGCCACCTGCACCCGGTCGTCCAGCTCGGCCGCCAGCGCGGTGCGGTAGTCGGTGGCCCCGTCCTGGTAGAACTCCGTCGGCAGCACCGACAGGGGGGCCGCGTCCGGGTGCCGTTCCTCCAGATGCCGGGCGAGGGCGCCCGCGACCCGGGCCTGCGCGCGGGCCGCCGCCTTCGGACCGCTGCCGAAGGTCTCCGCGTCCAGGTCGCAGTGCCACTCGCTGTAGCTGACGTCCTGGAACTGGAGCTGGAAGACCCGGATGCCCAACGCCCACATGGCGTCGATCTTCTTCGTCAGCGCCCGGGCGTCCTGGTCCGAGGCCATGCACATCGCCTGGCCGGGGGAGACCGCCCAGCCGAGCGTGACGTGCTCGGCGCGCGCCCGCTCGGCGATCGCCCGGAACTCGGCCCGCTTCTCGGCCGGGTACGGCTCGCGCCAGCGCGCCAGCCGGTAGGGGTCGTCGCCCGCCGCGTAGAGATAGCGGTTCTGCTTGGTGCGGCCCATGAAGGAGATCTGGGCGAGCCGCTCCTCGCGCGTCCACGGCTCTCCGTAGAACCCCTCGGCCATGCCGCGTACGGCGGTTCCCGGCCAGTCCCGTACCGTCACGCCGGCCACCGAGCCGTCGGCGATCAGCTGGCGCAGGGTCTGGACGGCGTGGAAGAGGCCGTCCGCGCCGAGCCCGTCCAGCGCGACGGTGGCGCGTCCGGAGACCTGGCCGACCGCGATCCGGTAGCCGCCCGACGGCAGATCGGCCCGGTCGGGGGCGCGCAGCGCCCGCAGTGCGTCGGCGGCTCCGCTGCCGCCGACGCGGACCACCGGCCCGCCGCCCGGCAGGCTCTCGTGCAGGGTCCGGACGCCCGCCCCGCGCAGCAGGGTGCGTGCCTGTTCGACGGCGTGACGATCGGCGTCCGGCGCGGCGACGAGCGTGGCCTCGGAGCCCAGCGGGACGGCGGGCCCGGTGGTCTTCATGCTCTGCGGCCGGGGCCAGACGGGCGGGGTCCGCGCGCTGTCGGCGCGGTCGGCCGAGCCGGCAGCGGGCCTGCCGGGGTCGGCGGGAGCGGCCGTCGCGGCCGGGGCGACGGAGACGGATCCGAGGAGTCCGCCGATCACGGCGGCGGCCACGGCCGTTGCCTGCCTTCTGCGCCCGATCCGCACGTCGCGCTCCCCTTCGTAACGACCAACTGCCGGCGATGGACCGCCGCCGTGCCGATCCCTCGGACCGCGGGCGGTGGCCCCGGCGGGCTCCGAGCCCACCACCCGCGCGCGAGGGTGTCAATGCGCATGGCCGTTCTGCCGTATTTGCCGGGAATAGCGACGCCTTCGAGCCCTCTGGGGCTGGTGTGGCGGCCGGGATTGGCTGAAAACAGCCCATACCTGCCGTCCGGGGGAACCGAGTGTGACCTAGAGCACGTTGGGCTCGTTGTCATAACGCCTGCATCACGTCCACGTCTGCCACGGCGAGGCCTGGGTAGGCCTGCTGTGTCCTGTTCTCCATGGCCAGGAGGCCACCATGCCCGCTGCCGCGCAGCTTCTGCTCTCCGCCCTCTCCAAACAGGTACCCCCGCAGCCCGAATCCGCGCCGCTGACCAGCGAACTCCCCCTTGCCGAGGTCGCCCACCTGATCAGTGGGCCGCCGCTCGCCGATGTCTCCCTCCTGCTCGGTGAATCCTCGTTCGCCGATTCCGCCCCGCTGACCAGCGAGCCGCCGCTCGCCGATGCCACCCCTCTCACGAGCGAGCCTCCGCTTGCCGCCGTCGCCCCACTGACCAGCGAGCCGACCGCACCCGGCACCGCAGGGGGCATGGAGTTCCCAGGAGTCTGAATGGGCTTGTCCCGGCTCGCCGCACTGCACGGTGTCGCCACCTCCTACTCCCCGTCGCCGGATGTCACGGTGTCCGTCCCCGACGACACGGTCATCGCCGTGCTCGCCGCGCTGGGCGTCGACGCCGGCACTCCGGCGGACGTACGGAAGTGCCTCGTCGCCGCGGAGTCCCGCTCGCGCCTGCTGCCGCCGACCGTGGTGGTCTGGGCCGGCGAGCCCCTGCCGCCCGCCCTCGCCGGGCTGCCCCCCGGCTCGACCGTCACGGTCGAGCCGGAACCGGCCGAGACCCAGGGACACCCCTCGGGCCGCCCGCCCGCCCCGCTGAGCATGCGGGCCCGTGCGGCGGCCCCGGCCTCGTCCATGACGCCGCCGGAGGGCGCCACCGCGCCGCCCGTCACCCCCGGCGCCACCGCCCTACCCGTGACGCCGCCGGGGGACGCGGACTCCGCCCCGCCCGCGTCCGCTCCTGCGGGTACCGCCACCGCCACCGCCACCGCGTCCGCGCCGCACCCGCAGCGCGCCGGGGAGGAGCCCGGCGCTCCGGCCGCCGTCCCCGCCTGGTGGATCCCGCCGCCCCCCGGCGTCCACCGCGTCCACGTCGTGACGCCGGACCACCGCCGCGCCACCGCCACCCTCGTCGTCGCCCCGGCCCGCGTCCCGCAGCCGCCCGAGCGCTCCCACGGCTTCCTGGTCCAGCTCTACTCCCTGCTCTCCGCCCGCTCCTGGGGCATGGGCGACCTCGGCGACCTGGCCGACCTCGCCGCCTGGTCCGGGCGGACCCTCGGCTCCGGGTTCGTCCAGGTCAACCCGTTGCACGCGGCCGTCCCCGGGCACCCCACCGACCCGTCCCCGTACCGCCCCTCCTCACGCCGCTTCCCCGACCCGGTGCACCTGCGCGTCGAGTCGATCCCCGAATACGGCCACGTCCGCGACCGGGCCGCCCTGGACGACCTCCGGCAGGACGCCGCCGCCCTCAGCGAGGCCGTGCTGAACAAGGGCGCGCTGATCGACCGGGACGCCGTCTGGGAGCTGAAGCGCCAGGCCCTGGAGCTGGTCGTCGAGGTGCCGCTCACCCCCGGCCGCCGCGCCGCCTACTGCGACTTCCTGGCCGAGCAGGGCCAGGCGCTGGAGGACCACGCCCTGTGGTGCGCGCTCGCCGAGGTGCACGGCCCCGACTGGCACGCCTGGCCCGAGGCCCTGCGCGACCCCCGCTCCCCGGGAACCGCCCGCGCCCGGGCCGAACTGCTGGACCGGGTCGACTTCCACTGCCGCCTCGCCTGGCTGACCGCCACCCAGCTCGCCGACGCCCAGCGGGCCGCCGAGGACGCCGGGATGAGCGTCGGGATCGTCCACGACCTCGCCGTCGGCGTGCACCCGGCCGGCGCCGACACCTGGGCCCAGCAGGAGGCATTCGCCCACGGCATGTCCGTCGGCGCGCCCCCCGACGCCTTCAACGCGCGCGGCCAGGACTGGGGCCTGCCGCCCTGGCGCCCCGACGTCCTCGCCGCCACCGGTTATGCCGCCTACCGGGGCCTGCTGCGCGGACTGCTGGCCGACGCCGGGGCCCTGCGCATCGACCACGTCATGGGCCTGTTCCGGCTCTGGTGGGTGCCCGAGGGCGGCCCGCCCACCGACGGTACGTACGTCGCCCAGGACGCCGAGGCGATGCTCGCCGTCCTCGTCCTGGAGGCCCACCGGGCCGGGGCCGTCGTCGTCGGCGAGGACCTCGGCACCGTCGAGCCCGGCGTCCGCGAGGCGCTCGCCCGGCGCGGCGTGCTCGGCACCTCGGTGCTCTGGTTCGAACGCGACTGGGACGGCGACGGACGGCCGCTCGCCCCGGAGAAGTGGCGCCGGGACTGCCTGGCCACCGCCACCACCCACGACCTGCCCTCCACCGCCGCCCGGCTGACCGGCGACCATGTGACGCTGCGCCACCGCCTCGGCCTGCTCGCCCGCTCCCTGGAGGAGGAGCTGACCGAGGACGCCACCGACACCGCCGAGTGGCTGGCCCTCCTCGCCCGGCTGCGGATACTCCCCGAGGGCGACGGCGACGAGGAGGCCGCCGTCCGGGCCGTCCACCGCTTCCTGCTGCGCACCCCCGCCAGGATGACCGGCGTCTGGCTCCCCGACACCGTCGGCGACCGCCGCCCGCAGAATCTCCCCGGCACCTGGGACCAGTACCCCAACTGGCGCCTCCCGATCGCCGACACCGAGGGGCACCCGGTCACCCTGGAGGAGATCACCGCCTCGCCCCGGCTGCACGCGCTGATGGACGTCCTGCGGCCCCGAAAGCCTCGTACGGCACCCCCGGGCGAGCGCGGTCCCCAGCCGTTCGCTACGTTGGCACCGTGGAAAAGATGAACGCTATGCGCGCCGGCGTCGTTGCGGCCGGGACGACGCTGATGATGCTGCTCATGTCGAGCCCGGCGCTCGCGCTCACGCCCGACGACGGCGACGACCCGGCTCCGCGCCTGAGCGCGGTCGAGACCATCGGTCTCTACGTCGTCGCGCCCATCGCCCTGTTCGTGGTGATCACGGGCCTGGTCATGGTCCTGGACAAGTCCAAGAAGCAGGTCTGACCCGCACACGTACGCCCTGCACGAAGGATGCGCCGCCGGTGGGCACCACCGCGCGGCGCATTCGTGCGTCCGACCCCGGACGCCGCCATGTGCACGGCCCGGACGCCGCCATGTGCACGGCCCGGACGCCGACGTGCGCACGGCCCGGGGGCGGGGAACACGGCCCGCGCCGGGCCGGTAGGTTGCGCCCATGACCGAGTGGGACGTCAAGAAGCTCCGCATCCTGCGCACCCTGCGCGACCGGGGCACGGTGACGGCGACCGCCGAGGCGCTCCGGATGACCCCCTCCGCCGTCTCCCAGCAGCTCACCAACCTGGCCAAGCAGCTCGGCGTGGACCTCCTGGAGGCCCAGGGCCGCCGCGTCCGCCTCACCGACGCCGCCCACCTCGTCCTGCGCCACGCGGAGGCGGTCTTCGCCCAGCTGGAGCGGGCCGAGGCCGAACTGACCGGTTATCTGCGCGGCGAGGCGGGCGAGGTCAGGGTGGCCGCGTTCTCCACCGCCGTGCCCGCCCTCGTCGTCCCCGCCGTCCGGCTCCTGCGCGCCGAGGACCGCCCGGGGCCCGACGTACGGGTACGGGAGGCCGAGGCCGCCCAGGCCTACGAGCTGCTCACCGCGGGCGAGGTGGACCTGGCCCTGTCGCTGGCCGCCCACGCGCCCACCGCCCGCGACCCCCGCTTCAGCCTCTTCCCGCTGCTCGCCGACCCCCTGGACGTGGCGCTCCCCGCCGACCACCCACTGGCCGGCGCCCCCGCCCTGCGCCTCGCGGACCTGGCCGCCGACCGCTGGATCTTCGGCGGCTCGGGGCCCTGGTCCGAGATCACCACCGCCGCCTGCGAGGCGGCGGGCTTCGTCCCCGAGCAGGCCCACAGCGCCGCCGGGTGGACCGCGATCCTCGCCCTGGTCGAGGCGGGCATGGGCGTCGCACTGGTCCCCCGCATGGCCGCCCGGGAGCGTCGCGAGGGCGTGGTGATGCGGGTGCTGGAGGCGGACCGGCCGCGCCGCCACGTGGTGGCGGCGGTCCGGCACGGGGCAGAGAGCGGACCGGCGGTGGGCCGGGTCCTCGCGGCGCTCACCAGCGTCGCCTCATCATTCAGCTGAGCTGAAAGATACCTGCGAAAACTTTCGATGGACCTGACGGGTCCGGTGGCGCGAAAGTAGGAGCCATGACCTTCGACGCGAGCGAGACCACATTCCAGGACCCCGACACCGACCCCCACGCCAATGACGCCGCGCCCTACGGCGGCGGCGACCCGTACGCCGACTACCGCGAAGCCGGAGACCTCCCCTTCACCGAGCTGGTCGACCTCGCCGACCGCCGCCTCGGCGCGGGCGTGATCGCCGCCAACGACGAGTTCTTCGCCGAGCGCGAGAACCTCCTGATCCGTGAGCGCGCCGTCTTCGACCCCGAGCACTTCGGGCACAAGGGCAAGATCATGGACGGCTGGGAGACCCGCCGCCGCAGGGGAGCGGGCGCCGAGACCCCCTTCCCGGCCCCCGAGGACCACGACTGGGCCATCGTCCGCCTCGGCGCGCCCGGCATCGTCCGCGGCCTGATCGTCGACACCGCCCACTTCCGCGGCAACTACCCGCAGCGCGTATCCGTGCAGGCCACCTCCGTCGAGGGCGCCCCGAGCCCCGAGCAACTGCTCGCCGACGACGTGAAGTGGGAGGAGATCCTCCCGCCCACCCCCGTACGCGGCCACGCGGCCAACGCCTTCGAGATCACCGGCGGCCGCCGCTACACCCACCTGCGCCTCTGCCAGCACCCCGACGGCGGCATCGCCCGCCTCCGCGTGCACGGCGAGGTCGTCCCGGACCCGGCCTGGCTCGCCGCACTCGGCACCATCGACCTGATCTCGGTGCTCAACGGCGGTACGTACGAGGACGCCTCCGACCGCTTCTACTCCTCGCCCACCCAGATCATCCTGCCGGGCACCTCCCGCAAGATGGACGACGGCTGGGAGAACCGCCGCCGCCGGGTCCGCGACACCAACGACTGGGTCCGCTTCCGCCTCCCCGCCCAGGGCGCGGTCCGCGCGATCGAGATCGACACCGCCTACCTCAAGGGCAACTCCGCCGGCTGGATCGCCCTCCAGGGCCGCAACGGCGACACCGGCGAGTGGTTCGAGATCGTCCCGCGCACCCGCCTCCAGCCCGACACCCTCCACCGCTTCGTGCTGCGCGCCCAGGCCGTCGTCACCCACGTCCGCCTCGACGCCTTCCCCGACGGCGGCGTGGCCCGGATGCGTCTGCACGGCACGCTCACGGAGTCCGGCGCGGCCGAGCTGACCCGCCGTTACGAGGAGTCGGGCGCGTGACCCCGTAACCCTCGGGCCGGCACCCCCGAGTTCCCGCCCGGCGGACGGTTGCGCTCCCGCGCCCGCTCGCCGGGCGGTTTCCACGTATTCCAAGACGGCGCCCCCTCCGCCGCGGCGGAGGGGGCGCCTTTCGAAGGCCTGCGCGAAAGGTCAGGCGGTGGCCGCCGCCGCGTCCGCCGCCCGTGCCTTCAGAGCGCGCTCCACACCGGACCGCGACTCCGACATCAGCCGGCGCAGGGCCGCGCTCGGCTCGGCCGAGGCCAGCCAGGCGTCCGTGGCGTCCAGCGTCTCCTGCGATACCTGGAGGGCCGGGTAGAGGCCCACGATGATCTGCTGGGCCATCTCGTGGCTGCGCGACTCCGAGACGTCCTTCACCGAAGCGAAGTACTTCTCCGTGTACGGGGCCAGCAGCTCGCGCTGGTCCGCCTGGACGAAGCCGCTGATGACCGCTTCCTGGAGCGAGTTGGGCAGCTTGCCGGACTCCACGACCGAGGCCCACGCCTCGGCCTTGGCCTCCTCCGAGGGCTGGGCCGCCCGCGCGGAGGCCGCGTGGCGCTCGCCCGCCGCCGTCCTGTCCCGCTCGTACTCGGCGGCGATCTCCTCCTCGTCCAGCAGCCCGGCCGCCGCCAGCCGCTGCACGAACGCCCACCGCAGCTCGGTGTCGACGGTCAGGCCCTCGATCGACTCGGTGCCGTCCAGCAGCGACTGGAGCAGGTCCAGCTGCTGCGGGTTGCGGGCCGTCGCCGCGAAGGCACGGGCCCAGGCCAGCTGGTGGTCGCTGCCCGGCTCCGCCGCGTGCAGGTGCGCCAGCGTCGCCTCCGTCCACTGGTTGAGCGCGCCCTCACGGGCCTCCGGCGCCGCGTACAGGTCGAGTGCCAGCTTCGCCTGGCGGTGCAGCGACTGCACGACCCCGATGTCCGACTCCTTGCCGATGCCGGAGAGCACCAGGGCGAGGTAGTCGCGGGTGGCCAGCTCGCCGTCGCGCGTCATGTCCCAGGCCGAGGCCCAGCTCAGGGCGCGCGGCAGCGACTCGGCGAAGTCGCCCAGGTGCTCGGTGACGACCCGCAGCGACTCGGCGTCGAGGCGGACCTTCGCGTACGAGAGGTCGTCGTCGTTGAGCAGGACGACCGCCGGACGGGCCTTGCCCACCAGGGCGGGCACGTCGGTCCGCTCGCCGTCGACGTCCAGCTCGATCCGGTCGGTGCGCACGAGCTTGCCGTCCGCGTCGAGGTCGTAGGCGCCGATGGCGATGCGGTGCGGGCGCAGCGTCGGCTCGCCCTTCGCGCCGGCGGGCAGCGCGGGGGCCTCCTGGAGCACGGTGAACGAGGTGACACGACCGTCGGCGTCGGTCTCGATCTCCGGGCGCAGGATGTTGATGCCCGCCGTCTCCAGCCACGCCTTCGACCAGGTCTTCAGGTCGCGGCCGGAGGTCTTCTCCAGGGCGCCCAGCAGGTCGGAGAGGCGGGTGTTGCCGAAGGCGTGCGCCTTGAAGTACGCCTGGACGCCCTGGAAGAACGCGTCCTTGCCGACGTACGCCACGAGCTGCTTGAGCACGGACGCGCCCTTGGCGTACGTGATCCCGTCGAAGTTGACGAGGACGTCGTCCAGGTCCTGGATGTCCGCCATGATCGGGTGCGTGGACGGCAGTTGGTCCTGCCGGTACGCCCACGTCTTCATGGAGTTGGCGAACGTGGTCCAGGAGTGCGGCCACTTCGAGCCCGCCGCGTCCGCCTGGCAGGCGATCGAGGTGTAGGTGGCGAACGACTCGTTCAGCCAGAGGTCGTTCCACCACTCCATCGTCACGAGGTCGCCGAACCACATGTGGGCCAGCTCGTGCAGGATGGTCTCGGCCCGCACCTCGTACGCCGCGTCCGTCACCTTGGAGCGGAAGACGTACTGGTCGCGGATGGTGACCGCACCCGCGTTCTCCATCGCACCCGCGTTGAACTCCGGGACGAAGAGCTGGTCGTACTTGGCGAATGGGTACGCGTAGTCGAACTTCTCCTGGAACCACTCGAAGCCCTGCCGGGTGACGGCGAAGATGTCCTCCGCGTCCAGGTACTCCGCCAGCGAGGGGCGGCAGTAGATGCCGAGCGGGACGGACTGGCCGTCCTTCTCGTAGCTGCTGTGCACCGCGTGGTACGGGCCCACGATGAGGGCCGTGATGTACGTGGAGATGCGCGGCGTCGGCTCGAAGGTCCAGACGTCGCCCGCAGGCTCCGGCGTCGGGGAGTTCGAGATGACCGTCCAGCCGGACGGGGCCTTCACGGTGAACGCGAAGGTCGCCTTCAGGTCGGGCTGCTCGAACGAGGCGAAGACGCGGCGCGCGTCCGGGACCTCGAACTGCGTGTACAGATAGGCCTGCTCGTCGACCGGGTCGACGAACCGGTGCAGGCCCTCACCGGTGTTGGTGTACGAGCAGTCGGCGACGACCTTCAGCTCGTTGGCGCCCTCACGCAGATGCGGCAGGGCGATCCGCGCGTCGCGGAACACGGCGGCCACGTCCAGGTCCTTGCCGTTCAGCACCACGTCGTGAACGGCCGGGGCGACCAGATCGATGAACGACTCCGCACCCGCCTCCGCGCAGTCGAAGCGCACGGTGGTCACGGACCGGTAGGTGCCGCCCTCCTGCGCTCCGGAGAGGTCGAGATCGATCTCGTACGCGTCCACGGTCAGCAGGCGCGCCCGCTCCTGCGCCTCTTCGCGGGTCAGATTCGTGCCAGGCACGCGGCCATCTCCTTCGATAGTGACGTTTCGGATCATCCTTCCATGTCCGGCCCTGCCCGACGATGGGTAGCGCTCCCCTTCCTACTCCGGTAGCATCAGTGGTATGAAGATCAGTGTGAGTCTGCCGCAGGAGGATGTCGCCTTCGTCGACGAGTACGCGACGAAGACCGAAGCGGATTCCCGGTCCGCCGTCATACACGCCGCCATCGAGCTGTTGCGAGCCTCGAATCTTGAGGCCGACTACGTGGCGGCTTTCGCCGAATGGGATGAGAGCGAGGACGCCGCGTTCTGGGACAAGTTCTCGGGGGACGGGATCGTCGATGAGGCGCGGTGACATCTATCTGGTCGACTACGAGCCGGTGCGGGACAGCGAGGCCAACAAGGCGCGTCCCTCGATCATCGTCTCCAATGATGGTGCGAACGCCGCGGTGGACCGGGCGGGACGCGGCGTGGTCACCGTGGTGCCGCTGACGTCGAACGTCTCTCGCCTCTACCCCTTCCAGGTGCTTCTCCAAGCGGGCGATTCCGGCCTGGCGAAGGACTCCAAGGTGCAGTGCGAGCAGGTACGGGCGATGGCTCAGGAGCGGTTCGTGCGGCAGATCGGCCGGGTCCCCCGCCAGCGCATGGCCGAGATCGACGCGGCCCTCCGCCGCCATCTCGCGCTCTGACCTCTACGCATGCGAAGGGGCGGTCACCGGACACCGGTGACCGCCCCTTCCCCGTACGCGTGACGCCGCGGGTCAGCCCTTCAGCTCGGCCGCCACCAGCTCCGCGATCTGCACGGCGTTCAGCGCCGCGCCCTTGCGGAGGTTGTCGTTGGAGACGAACAGCGCGAGACCGTGTTCGACCGTCTCGTCGACCCGGATGCGGCCCACGAAGGAGGCGTCCTTGCCGGCCGCCTGGAGCGGGGTCGGGATCTCCGAGAGCTCGACGCCCTCGGCGTCCTTCAGCAGCTCGTAGGCGCGCTCGACGCCGATCGGACGGGCGAAGCGGGCGTTGATCTGGAGTGAGTGGCCGGAGAAGACCGGGACCCGGACGCAGGTGCCGGACACCTTCAGCTCCGGGATCTCCAGGATCTTGCGGGACTCGTTGCGGAGCTTCTGCTCCTCGTCCGTCTCGAACGAACCGTCGTCCACGATGGAGCCCGCCAGCGGCAGCACGTTGAAGGCGATCGGGCGCTTGTAGACGGCCGGCTCGGGGAAGTCCACGGCCTCGCCGTCGTGGGCCAGCTTCTCGGCCTCGGCGACGACCTTGGCCGCCTGGCCGTGCAGCTCGGCGACGCCGGCGACGCCGGAGCCGGACACGGCCTGGTAGGTGGCGACGGTCAGCGCTTCGAGACCGGCCTCGTCGTGCAGCGGGCGCAGCACGGGCATCGCGGCCATCGTCGTGCAGTTCGGGTTGGCGATGATCCCCTTCGGGCGGACCCGGGCCGCGTGCGGGTTGACCTCGGAGACGACGAGCGGGACCTCGGGGTCCTTGCGCCAGGCGGAGGAGTTGTCGATCACCACGGCGCCCTGGGCGGCGACCTTCTCGGCCAGCGCCTTCGAGGTCGCGCCGCCGGCGGAGAACAGCACGATGTCCAGGCCCGTGTAGTCGGCCGCGGAGGCGTCCTCGACGGTGACGCCGGAGCCCTTGAAGTCGATCGTGGAGCCGGCGGAGCGGGCCGAGGCGAACAGCCGCAGCTCGTCGACCGGGAAGTCCCGCTCGGCCAGGATCCTGAGCATGACTGTGCCGACCTGACCGGTGGCGCCGACGATTCCGACCTTCACGAGGACTCCTCTGTTCTGCACGTCCGGCGGCTGCCCGCCCGTGCGGTTGTGCGGCCCGTTTGCCGCTCCATGATGCGTATGTCCTGGCCCGCCTTGTCCAATCCATTGTCCGACCTGCGGACTCTTCGCGCGAGGACCGCAGATTCTGCGAGGCTCGCGCGTGCGGGGGGAAACATCTGCGGCGGCGGTCGGGGGGCGTGACGAGGAACACGCACAGCGGGGCGGGTGCCCGTGAGAGCGCCCGCCCCGCCTGCGTGCCGATGGGATCCGTACGGTGGGATCCGTTACGGCCCGATGGGACTTGTTACGGCGTGACCTTCTCGATCACGACGCTGCCGGTGCCCGCGGCGGTGCCGCGCGTGTTGACCAGCTGGACCTCGCCGAAGAACTGACGGCCCTCGGGAGCCGCTCCGGCGACCACGACCTCGGCGCCGACCTGGGCCGACGCACCGTTGGCCAGGTTCACGGCCTTGGTGGAGTCGACCTTGATCGTGCCGAGCGAGGCCGCGTAGAAGACGTCGCGGTAGTCGTACGTGGTGGTCCCGGACGGGACCGCGTAGCCGTCGACGACGACCGTGTACGTGCCCGCGGCGGGCTTGACCAGGCTGACCGACTCCTCGGATCCGGCGGAGGTCGAGCTGCCGACCTGCGTGGCGCCCCGGAAGACGAGCAGGTCGATGTCCGCGTTGGCGTCCGAGGTGCCCCCGATGGCGATGTCGAGCTTCTCGACACCCGCGCCGATGGTGACCGTGGTCTCACGGGTCTGGCCCGTCGAGATCGACGGCTTCTCCACCTTGGCCGAGCCCAACGAGCCGCCCTGAAGCTTTCCCTGGAGGGCGGCGGCGCCGTTGGTGACCGTCCAGTCCACCGCGGCGGGAGCGCCGATCTTCGCCTCGGCGATGGTCCGCACCGCCGGGTCGAAGGTCGCGCCGAGCAGCGAGACGTCCAGCTTGTACGGGTTGTCCAGCAGCGGCGACGTACGACGCGCCTCGACCTCGATCTCCCACACGCCGGGCTGCGGGTCCTTGTAGGCACGCGCGTCCGGGCGGCAGGTGTTGGCCGGGTTCTCGTAGTTCGGGTAGCAGTTGATCGTGGAGGTCGGGTCGACCGGCGTCCCGTACGGGTGCAGGGAGACGAACCGGGTCTGGCTGCCCGAGCGCAGGGCGCTGAGGGCGACCTCAAGGGTCTTCGCGCCCTCCGGCACGTTGACGAAGTACGACGTGGTGCCGTTGCGCTGGACCGAGCCGGACGCCTTGTAGGCGTAACCGGGCTGCTGCAGCTCGTGGGCGACGACGACCGTGGTCATGATCTGGTGGTCCACGCCGGAGGTCTTCTTGTCGTCGACCCGCAGGATGGCGCTGTGGACGCCGGCGGACTTCGCCTTCGCCTTGACCTTGAGCTTGACCGGCGTGTCGAGCGGCAGCGAGACGTACTGGGGGCTGCTGAGCTCGAAGGTGCCGTCGTTGTTCTTCCAGGACAGCTTGTGCTGGACGTTGCGGTCCGGGCCCGTGGTACGGGTGACGACGACGTCGTAGACCTTGGTCTCGCCGGTCTTCAGGCCGCCCTCGCGGTCGTAGAGGCCGGTGCCGAAGCCCGGGTCCTTGAGCGCGAAGTCGATCGCGGTGTCGACCGGGGCCTTCACCGAGAACTCGTGGGCGGGCTTGCCCTGCTTGGCGATCTGCTTCCACGCCTTGACGATGTTGATCAGACCGGAGCCCTGGACGTGCGCGGGCACGTCCTTGATGTGGCCCGCGGTGCTGGTCAGCGCGGAGCGCAGGTCGGCCGGGGGAAGCTCGATGTTCTTCTGCTTCGCGGCCGACAGCAGCAGCGCGGCGGCGCCGGCCGCCTGCGGGGAGGCCATCGAGGTGCCCTGGAGCATGGAGTAGCCGGCGGGCAGGTCGTAACCCGCCTCCTTGACCGGACCGCCCGGCGCCCAGGTCTGGGTGGTGTTGATGGACGCACCCGGCGCCGAGATGATCGGCGCGAAGCCGCCGTCCTCACGCGGACCGCGCGAGGAGAAGGGCAGCATGTCGTACTTCTTGGTGACGTTGGAGCCGTAGTTGGCCGCCCACGTCTCCTTGGAGATCGACGCGCCGACCGAGATCACGTGGTCGGCGAGCGACGGGTCACCGATGGTGTTGAGCCCCGGGCCGCTGTTGCCGGCCGAGATGACCAGCTGGACGCCGTAGATGTCGACGAGCCGCTTGTACAGCTCGGCGCGCGCGTTGTTGCCGTCGTTCAGCGGCGGCAGACCGCCGATCGACATGTTGACGATGTCGACGCCGCGGTTGACGACGAGGTCGATCATGCCCTCGGTCAGCGCGATGTTGGTGCAGCCGCCGGACCAGGTGCAGGCACGCGAGGAGACGATCTTGGCGCCGGGGGCGGCGCCGTTCATCTCGCCGCCGAAGAGCCCGTTGGCCGCGGTGATGCCCGCGACGTGGGTGCCGTGCGAGCCCTCGATGACGCCGATGTTGACGAAGTCCGCCTTCGCGCCCGAGGAGTCGAGGACGACGTTCTTACGGGTCTCGACGACGAACGGGATGCGCTCGACGACCTGGGTGCGCGGGTCGTCCTCACCGAAGTAGGAGACCTGGAACTTCTCCTTGTACGGCTTGAGGACCTTGTCGTCGGAGAAGTCCGCGTTGTTGTTCAGGTCGACCCGGGTGGTGCCGGTGACCGGGTCGTACAGCACGCCCCAGACGTCGGTGGTGTCACCGTCGCGGTTGAGGTCGCCCGCCATCTCGCCGCCGGTGGTGGCCGCCTCGGCGAACGTGGCGAACTTGTAGCTGCCCGCCGGCGCCGCATAGGTCTTCCCGCCGGACGTGAACGTCGGGCCGGCCACCGACTGCGACATCTTCAGCCAGGTGCCGTCGCCGTCGCTCACCGGGTCGGTCGCGGTCACCCAGTCGACGATCTTGCGCTCGCCGGTGGTGGTCTTCTTCAGGGCCGGGTGACCGAGGTCGACGCCGGAGTCCAGGACGCCGATGGTGATCCCGCGGCCGTCGGCCGTCGGGTGCTTCTCGACGAAGTCGACCGCGCCCGTCTCGAACGACGGGTTGTACGGGTTCGTCGCCGGGGTCTTCTTGCCCGGCGCCGCGTAACCGCCCGTGACCTTCGGCTGCTTCGCTCCGGCGGCCCGGTCGCCCTTGGGCGTCGGGTCGTCCAGCTTGATCTCCTGCTTGAGATCGATGCCGAGGACGGAGGAGAGCTTGGAGGCCGCCTTGATGGTGGACTCGGCGCGGCCGGTCGGGACCGTCGCCCGGACGTAGCCGAGCTTGTCGTAGGTCTGGCCGACCACGGAGCCCTCGACGGCGTCCAGCTGCTTGCTGACCTGCTCGGTCGCCCCCGGGGTGGTGGCGACCATCATGGTGACGCGCTTCTCGCCCTTGGCCTCGGCCTTCGCCAGGACGTCGGCGTCGGCCTTGCCGAGCTTGTCGCCCCGGTCGCTCGTGGCGGCCGGTTTGACGGGTGCCGGTGCCGGGTCCTCGGCGGCGAACGCCGGTGCGGCGCCGGAGGCGGCGAGTGCGGCCGCCAGTCCGGCAGCGGCCGCGATACGTGCCGCGCGTCTGGCCCCGGGTATGGAGCTGGGGGATTCCTTGGTCATCAGCATCCCTGTAATTGAAAGAGAGAGTCCGGAATTCGGTACCGGATGACCGCTCAGCCTGTCGTAAATGACAGGGGTTTGTGGAGAGTTGACGGAGGTGAGTCAGGGACATGGCATAGATCCGCCACGGGGCGCGATATGCCACGAGGGATGAATGAGGCCAAACGGTGCGTCCGTGGCGCCCGGCGACGCGGGTGGCGGCGGTTGTGGTCCGGACCAGACGCGTCCGTGGCCGAGTCGGAGCGGGTCGGTCTCCCGGGGGCCGGTGGTCTCCCGGGGGTCCGTGGTCTCCCCGGGGCCGGTGGTCTCCCGGGGGCCGGCGTCCCGGGGGTCAGTGGTCTCCCCGGGGCCGGTGGCTTCCGCGGAGCCGGTGGGTTCCGCAGGCCCGGTGGCTTCCGCGGAGCCGGTGGCTTCCGCAGGCTCGGTGGCTTCCGCGGGGCCGGTGGCTTCCGCAGGCCCGGTGGCATCCCGGGCCCGGTGGCCTCCCTGGCGCCGGTGGCCTCCCCGGGCCGCCGCCCCTCTCAGCGCGGCAGCACCATCACGTACGCCGCCGGCTCCCGGTCCGCGGCCGCCATCAGCGCCGTCCGCACCACCGTCGCCTGCTGGTCCGCCGCCTCGCGCAGCTTCCTCGGCGTGAGGTGGACGACCGTGACCCCGAGCCGCTCCAGATGCTCCCGCTTCGCGGCGTACGCGGACCACTGCGGGTCCGCCTCCGTCCGGTCCCCCCGGCCATGCGCGCCGTACCGGGGCGCCCGGGCGTCCAGCTCCACCGCCACGGCCTGGTCGGGCCAGTAGGCGTCGACCCCGCCGAGCAGGGGCCCGCCCGGCAGCCGCAGCTCCACGTTCCACAGCGGCTCCGGCAGCCCGTACTCGCGCACCATCGCGTACAGCCGCGCCTCCGCCACGGCCCGCCCCTCGGCCAGCAGCGCATCGACCGCGCCCACCACGGCGGGCCGCCCCAGCAGCTTCGCCTCGCTCAACTCCCGTACCACTGCGGCCGGTTCGCAGTGCCCGTCGCGCACCGCCTCGGTCAGCAGCCGCCGGACGACGGCCGCGTCGGCCGTGTCCGCGACGGCGTCCGCCAGGGCCCGCTCCACGGGTGCGACGGGCACCTCGCCCACCCGCACCGGGTTCGGCATCGAGGCGGTCCGCAACACCTCCACGAACCGGGTGGACCGCAGCCGCCTGGTGCGCGGGACCAGCACGTCGATCCGGTGCAGCGCCTCCACGTCCCCGGCCGCGGCGAAGCCGTACAGCGCAAGCGCGGCCACCCCGGTGAGCATCGACTCGCCGTACCCCGCGTCCGCGGGGCCCCCCGGAGCGCGCCGCGCGGAGGCCGGCGGACGCCCCGCGTAGAGCAGCGCCCCGCGCAGCCGCTCCCGGCCGGTGGGCGGGTCCGGGTGCAGCAGATAGACCCCCGGCAGCAGGTGCTGCCAGGGCCCACCGGGCAGACACTGGGCGGACGTCTGCGCGGCGGACACTCCCCGCGCCCGCAACTGGGCGGCGGACAGGACACGGTGCGTGACGTCCTCGAGGTGAAGGGGGAGGCCGGGGTGGCCGGGGAGACGGGGGGAGAGCGGGGCGTTCTGGGTCATGTCCCGGGGTTTCCCGCCCGTGGAGGCTGCCCTAACCCCTGTTACACGCCCGTCGACAATCCCGGACAACGCCGTCCTAAAGTACGGACGTTCGACAACCGAAAAGGGCCGTCGCGCCGGGAATCGGGGAGGGGCGTCTCGGCCGGGTGTACGAGCGCCGCTTTCACGCCGCACGCACGCCCCGCCCGAGCGCCCCTCATCCCGTCCCTGCTCAGGCGGCGGCCCGGTCGCACTCCTGGCCGCGCAGCGCCCGCGCGAGATCGTCCCGGGCCTCCAGCACCAGTCGCCGCAGCGCCGGGGCGGCGTCCTCGTGCTCGCCCAGCCAGGCGTCGGTCGCCGCGAGGGTCGCGGGGCTGTCCTGGAGGCCGGGGAACATCCCCCGCACCACGTGCATGCCGATCTGGATGGACCGCTCCGCCCAGATCCGCTCGATCACCTCGAAGTAGCGGTGCGCGTACGGGGCGAGCAGCTCCCGCTGGGAGGGCTGCCCGAAGCCGGTGATCGTCGCCTCGACCAGCGCGTTGGACAGCTTGTCCGACTCCACGACCGCCGCCCACGCCTGCGCCTTGACCGCCTCCGAGGGGCGCGAGGCCAGGCACCGTACGTGGTGGCGCTTGCCGGAGGCCGTGTCGTCGCGGGCCAGCTCGGCGTCGATCGCCGTCTCGTTCGCCACGCCGTGCGAGGCCAGCGGGGAGAGGAAGGACCAGCGCAGCTCCTGGTCGACGTCGAGACCCTCGATCCGGGCCGTGCCCTCCAGCAGCCCGCCCAGCAGCAGGAAGTCCTCCTCGGACGAGGCGACCGCCGCGAAGAAGCGGGCCCAGGTCAGCTGGTGCTGGCTGCCCGGCTCGGCGGTCCGCAGCTCGTGCAGCGCGCCGTCGGCCAGCGCCCGGCCACCCTCCTCGCGCCAGTCGGGGGCCGCGTAGTTGACCAGCGCGGACTGCGCCCAGGCGTGCAGCATCTGGAGGACGCCGATGTCGCTCTCCCGCCCGGCGAACGCCAGCACCAGCGCGACGAAGTCGCGGGCCGGCAGAGCCGCGTCCCGGGTCAGGTTCCACAGGGCCGACCAGCACAGGGCACGGGCCAGCGGGTCCGTGATCTCGCCCAGGTGGTCGCGCAGCGTGGCCAGCGACCCCTCGTCGAACCGCACCTTGCAGTACGTGAGGTCGTCGTCGTTGACCAGGATCAGGTCGGGCCGCTCGGAGCCGGCCAGGGCCTCCACCACGCTCCGCTCACCGGCCACGTCCACCTCGGCGCGCGCGTAACGCGTCAGCTCGCCCTCGGGCGTACGCCGGTACAGGCCGACCGCGACGCGGTGCGGGCGCAGCTCCGGGTACGCGGCGGTGGCCTCCTGGACGACGGCCAGCTCGGCCAGCTTCCCGTCCGCGTCGTACGTCGGCACGGGGGTGAGCACGTTGACGCCCGCCGTCTGGAGCCACGAGCGCGACCAGGCCGTCATGTCGCGCCCGGACGTCTCGGCCAGCACCGACAGCAGGTCGCCCAGGCGCGTGTTGCCGTAGGCGTGGCTCTTGAAGTAGCGCCGGGCGCCTTCGAGGAACGCGTCGCGCCCCACGTACGCCACCAGCTGCTTGAGCACGGAGGCGCCCTTGGCGTACGTGATCCCGTCGAAGTTCAGCTTGGCGTCCTCCAGGTCACGGATGTCCGCCGTGATGGGGTGGGTGGAGGGCAGCTGGTCGGCGCGGTAGGCCCATGCCTTGCGGTTGTTGGCGAAGGTGATCCAGCCGTTGGTGAAGCGGGTCGCCTCGACCATCGAGAAGGAGCCCATGAAGTCCGCGAAGGACTCCTTCAGCCACAGGTCGTCCCACCACTCCATGGTGACCAGGTCGCCGAACCACATGTGCGCCATCTCGTGCAGGATGACGTTGGCACGCCGCTCATAGGCGGCCGAGGTGACCTTGCCGCGGTAGATGTACTCCTCGCGGAAGGTGACCATGCCCGGGTTCTCCATGGCGCCGAGGTTGTACTCGGGCACGAACGCCTGGTCGTACTTCCCGAAGGGGTACGGGTAGTCGAAGTGGTCGTGGAAGAAGTCCAGGCCCTGCTTGGTGATCAGGAAGACGTCGTCCGCGTCGAAGTGCTTCGCGAGCCCCTTGCGGCACATCGCGCCGAGCGGGATCTCCAGTGTGGTGCCGTCGTCGAACGTACGGCTGTAGTGATCGCTGACGTAGTGGTACGGGCCGGCGACGACTGCCGTGATGTACGTGGAGATCGGCTTCGTCTCGGCGAAGGTCCACACCCCGTCCTTCCGCGACTCCTCGGCCCCGTTGGACCAGACCCGCCAGCCTTCGGGGGCGGTCACCCGGAAGCGGTAGGGGGCCTTGAGGTCGGGCTGTTCGAAGTTGGCGAAGACGCGGCGGGCGTCGGCCGGCTCGTACTGCGTGTAGAGGTAGACCTCGCCGTCCTCCGGGTCGACGAAGCGGTGCATGCCCTCGCCGGTCCGGCTGTACGCGCAGCGGGCGTCGACCACGAGGACGTTCTCGCCCTCGACGAGCCCGTCGAGGGCCACCCGGGTCCCGTCGAACACGACGGCCGGGTCGAGGGCCGTCCCGTTCAGCGTCACCGCGTCCACCCCCGGGGCCACCAGGTCGGCGAAGGTCGAGGCGCCCGCACGGGCGGAGCGGAACCGGATCGTGGTGAGCGACCGGAACGTCCGCGGACCGCCGTCCCCGTCGCCCCCGTCGGCCCCCTCGGGCTCGCCGACGGCGGACCGCAGGTCGAGTTCGACCTCGTATCCGTCGACGGTCAGCAGCTCGGCCCTCTTCTGGGCCTCGTCGCGGGACAGGTTTTCACCGGGCACGGGCACTCCTTCGTGACGCGCGTCAATGTGTCGTGTTCGAACCCATTGATCCTTGCACGCGTCTCCGCCGGGCGGCATGCAGGGAATGGCCGCCGGTCCGGAGGCGTTCTCGCCCGCAGGTGCAACACGCCTTTCTGAGGAGAGACATGTCCGAGAACACCCCGGCCAACGGCAAGACCCCGGTCGACTTCTGGTTCGATCCGCTCTGCCCCTGGGCGTGGATGACCTCGCGCTGGATGCTGGAAGTGGAGAAGGTCCGCGACGTCGAGGTCCGCTGGCACGTGATGAGCCTGGCCGTCCTGAACGAGGACAAGCTGGACGAGCTGCCGGAGGAGTACCGCGACCTCCTGGAGAACAAGGCCTGGGGCCCGGTCCGGGTCGTCGTCGCCGCCCGGCAGCTCCACGGCGACGCGGTCGTCGGCCCCCTCTACACCGCGCTCGGCACCCGCTTCCACAACAACGACGAGGGCCCCACCCGCGAGGCGGTGGCCGCCGCGCTGAAGGACGTCGGCCTCCCCGCCGACCTCGCGGACTACGCCGACTCCGACCGGTACGACACCGAGCTGCGCGCCTCCCACAAGGAGGGCATCGACAAGGTCGGCCAGGAGGTCGGCACCCCGGTCATCGCCGTCCCCGGCGCGGACGGCGAGCAGATCGCCTTCTTCGGCCCGGTCGTCACCCCCGCCCCCAAGGGCGAGGAGGCGGCGAAGCTCTGGGACGGCACGCTGCTGGTCGCCTCCATCCCGGGCTTCTACGAGATCAAGCGAACCCGGACACAGGGCCCGATCTTCGACTGACGTCGGCCGAGTCCGTGGCCGCGCGTATCCGCGCAGGTCCATGGCCGCGCGTATCCGCGCAAATCCGTGGCCGTGTGTATCCGCACGGGGGACGATGCCCCCATGCGGATACGCGCGGGCGAGGCGGCCGAAGCCGCCGCACTGACCGAACTGGCCCTCCGGTCGAAGGGCCACTGGGGGTACGACGCGGAGTTCCTGGCCGCCTGCCGCGAGGAGTTGACCGTCCGTCCTGCGGACGTGGCGGCCCGGCGGACGGCGGTGGCCGAGGAGGACGGCCGGATCCTGGGCTTCACCACCCTGGACGGAGAGCCGCCGAGGGGCGCGCTCGGCATGATGTTCGTCGAGCCGGACACCATCGGCAGGGGGGTCGGGCGACGGCTGTTCGCCCACACCATGGACGAGGCCCGCCGCCTCGGCTTCACCCGCCTCACCATCGACGCCGACCCGAACGCGGAGCGCTTCTACCGGGCCATGGGCGCGGTCCGGATCGGCGTCACCCCGTCCGGCTCCATCCCGGGCCGCGAACTCCCGCTGCTGGAGATCGCGCCGGCCTGAGGCGGGCCGACAAAGGGCCGACAACGGGCCGCCAACGGGCCGAAGGCCGACTTCCGGCCCGTTGTCAGTGGTGCGCCGTACGGTGAGAGGCATGCGCATCTCACCGGAAATGATCACGATCGACTGTGCCGACCCCCAGGCCCTGGCCGCCTGGTGGGCCGAGGCGCTGGGCGTCGAGGACACGCAGGACTACGACGCGTTCGTCGTCCTCGCGGCGACCCCGCTGGTCCTCGGCTTCCAGCGGGTCCCCGAGCCCAAGGCCGCCAAGAACAGGGTCCACGTCGACTTCTCCTCGCCCGACCGCCCGGCCGACGTGGAGCGCCTGGCGAAGCTGGGCGCGACCGTCGTCGGCGAGCAGTCGATGCAGGGAATGTCCTGGACGGTCCTCAGGGATCCGGAGGGCAACGAGTTCTGCCTCGCCGACGCCGGAAGCCACTGACCCAAGGGCTGTCCCGCCGGGAACAGCGGGACAGCCCGGCGGGGTTCGTGGGACCCGCCGGGTCCCACCGCCGCTACCGCGCGCCCGGCTCCGCCGCCTTCTTGAACACCTCGAAAACGGCCAGGTAGTTCGACTCGCCGTGGCCGTCCTCGATGGCCTGTGCCGCGATCTCCCGCATCAGTCGCGGCTGCCCCGCGTGCACGCCCTGCTCCTCGCAGGTGAGGGCGATGTGCTCCAGCGCGTTCAGGTTCATGTGCATGGTGCCCAGCTCGCCCGGGTAGTGGCCCGCGTCCAGATCCGGCGCCTGCTCGACGAGGGTCGCGTCCACCACCGTGGGCAGGAACCAGTTCACCGCCAGATCGGCGAACTCCTCGGCCCGTACGCCCGCCGAGCCGACGAGCGCGGTGGCGTGCAGGAAGCCGTTCATCGTCGCGTACATCAGGCCGAGCAGCGCCGCGTTGTGGAGCACCGCGAGCCCGGGATCGGAGCCGAGGTACCGGGGGTCGCCCAGGCTCGCCAGCGTGGCCCGGTGGGCGTCGAAGACCTCGCGCGGACCGCTGAAGAGGAAGACGGATCCGGGGTCCCCGACGAGGGGCGGCGGCACCATGACCGCACCGTCCAGGTAGGTGACGCCTCGCTCGGCCGCCCACGAGGCCGCCGCGTGCGCCTCGTTCGGCGTACCGGAGTTGAGGTTGACCAAGGTCCGGCCCGCCGACGCGCCCCCGGCGGGATCGAGCACCTCGTACAGCGTCGCGTAGTCCTTGAGGCAGACGACGGTGAGAGGGCCGGCGGCAACGGCGTCGGCCACGGACCCCGCGAGCCGCGCGCCCCGGGCGACGAGATCCTTGGCCTTCTCCGGGGTGCGGTTCCAGACGGTGGTGGGATGGCCGTTCTTCAGAAGGGCTCCGGCGAGGGCGAGCCCCATGGGACCGAGGCCGATGACGGTAACGGGATTGTCCTGCGGGCGTGTTGAAGACTGATGTGTCATGCGCAATAGGCTGCTGTCTCACACCGGTGTGAGAGTCAACCGAATGTGGTGGTCGTCATATGCGCATGGGGGAGTTCGCTCGACGGACGGGCGTCAGCCAGCGTCTGCTGCGCTACTACGAGGAACAGGGCCTCCTGAGCCCGGCCCGTCGCCCGAGCGGCTACCGCGAGTACGAGGAAGCGGACGTCGTGACCGTACGGGGCATCCGCATGCTGCTGGCCGCCGGCCTGAACACCGCAGTCATCGCCGAGCTGCTGCCCTGCATGGTCGACGAGGACCGCATCCTGGAGCCGGCCTGCTCCGGCATGCTCCCCGACCTGCACCGCGAACGCGCCCGCATCGACGAGGCAGCCGCCGCCCTCCTGGCCGCCCGCAACCGGCTGGACGCGCTGATCGAGCTGACGGCCGAGGGGGGTGTGACCGACGAGGAGGCGTGCGTGGCGGTCGGGCGTGTTCAGAGCGGTGATCACCCGGCCGTCGGCGGTCCGAGGTAGGTGCCCCCGGAGACGTCGATGGTCTGGCCGGTTATCCAGCGCCCCCGCGGCCCCGCCAGGAACCCCACCACGTCGGCGACGTCCTCCGGCAGGCCCATGCGCCCGAGCGCGGTGATCGACTCCAGTGCGGCCACCGCTTCGGGAACGTCGGCGTAGGCGCCGATCATGTCGGTCAGCACCACTCCGGGTTCGACCGTGTTCACGGTGATCCCCCGCTGTCCCAGTTCGTTGGCGAGCGACGGTCCGAGGGCCGCCAGCGCCGCCTTGCTGACGGTGTAGCCGATCTGCTGGGGATTCGCGATCCGGGTGGCCGCCGAGCCCATGTTGACGATCCGCCCACCGTCCCGCAGCAGCGGCAGCGCGCGCTGGACGACGAAGACCGGCGTGCTCACGTTGATCGCCAGCACCCGCGTGAACTCCTCCTCGGTGAGCTGCCCGATCGACGTGGCCGAGTGAATGCCCGCGTTGTTGACGAGAATGTCCAGGCCGTCCGCGCGGTGCTCCTTGAGCCCGGCCCCGAGCCCCTCGAACAGCCGGTCCACCGCCCCGCTCCCGCCGAACAGGGCCCGCACCGTGAAGGCCCTGCCACCGGCCTCGACGATCCGCCCCACGGTCGCGGCGGCTGCCGCTTCGTTGCCGCCGTAGTGGACCGCGACCAGCGCCCCCTCGGCGGCGAGCCGCAGGGCGACCGCACGCCCGATGCCTCGCGAAGCGCCTGTCACCAGTGCGGTCCGGCCGTCCAGCTCCCCCATGATCGCCTCTCCGCTCGCGAAGACCGGGCTCCTGGTCGGACCCGGGAACGATTCAGCCTAGGGGGCGTCGGTGGAGCGTGGTGCTGGATGCGTCGAAACGTCAAGGGCCCTCGTTGCCGCCGGAGTTGTCCTCATCGCCCGCGAGCCGCTGGACCTCACCGTGGATGTGCTGGGTGATGAGGTCACCGAGCGGGTCGGTCACGGTCCAGGAGTGCGGGCCGGGGTGGTGGTCGAGGTACGCGCACGAGGTGACGGCGCGAGTCACCAGGTCGCGGAGGAGGGCGGGGCACAGGGGCAGAGTGGCGAACCGGTAGACGCGGTGGGCGCCGGTGCCGGCCCACAGGAGCCACAAGTCCCGTTCGACGTCGGGGACATCGGCGGTCCAGATGTGGGCGGCGTGCTCGGCGGCCTCGTCGTGCTCGCCCAGTTCGCAGAGGAGGAAGTCGTCCTGGGCGAGGACGTCGGGCGGGTGCTCGGGACCGCCTTCCATGGTGGCGAGCGCGAGGAGCGCCTCGACGAACGGTACGACGGTGACGGCGGTGCATTGCAGCACGGGGCAGGTCTCTTCCGTTCTCCTCCCGGAGGCCACGGGCGGTACGAAGCTCCGCCCGTGGCCTCCGGGAAGTGCGGGGGGCGGGGCACGGTTCACATCGGCAGGTCCCACCCCGTACCGTCCTCGGAGCCGATCCACACCCGCTGCCCAGCAGCCGAGACCGTGATGCCGAAGCCCTCCTGGTGCGGCTCTCCCGCTGCCTGCCAGAGCCGGATCGCGGTCTCGACCCGGTCCCACAGGCGTACGGGACCGCGCTGTACGACCGTCCACCCGCCATCGGGCCCGAGTCCCGTCCGCGCCTGCGATCCGGTGGAGACGTCCCAGAGGATCTGCTCCGCCCCCGCCCCCATACGTTCCGCAGCCGGAGCGGCGAGCTGGGCCACCCAACTGCCCGTCCACGTCCCGATCATCGCCGGGTCGATCAGGCTCGGCCGCTCCTCGCCGGGCAGCAGGGGCAGGGCCGGGCGCGGCGGCCGGTCGTGCGGACGCGCGATCATGAAGCTGGTGAACCCGGGCAGAAGCCGTCCCGTCGCGCTCCCGGGCCCGGTCACGGTGAGGAGTGTCAGTCCGGACGCGTAGCCCCAGCCGGAAAGGGTGACCAGGATCTTCCCGCCCGGCTTCACCTGGTGCAGCCAGGCCAGGGGGACGTACCGGACCGAGCATGTGGCGATCAGGCGGTCGTACGTGCTCGGGCCCGCGTACGGGTCGCCCCGCAGACCGTCCCCGACGACCAGGCGCGGCGCGTACCCGGCTGACGCGAGGGCGGAGGCGGCGGCCCGGCCGACCACGGGGTCGTACTCGATGCTGGTGAGCCGGTCGTCGCCGAGGCGGTGCGCGCCGAGGGCGGTCGAGTAGCCGGTCCCCGTGCCGACCTCCAACACTCGTTGTCCCGCATCGACGTCGAGCTGCTGCCACATACGCAGCACGAGCGACGGCAGGGTCGACGACGACGTCGGATCGCCCGTGACGCTGTCGTCCGTCACATCGCCGGGCCGGACACGGCCGTCGAGCTGGGTGATGAGTGTCCGGTCGGTGTAGATCCCTTCCAGCCACCCGTCCTCACCCTGGTGAACGGGCCGGTAGCTGGTAGGGGCGCTGTCGGGGACCCGCACGAAGTAGGAGCTGAGGAACAGCTCCCGAGGAACTGCCTGGGCGGCATCGTGCCATGCGGGGTCGGTGAGCGCCCCGTCCTCGGTGAGCGCGTCCGCGAGGACGGTACGCAGGCGAGCGGAGCTACTCATGTGTCGGAGCCTTTCTCCAGCTGATCGGCAAGCGCGTGGGCGATGCCTTGGGTGGTTTCGGGCGGCTGCCAGGCCCACTGCCCGTTGGGGTTGCATTCGAGGAAGTACCAGGTCCCGTCGCGGGCTACGGCGAAGTCGAACGCCCCGTAAACCAGACGGAAGTGGGCGAGGTAGGCGTGAACGGACTTTCCCACCGCTTCGGGTACGTCCACGGGTCCGCACCGCATGAGGTCCTGCCGGCGCCGCCAGTCCAGATCGGGACTGTCGATCCTCACCCCGGACAGCCACGGCCCGACGCCGGTGATACGCACGTCGAACGCCTTGTCCACCCGGGCCTGGAAGAGGTGGGGACAGACGGCCACGGCGTCGGTGATCTCCTGCTCACGCACTTCGCGGACCCAGACGCTGTGAGGTTGGCCGGCCACGCGGTAGGGCGTGTTCCACACAGGCTTGTAGACAACTCCGCCTCTGTGCTGCGCGGTGAACTCCCGAGCATCCCGTACGACATGGGTGATCAGCGTGTCGGGGACCAGGAATCCGCACTGCTGTGCCGCCGCGAGCTGGGCGGGCTTGTACTCGGCCGCACGGTTGTTCCACGGGTGGTTGACGTAGTGCGCGCCCGGGAGGGACGCGAGGATGCCTCCGGTTCCCCAGAAGGACTGCTCGGCCGCGAACCGGCGGTCGCGCTCGTCCAGCCCCGAAGGGCCGTCGTACGGCGACGGCCTGCGGACCCAGACGGACCGCACCCGGGTGAGATCGAGGTCCCGAGTCGGGGTCCGCAGGAAACCCCGCTGAACGCCCGCGCTGTACGTGGCGGACAGCGAGGCCCCTGCGAGCAGGTCGGTGCCGGGGTCGAGGCGAACCACGGGCACGCGCCGCGCGGCGAGGACGCGCAGCACGAAGTCCGTGGTCACGTCGTGGAGATTGGTCAGAACCAGCACCGACCCGCGTCGGTCGTCCATCAAGCGGACTGGTCCTGGTCGTAGGACTCGGTGCTGTCGGAGTCGGTCGCTCCACCCGGTGCCGCGCCGTCGCCCGGGGTGGTGTGGGTCGGCGTCAGCCCGCTGGTGCTGGTGCCGTGGCCGCCCATCTCGACCGCGCGGCCGTTCTCGTAGACGACCAGGGCGATCTGCGTATCGGTGTCGAGTACGGGGGCGAACTGCGGGACGGCGATGGTGTCCTCGTACGGTCCCATTCGGCTCGTGCCCCACGGTGCGGGCGTGTGCGTCATCGTGCTCATCTTCGTGTACCTCCGTGCTGGTGCTGGTGCTGGTGCTGGTGCTGGCCGGTTGCTCTCCTGCTGACGTCTGCCGCGCGGCTCCTACGGCGGCGACCTCAGCCGCCGGACCAGCGCGTCCACCTCGGCCGAGCGCCAGTGGCCTCGCTGCGCGATCGCCGCGCCCAGCCCGGGGAAGTACCGGTCCCGGTAGGCGGGGTCGGCCTCGATGCGTACGCGCTCGGCGAAGGGCGAGGGCGGAGGTGACGCAGGTGGGCGGCGCAGGGGGACTTCACGGGAGCCGGGTCCGGACGGGCAGGTGGACCCAGACGGTCTTTCCGGGGTTGCGCGGCCGTACGCCCCACCGCTCGGCGAGCGCGTCGACGATGAGCAGGCCCCGGCCGGACGTCTCGTCGTCGCTGGGCTTGCGGAGTTCCGGCATCAGCCACTGGTAGGAGTCGGCGACCTCCAGGATCAGTACGCCGTTCCGACGCCGTAAACCCAACTCGAAGTAGTCGCCGGTGCCTTTGGCATGGGCGAGGACGTTGGTGGCCAACTCGCTGGTGATCAGCGTCGCGTCGTCGATGAGCCCGCCGAGTTTCCACCCGACCAGGACTGTTCTGACGTGCCGCCGAGCGGCGGAGACGGAGTCCCTGCGGACCCGGAACCTCTTGCTGTCTGTGCGCCCGGACATACGTCCCCCAAGGTCGTGGGCAGGCGGAACCAAGATCACCTGACGTGCTGGAATCAGCACTCGGTGTGACGTAATCCACGCTAGAGGTCGAGTGAGACGTGAAGCAAGTGAATCTGTAGTGCAAACTTGCATTCACTCGTCCGAGGCAACTCGCTAGCGAGAGCGAACAGTTGCCAGGCAGACTGACCGGAAGGGAGAGGGGGATCCATGCCCGCAGGTGGGAAGCCCACAGTGCGCAGTCGGAGGTTGGGTGCGGCACTCAAGCGGCTGCGGCTGAACGCGTGTCTGGACCAGGAGCACGCTGCCGATGCGGTGGCATGTTCCACGGCAAAGATCAGCCGCATCGAATCGGGCACGGTCAGCGCACGCGTCGGCGATGTGCGAGTGCTGCTTGATCTGTACGAGGTGGCGGATGTTGTCGAGCGTCAGCTGCTGGAGAAGCTGGCGCGGGACAGTAACAAGCGTGGATGGTGGATGGACTTCGATGCCGGGCAACCCGTGCGGGAGATTCTGGGCGACTTTCTTTCCCTGGAGTCCGACGCCACATATATCCGGACCTGGCAGCCGGTTCTCATCCCGGGCCTCCTCCAGACTCCCGAGTACACGCGGGCGTTGACCGATGCCAGCCCGGACGTGATCAGTGAGGAAGCGGCCGACATGGTCGTCAAGGTCAGGCAGGAGAGGCGCCGTGTCTTCGAGGAGACGGGCGCACGGTTCGCTGCCGTGATCTGGGAGCCGGCGATCACCGGCCCGATGCCTTCCCCCGCTGTTCACCGGGCTCAGCTCGCCCACCTCAACAAGATGGCCAAGCAGCCCAACATGACCATTCAGGTGCTGCCGCACACCGAGTGGGCTGCTGCGCGAGTGTCGCCCGCGTTCGTCGGGCTTTCGTACGCCCAGGAGACCTCCCCCGAAGTGATCGTTGTTGATGCGGTCGCCAACTGCATCATCCTCGAAGAGCGCGATGTCATGGCCAGCTACGTACACGCCTTTGACACGCTCAGGTCGGCAGCCCTCACGCGGACTGAGAGCATGGCTTTCATCGAGAAGATCGCGAGCAGTGTCGCCGCAGGGAACGAGGAACCGTGAGCAGCCTGGACATAGTGACTTCCTTCGAGAGGTCTTCGTATTCCTCCGGGGGGCAGGGAACCGAGTGCGTCGAGGTCGCCCACACCGCCGACGGCGGCCGGGCCGTCCGTGACAGCAAGGATCCGGCCGCCGGGCTCCAGTTCTACGGCCCCGGCCACTGGGCCGCGTTCATCGACGGTGTGAAGGCCGGCACGTTCGGCGGCTGACGGCTCAGCCCGGAGACGGGGGTCGGGCCAGCGCGCTCGGACGTGCCGTGACGTCCGGTGCGGCGGCACGAAGGGCACCTCACCCCCAGAGCCTGGCAGAGTATCCGCGTGATGCAGAAGAAGCTCGACGCGCTCTCGCAGATTGTGGCCGAGTGCAGGGCCATGCCGTTTCCCCCGGGGTTCCGCGGCTTGGATGTCGAGGACCAGGACATGGTGATGCTCGACGCGGACACCGCCGGCTACGTCTCCCGCGTTCTCGTAGGCCCGCTCCCCGAACCGGCCCGAGGAGGCTTGATCAGGCTGGTGGGGGTGTTCGAGAAAGTTCTTCCGGCGATCAGCGACGAGTATGCGAGGAAGTACTACACGCGTGCACGCGACGCGGCCGCGCTGGCCGCCGAGATCGAAGTCATGCGCGACGAGTAGTCCCCTGGCAGGAGACGTTCGCCGGGCCGGCGGTCGTGGCGGCAGGAGGCCCGGTGACGTCGACCGCCGGCCCGAACAACCCGGCGAACCCGCGCTCTCGGCACTGGGCGTTCGCGGTGCCGTGTCGTCGCGGGTCGCGAGCCTCGCCGCGTTCCCCCGCGCGGCGGAGGCGGATCATCACGCGGCAGGACGTGTCGGGCTGTGCGGCGCGCGAGATTCGGGGTATGACGACGACGGATCCCACCCCGCCGGAAACCCACGTGCCGCCACCGGCGCGGGCCCCGGTCCCGCCGCCCCCGCGCTGGGCGGTCCGCGCCGCCCATTTCACGGCGTGGTCGACGGTCCCCTCCGGGGTGTGGCGCGTCGCGCTCGTGCTCGGGGTGCCGGTCGGGGTGACGGAGCGCGAGGAGTCCCTCGCCGGGTTCCCGGGCAATTGCCCATTGCTCGCCCTCGCTTACCTCCTGCTGCTCGGCGCGGTCGCCGAGGCCGCCTCGTACCTCACGCTCGGCCTGGTGCGACCGAGACGCCCCCGGCATCGCCGCCTCCAGCTCCGCCACCGTGCCCGACATCACCGTACGGATGTGGCGCGTCAGGTGGTCCGCCGGCCAGTCCCACCAGGCCACCGCCAGCAGGCGCGCGACGTCCGCGGAACTGGCCGATGACCAGGCTCCGGGCCGTAGTGGCAGAGCACGTTGCAGGTCTCGCCCTCCGTGGCGTGCATGGCCATTTCGTGCTGCTACTGGTCGCCGGCCTTCACCAACTCCGAGGTCAACCAGGGGCTTCGGCTGGACCACACGCGGCTGGCCGGTTTCTACGGGTCGCGGCTCGAACCGCTGACTGACGGCGTGGCAGGATGAGTTGGTAAGGCTGCAGGGAATCAGGCTTGCGCACAACGGGGGTTGCTGACTGTGGGCTACACCATTCCTGACGGCGTCGACACCATGCTCGACGTGGTCGGCGTCGGTTGGCCCAACGTCGACGAAGATGCCTACCGCGACATGGCGGATGCTTTGAGGCAGTTCGCGGAAGACGCGGAGGACGACGGAGGTGCCGCGCACCGGCATATCCAGCAACTGCTCCTCAGCGGACAGAGCGAATCACTGACCGCTCTTGATACGCACTGGTCGAAGGTACAGAGCAAGCACAAGGACCTGGCGAAAGCTGCCCGGCTCATTGCGGGTGCTCTTGACAGGGTCGCGGACCTGATCGTGGCCCGGAAGATCGCCGCTGTTGGAGAGCTGGCCGACCTCTGCGCCACCGTGGGCATCACGCTCGCCTTCGCTCCGGTGACAGCTGGCCTGTCAACCCTTCTGGCGGGGGCGAAGATCGCGGCCACCCGTATCGCGTTCAAGAGGATCCTCAAGGAGATGGCAGAGGCTGCCGTGGCGGAGATCGTGGCCATCCTTACGGAGCCCGCGGTCGCCGCGATCGAGGACGTCGTTGCGGACCTGGCCATCCAGACCGCGCTGAACGTGGCCGGTGTGCGAAACGGGGTCAATATCGACCAGGCAGTACGTGCGGGCGATGTGGGACTCCAGCTCAACTCTGCAGCGGGGGCAACCGGTCCTGGCCCCCACGCAGGAGCCGGTCCGGTCATCGATCACGACGCGCACGCCAATACGGGCATGCGCCTGGCCGGCGTCCAGGTATCCATGCGCGAAAAGACCGGTGGCAAGCTCACGAAGGCCAAGGGTCACCATGGCCGGGCCAAGGGCAAGGACTCTCTGACGGCAGTCCTCGACACCACCATCGACGGCGTGACCGACAGGCTCGGCAAGGCGCTCAAAGACCTTGGCGACCATGTCGGGAATACGCTGCCCAACTCCATTTCCAAGAGCTCGAAGATCCACAAGGAATCCGACCAGGACGTTCGCGATGGGATCAAGAAGATCCAGTCCGGTTCCGGCCAGGACGCCGGTGCCGGGCCTGGGGGAGGTGGGGGAGGCGGTCGCAACGGTGGAGGAGGCGGCACGCCCGGGGGCGAACCCAACGGAAAGCCGATCAGCCCACAGCCAGGCTGGCACGGCAGAAGCGCCGGCAAGATGAAACATCATCGGCGCGACGCGCTCGACGTCAGTCACCTCAGCGAGGAGCAGCAACGGGCCGCCCTGGTCCGCGAGACCCGCCGCCTGGCGGACGACGCCCGCGACCGGGAGGCGGGGCATAATCCGCCTGGCAAGGACCGCCTGGTGAAATCCTGTGCGGGAGGGCTGTTGCACGAGGGAACCCTGACGAGTCACTCCAGCTCGACCAAACGGCACGGACAGACGCTCCTGGAGACCCATCCCGCGCTCCAAAGCGTGGTCGACCGAGTGGAGAGGGAGATTCGAGCGGATAATGAGAACCCCGGTGCGGGGCATGGTAAGTGCGCCGAGATCGCGCTTGTCTCCGACCGGCTCCATGGTATAGAAGAAAGAGACAAGGCCGCGGTAAGTACGGCAGAAGACATTCGAAGAGTCATGGAAGGCGCGCGTGTCTACTCTCTTCAGATCGGAGAGCAGGACTCGCCCACGGGATTCAAAAACCACGGTGACTACAAAGAGCCATGCCGATCCTGCTCCAGGATCCTGCCGCTGATCGGCGTCACTGCGCACACCTAGAACGAGAGTGAAGATGCCAATACTTTCCACGGCCGAAGAAGTGGACGCGTGGCTGACAGAAGCCGGGTGGTACCCAGGACGGGATGCCGCACGGGAGGCGGAGGAGGCTGTCGCGACTGTGACCAGCCGTTACCGTGCCTACGGGGTGGACATCGAACCCTCTGCGGCGGCACTCGCCTTCATTCGGGAGCATGTCTCCCTCCGGGCGGTCATCGACACCGCTCCGGAGAACTTCGCAATCTTCACTCCGCACCTTGTGTTCAAGGGTGACGCCGAGGAGGTCGCTGAACTGGCCGGAGAACTCGGCGTCAAGCTATTCCCGGTCGGTTATGACACTTATGACGGATCCACCATTCTCATGGATGAAGCCGGTCGATTCTTCTTCTCTCATCACACTGGTTCCTACTATCTGGGAAGCGAAAAGCACGAAGCCTTGATGAGTCTTATGTCCAGCGAAATGGATGATGCGGAGGATTACTTTGTCTGACTTGATTCCGGGCGTCGCCGCGTCGCTGCTCGTTCGCGGGAAAATTTCGAGCCATACCAGCCTCGGCGGAGACGAGCAGCCTGATCTGCACCCGGCTGTGCGCGAATTCTTCGATGCGCTTCCTGTAGCGGAACGCGAAGCCTTTATCGGCTACTGCGCCGAGTCCGCGTTGATCTCGGACCAGTTGTGGAGTCTGGATCGCCAACGCGCCGATGGTGGAACAAGCACCCTCGACGAGGGTGCGGTCCATCTCGCAGGTGCCGCCCTGGTCGCGAAGAAGATCCGGGGCCACGGCGACCCCGAGCACGGTACTCCGGCTCCGGTGTGCCGCTCGTGCTCGGCGCTGCTCGACCGCCTCCGCGTCACCGTCGTGGACGCATGACACCGAACCATGACGTGCTGGCGGCCGCAGGATGGCATGACGGCCGTGACGTCAGGGATGATGCGATGTCAGCCGTTCTCAAGACGATCGCGCTCGTCGAGCCTGTGGCCGATGGAGCTACTTGGATGCTGTTCCCTGCAGCCGAACAGGCCTTGCGCGCGTTTTACGGACTGCGCATATCCCCGACGGGGCCGGGACGTGCTGTGGCGGCCACCGGATGCGTTGTTGATCCCACGGAGGCGCGAAGCGTCTTGCGGCCGTTTGCGTTGCTTGGCGAGGCCCTGGGTACCCGGTTGTTTCCGTTCGGCCGCACGGACACGGACGCGCTGCTTGCGGTCGATGAGCAGGGCCGCCTCTTCTCGATCGACCACGGCGGTCGTTGGCTGCTCGGAAGGACAGTGCAAGAGGGGCTTACGGCGCTGGCAGAAGGAGACGCTCCACACCGGATCGCCGCTCGTCGGTGGGTATGGACGGCACCGTCAACGCCCGGAGGGACGCCACTTCTCGATGCTGTCCGGACCGCGCTGGTGGCCGTGTACGTCCTTCACCACCGACAGGTGTACAGCGCCTGCGAACTACGCTTGACCGTAACGGCGTTGCGGGGGATCGGTGTGGAGACCCTGGATCGCGCCATTCCGTTGCCCGGGGGGTTGCTGGAGGACGCCGCAGCACCTCTGGTGGCCGCGGCACTAGCGCTGATCGAGTCCGAAAGGGCCACCGAGCTGGGGAGTGAACTGAAGGTGAGCGTTGGCGTGCCGCCGCTCGCCACCGCCCCGCTGTCTTCTGTCGTCTGCTCTGTGCGGACGGGCCACTACGCTGCGACGCCAGCGGTGATAGAGCTCTCGCTGTCGGCAGGCATGGGGGCTTCGGTGGGCGGAGCCGGCGCAGCCGTTCGCCTCTGTGCCGAGGATCTGGCGCGGTACACCCGGCGGGCGGACATCGAGCGGTAGCGAGCCGGGCACCTGCGCGCGCTGACCGGTTGCCGAGGGCCGGGGACTTGAGCCCACCCGCTCCGCCCTTACCCGGCCTGCGGCGCCGCCGCCTCCAGCTCCGCCACCGTGCCCGACATCACCGTACGGATGTGGCGCGTCAGGTGGTCCGCCGGCCAGTCCCACCAGGCCACCGCCAGCAGGCGCGCGACGTCCGCCTCCGCGTACCGGGTGCGGATCAGGCGGGCCGGGTTGCCGCCGACGATGCCGTAGTCGGGGACGTCGGAGACCACCACGGAGCGCGAGCTGATGATCGCGCCGTGCCCGATGCGGACCCCCGGCATGATCACGGCCTCGTAGCCGATCCAGACGTCGTTGCCGATCACCGTGTCACCCCGGTTGGGCAGACCCGTCAGCAGGTCGAAGTGGTCGGCCCAGGAGCCGCCGAGCGTCGGGAACGGGAACGTGGACGGCCCGTCCATGCGGTGGTTGGAGCCGTTCATGATGAACCGCACCCCGGTGCCGAACGCGCAGAACTTCCCGATCACCAGGCGCTCCGGCCCGTAGTGGTAGAGCACGTTGCGGGTCTCGAACTCCGTGGCGTGCTCGGGGTCGTCGTAGTACGAGTACTCCCCGGCCTCGATCAGCGGTGAGGTGACCAAGGGCTTCAGCTGCACCACGCGCGGCTGGCCGGGCATCGGGTGCAGGACGGTGGGGTCGGCCGGGACGGGCGCGGGGGCAGAAGTCATGAGGTCGCTTCCGGGGAGGGAGAGGAGGTACGGGCGGACGGGCGTAGATCATCGTGGCATCCGGGCCCGGCGGGGTGCGAGCATTTTCCCGCCCGCCGGGACCGCCCGGCGCCCCTGCTCGGCCCCCGTGCGCGGCCGCCTCTACGCGGCTACCGCCCCCGCCCCGCACCCCACCCGCAACGGGACCGGCCCGCCGTCACCTGCCAGGCTTCCGTGGACAGTTCGAGGACGTCCAAGTGGTCCCCGCCGGTGTTGGGGGAAGGCCCCGGCTGCCGAGGCGGAAGAACTCCGACGCCTCCTCCAGGTCCGTGAACAGCCCGCTGCCCGAAGTTCGTCGGCGGTCTCCACGGTCGCGTCCGCGGGCAGCAGGGCCGCCGCCATGGGAGAGCCCCCGCGAGTCATGTCCTCGCGGGGGCTCCCCGTTCATCCGCCTGCCGTGGTGAAGGTGGAGAAGACGATCACGAGGCAGGACGTCCGTGGTGGCGCGCTGCGCCGGTCTCCGGTCAGGGGGCGAGCAACAGCACGTCCGCACGCTCCTTGGCGGCGGCGTAACGCTTCGCCACGTCCTGCCAGTTGACGACCCGCCACATCGCCTCGATGAAGTCCACCTTCTGATTCTTGTACTGCAGGTAGAAGGCGTGCTCCCAGGCGTCGAACACGAGGACCGGGACCGAGCCCTGGCCGACGTTGCCCTGGTGGTCGTAGACCTGCTCGACGATCAGCCTGCCGCTCACGGGCTCGTACGCGAGCACGCCCCAGCCGGAACCCTGGGTGGTCGCCGCGGCCTTCGTCAGCTGGGACTTGAAGCCCGCGTAGGAGCCGAAGGACTCGGTGATCGCGTCGGCGAGGTCGCCCACGCCGTCCGCCGCGAGGGGCTCGCCGCCGCCGTCGCCGGTCATGTTGTGCCAGTAGATCGAGTGCAGGATGTGGCCGGAGAGGTGAAACGCGAGGCTCTTCTGAAGGCCGTTGATCGCGCCCCAGGCCTCCTTGTCGCGGGCCTCCTCCAGCTGCTCCAGGGTGTCGTTCGCGCCCTTGACGTACGCGGCGTGGTGCTTGTCGTGGTGCAGCTCGACGATCTGCGGGTTGATGACCGGTTCGAGCGCCGCGTAGTCGTACGGGAGTTCCGGGAGCGTGTACGTGGCCATGGTGCGAGCCCTCCGACTGCTGGGAATGCCGTCCAGTTGTTATTGCAAGTTATATGCAAGAGCAGGCTAACAGCAGGAGTGCTCCGAAGTGATCAGCCCTTCGGCCTAGGACTTACGGCGCTGGCCGTCCACTCCCTCCCTCTTCCTCCTTTTTGCGCGGCAAAGGTGATTTGCTCCTTATTCCGCGCTGCGCACACTGTCGCGCGTTTGGTCCCGTCGTTACGGGGGACCCGGCCCATCAGCCGGGCGGCCCGGGGCCGGGACCGCTGGCGCGCCCCGCTGCCCGCCCGCTCCACTGATCAGGAGGACTTGATGGCACCCGCCGAAACGCCCAACGGCCCGAACGACGGTCGCGACCCGCGACTGGCCCCGCCCCTCGCGGACGCGGCAGGCTGGGGGCCGCTCGACGTCCGCGCCGTCGACACCGTGCGGGTGCTGGCCGCCGACGCCGTGCAGAAGGCGGGCCACGGCCACCCGGGCACCGCGATGAGCCTGGCGCCGCTGGCGTACCTGCTGTTCCAGCAGGTGATGCGGCACGACCCGGCCGACGACCAGTGGCTCGGCCGGGACCGCTTCGTGCTGTCCTGCGGCCACTCCAGCCTCACCCTCTACATCCAGCTGTACCTGAGCGGCTACGGCATGGAGCTGACGGACCTGGAGGCGCTGCGCACCTGGGGTTCCGCCACGCCCGGCCACCCGGAGTACCGGCACACCCGGGGCGTCGAGATCACCACCGGACCGCTCGGGCAGGGACTGGCCTCGGCCGTCGGCATGGCCATGGCGGCCCGCCGCGAGCGCGGCCTCCTCGACCCCGACGCCCCGGCCGGCACGAGCCCCTTCGACCACCACGTGTACGTCGTCGCCTCCGACGGCGACCTGATGGAGGGCGTGACGTCCGAGGCCAGTTCACTGGCGGGGCACCAGGAGCTCGGGAATCTCATCGTCTTCTACGACTCCAACCACATCTCCATCGAGGACGACACCGACATCTCCTTCAGCGAGGACGTCACCGCCCGCTACGCCGCGTACGGCTGGGACGTCCACACGGTCGACTTCACCCGGACCGGCGACTACGTCGAGGACGTCGACGCCCTGCTCGCCGCCGTCGAAGCCGCCAAGAGCGAGCGCGGCCGGCCCTCCCTGATCCTCCTGCGCACGATCATCGGCTGGCCCGCACCCACCAAGCAGAACACCGGCAAGGCCCACGGCTCCGCCCTCGGCGACGAGGAGGTCGCCGCCACCAAGAAGCTGCTCGGCTTCGACCCGAACGCCGATTTCGCCGTCGAGGACGACGTACTGGAACACGCCCGCGCGGTCGTCGAGCGCGGGGCCGATGCCCACCGCGCCTGGGAGCCCGGCTATCAGGAGTGGCGCTCCACCCACCCCGAACGCGCCGAACTCCTCGACCGGCTGCGGGAGCAGAAGTTCCCCGAGGGCTGGACCGACAGCCTTCCCGTGTTCGACGCCGACCCCAAGGGCATCGCCACCCGCAAGGCGTCCGGCGATGTGCTCACCGCGCTGGCCCCCGTGCTGCCCGAGCTGTGGGGTGGCTCGGCCGACCTCGCGGGGAGCAACAACACCACCATGGAGGGCGAGCCGTCCTTCGTGCCGGAGTCCAAGCAGACCGGCGAGTTCCCCGGCAACCCCTACGGCCGCACGCTCCACTTCGGCATCCGCGAGCACGCCATGGGCGCGATCCTCAACGGCGTCGCGCTCCAGAGCCTCACCCGCCCCTACGGCGGTACGTTCCTGATCTTCAGCGACTACATGCGCCCGGCCGTCCGGCTCGCCGCCCTGATGAAGCTCCCGGTCACCTACGTCTGGACCCATGACTCCATCGGCCTGGGCGAGGACGGCCCCACCCACCAGCCCGTCGAGCAGCTCGCCGCCCTCCGCGCGATCCCCGGCCTCGACGTCGTACGGCCCGCCGACGCGAACGAGACGGCCGTGTGCTGGCGCACCGTCCTGGAGCACCACGACCGGCCCGCCGGTCTCGCCCTGACCCGGCAGCCGCTGCCCGTCCTGGAGCGGGGGGACGACGCGTACGCCCCCGCCGAGGGGGCCGCCCGGGGCGGCTACGTACTCGCCGACAGCCGGGGCGGGACGCCCGACGTCATCCTCGTCGCGACCGGATCCGAGGTCCACATCGCCCTGGAGGCGCGCGACGTGCTGGCCGCCGAGGGACACGACGCGCGTGTGGTCTCCCTGCCCTGCCGCGAGTGGTTCGCCGAGCAGCCGTACGCCTACCAGGACGCCGTCCTGCCGCCCGAGGTCCGGGCCCGGGTCAGCGTTGAGGCCGCCGTCGCCCAGGGCTGGCGGGATGTGGTGGGGGACGCGGGCCGCATGGTGAGCCTGGAGCACTTCGGCGCGTCCGCCGCCTACGAGCGGCTGTACGAGGAGTTCGGCATCACACCCCGCGCGGTCGCCGACGCCGCACGGGAGAGCATCCGCGCGGCGGCCGGACCCGTGCGGCCCGGCGGGGAGCGCCCCGGCGCGGCCCCGACCGAGGGCGGCACCGGAGACGTCGGCTAGGCGACCCCACGCCCCCCGCCACCACCCACGACCCACCACCCCCGACCCACCGACACCATCACCATCACCATCACCGTTGTTCACCCCGCAGAGGAGCCCCATGTCCCCCGCACGCACCCCCCGCTACACCGTTCCCGGCCTCGGCGTCGACGAGGGCCGGCAGGTCATCGACCTCCTGACGCTGCGCCTGCACGCGCTCAACGACCTCGCGCTCACGCTCAAGCACATCCACTGGAACGTCGTCGGGCCGCACTTCATCGCCGTCCACGAGATGCTCGACCCGCAGACCACCGCCGTACGGGACATGGCCGACGCCGCCGCCGAGCGCATCTCCGCCCTCGGCGGCGAACCGAACGGCACCCCCGGCGCCCTGGTCAGGGAGCGCACCTGGGACGACTACAGCGTCGGGCGTGCCGACGCCATCGCCCATCTCGGCGCCCTGGACCTCGTCTACACGGGCGTCATCGAAAGCCATCGTGAGGCGGTCGAGAAGGCCGGCGAGATCGACCCCGTCACCGAGGATCTGCTCATCGAGCACCTGCGTGGCCTGGAGCAGTTCCAGTGGTTCGTCCGGGCCCACCTGGAGTCCGGCTCCGGCGCCCTGTCGAACGCCGGCGCCGACACCGAGGAGGAGGCGGCCGAGGCCGCGTCCCCGAAGCAGGCTGCCGCCAAGCGCACCCCCGCCAAGAAGACGGCGCTGCCCGCCCCGGCGAAGAAGACCGCCAAGAAGGCGGCCAAGAAGAACACGGCGAGCAGGCGCACCACCCGCTGAGGAGGCCCGGCGGCCCTGGACGGAAGCGTTCAGGGCCTGCGGCCGCGGAAGGTGCGGCGCAGGTCGCTCACCCACGCGTCGGGGTTGCTCAGGGGATGAAGTGCCCGCCGTGGTCATGGGCGTTGACGTTGACGTGGTTGAACCACTCCGCCTGCGGGCCGTTCTCGAACGCCCGGACGCGCTCGTCGGCGGGCGGCGAGGTTGCCCTCAAGGATGATGTGCAGGATCTCTGGTCGGACACACGGGTCGGGGTGGGCTCCAGGGGGAAGACGTGCGGGACGGCCATGGCGTGGTCCCTTCCGGGCAGGAGGAAGCGCTGTTGCCAGGAACGTTTCCACATCCGCCGCCCCGCCCGGCGGGAGTCACGCCCGCAGGTCGTCCCTGGCCTGCGCCGCCAGGTCCGGGAAGTCCGTCACCACCGCGTCCACGCCCTGCCCGTAGTGGAAGGCGTACTCGGCGAACGCGTCGCCGAAGGCGGTGGGCGCACTGCCCCGGCGGTACGCGGCCGGGAGGTACTGGTTCTCCGCCCGGAAGGTGTACGCGCCGACCTTCAGGCCCGCCGCGTGTGCGTCCGCCAGCAGGGTGCTCGGCGGGACGAGCGAGGACTTGTCCGGGCCGATCCACTGCGCGTACGAGGCGATCTCGCGGAGCCCGGCCGGGGTCATCATGTCCCGGTAGGTGGCCCCGTGCCCGTACGGGCCGCCGCTCGTGCCCAGCGCCTGCCACAGCGGGAGGCCGAGGCGGGCCGCGGCCACCCGGCGCAGGCTCGCGGGATCGAAGGACTGGACGACGCAGTCCCGGGCGGTCAGCCGGTTCCGGCGGATCACCCGGATCAGCTCCTCCTCCAGCGGCAGCCCGATCGAGCGGAAGTACGTCGGGTGCTTCGTCTCCGGGAACACCGCGATCCGCCGGCCCGACTCCCGGGACAGCCGCCGGGCCAGGTCGACCACCTCCTGGAAGGTCATCACCGAGCCCCGCCCGTCGAAGACCGTGTTGCGGTCGCGGACCAGCGGAAGCCGTTCCACCGTGCGCAGCGCCCGCAGCTCGCGCAGGAGGAAGTCCTCGGTGAACCAGCCGGTCACCGCCTTGCCGTCGACGGTCTTCGTGGTGCGGCGGTCCGCGAACTCGGGGCGGCGCGCGACGTCCGTCGTCCCGCCGATCTCGTTCTCGTGCCGCACGACCAGGACGTGGTCCTTCGTCGGCACGAGATCCGGCTCGATCCAGTCGGCCCCGGCCCGTACGGCATAGGTGTACGCGTCGGCGGTGTGCTCGGGCCGCCAGCCCGCCGCCCCGCGATGCCCGATGACCAGGGGGCCCGACGGGCGGTGGGGGCCCCGGCCGGCGGGGGCGGCGACGGCCGGGGCGGTGGCCGCGGCGGTGACGGCGGCGGTGGCCAGGAGGATCGAACGACGCCTGGGGGCAACGGACATGACGGCTCCTCGGGTGGGTGGAGCCACCACGGAAGCGAGGGCGGATGACGGCCCGGCGTACGGTACCCGGCTCTGCGATGTCCTGTTGGCCACGGGTGCGCGCGGCGCCGGAACCACACACCGGAACGCCGGACGCCGAAACGCCGGGCTCCGCCCCGATCGTACGAGGAGGAGCCCGGCGTTCGTAGAGGGCGCTCGGGAACCTGCTGCCGCGAGCCGCCCGGGAACCCGGCCCCGCGAGCCGCCCGGGAGCCGGTACCGCGAGGCGGCCGGCAGCGGGAGCTACTTCCGCTGCGCCGGGATCGCGGCCGTGCCGTCGCCGCCGTCGGCGCTGCTCCCGTCGGCGCTGCTCCCGCCGTCGCCGCCCCGTCGCCGCTGACGTACGAGGCCGATGCCGATCAGCACCACGGTCAGCGCTCCCGTGGCCAGCAGCTGGTCCCGGGTGTCCGGCTGGCGCAGCATCAGCAGGAAGATGCCCACCATGGCCGCCAGGGCGACGATCGTGCCGACGGGGAAGAACCACATCCGCACGACGAGCTTCTCGGGCGCCTCCCGCTCGGTGCGGCCGCGCAGGATCAGCTGGGAGGCCGCGATGAAGATCCACACCACCAGGATCACCGCGCCGATCATGTTCAGCAGCCACGGGAAGACGTCGTCGGGCCGCCAGTAGCTGAGCAGCACGCACGCGAAGCCGAAGACCGAGGAGAACAGCACGGCGTTGCGCGGCACCCCGGAGGAGATCTTCCCGAGCACGGCCGGGCCCTGGCCGCGGGCGACCAGCGACCGGGCCATGCGGGACGCCCCGTAGATGTTGGCGTTCATCGCGGAGAGCAGGGCGATGAGGATGACCACGTTCATGATCTGCGCGGCCGACCCGATGCCGAGGTGGTCGAGCATCGCGTAGAACGGGCCGACCTCGGCGACCTTCGGGTCGTCCCAGGGGACCAGCGTGACGATGACCGCCATCGAGCCGATGTAGAACACCGCGATGCGCCACATCGCCGTACGGACCGCCTTCGCGACGCCCTGCACCGGGTTCTCGGACTCGGCCGCCGCGATGGTGACGGTCTCCAGACCGCCGTACGCGAAGACGGAGGCGAGGAGTCCGATGATGAACCCGTCCATGCCCTGGGGGAGGAAGCCGCCGTCCCCCGTGAGGTTGGACAGGCCGGGGGCGTCCGTGTCGGGCAGCAAGCCCAGGATCGCCAGCAGGCCGAGCACCAGGAACAGCGTGATCGCGATGACCTTGAGAGCGGCGAACCAGAACTCGAACTCGCCGAAGTTCTTCACGGCGGCCAGGTTCGTCCCGAGGAAGATCACCATGAACAGGGCGACCCACGCCCACTCCGGCGTCCCCGGCAGCCAGCCGCTGACGATCTGCGCGGCCCCGATGCCCTCCAGGCCCACGGCGACACAGAGCAGGAACCAGAAGGACCAGCCCGCGGTGAACCCGGCCCACGGGCCGATCGCCCGCTCGGCGTGCACGGAGAAGGAACCGGACGCCGGATTGGCGGCCGACATCTCGCCGAGCATGCGCATCACCATCATGACGAGCAGTCCGGAAATGGCGTACGCCACGACGATCGAGGGGCCCGCCGCGGCGATCCCGGCGCCCGAGCCGACGAACAGCCCGGCGCCGATCACCCCGCCGAGGGCGATCATCGAGAGGTGGCGCTGTTTGAGTCCGTGGGTGAGCGCGGAGTCCGCCGAGGGGCCGGCGGGGGCCGCGGAGTCAGCGGTGGGGGGAGACGCGGAGGTCCGATCCATGGACGGGCTCTGTTCGGTAGCTGAGACAGGGGGCGAACCCACAGTCTGAGCATCCGCACCGTTCACAGGGAACAGGCGTCCGCTATACGGTCACCAGGCTCACACAAGGTACACACCCGCCTACCGGTCGGTAACGGCAGGTTTCCCGTGCTGCTCCCGCCGCTGCCGTCCCACCGCCACCAGCAGCACCAAGGCCGTCGCCCCGGCCGACCACAGCACCTGCGGGCGCGCCGCCTCGTCGGTCAGCATCAGCACCAGCACCCCGAACAGCCCGGCCAGCGTCACCCAGGTCAGATACGGGAAGCACCACATCCGCAGCGAGAGCGCCTCGGGGGCCTCCAGCTCCAGCCGGGCGCGCAGCCGCAGCTGGGAGGCGGCGATCAGCGCCCACACGAACAGCAGCACCGCGCCGACCGAGTTGAGCATGTAGAGGAACACCGTGTCCGGCCACACCAGGTTGAGCAGGACGGAGACGAAGCCGAAGGCCACCGAGGCCAGCACCGCCCGCCGGGGAACCCCGCCCGCCCCGGGGGCGCCCGAGACCTTCAGCAGCCCGCGCGGGGCCTCCCCGCGCTCCGCCAGCGAGAAGACCATGCGGGAGGAGCCGTACAGATTGGCGTTGAGCGCCGAGAGCAGCGCCACGAACACCACGATGTTCATGATCTGCCCGGCCGACGGGACCCCGATCGCGTCCAGCACCTTCACATACGGGCTCAGCCCCGCCTGCTGCGCGGTCCACGGCAGCACGGTCACGATCACCAGCATCGAGCCGACGTAGAAGAAGAGGATGCGCACCACCGCGCTGCGCACCGCACGCCCCACCGCGCGCGCGGGGTCGTCCGTCTCGGCGGCGGCGATGGTGACGACCTCGAGACCGCCGAAGGCGAAGACCACGGTCAGCACACCGGAGACGACCCCGCTCCAGCCGTTCGGCAGGAAGCCGCCCTGGCCGGTCAGGTTGGCCATCCCGACCGGATCGGTGTCCGGGAGCCATCCGAGGACGGCCAGCAGCCCGAGCACCAGGAAGACGACGATCGCGCCGACCTTCAAGGAGGCGAACCAGAACTCGAACTCGCCGAAGTTCTTCACCGCCGTCAGATTCGCCGCGGTGAACACCACCATGAACAGCAGCACCCACGCCCACGGTTCGACGCCCGGCACCCAGCCATGGGCGATCTGCGCGGCCGCCGTCGCCTCCACGGCGAGGACCACCACCAGCAGGAACCAGTACAGCCAGCCGACGCTGAACCCGGCCCACCGCCCGAGCGCCCGCTCGGCGTGCACGGAGAACGAACCGGAGGCGGGCATCGCGGCGGACATCTCGCCCAGCATCCGCATCACCAGCATCGCGAGGGCCCCCGCGATCAGATACGAGACGACGATGGCGGGCCCCGCCACCGCGATCCCCGCGCCGGAGCCCACGAAGAGCCCCGCCCCGATCACCCCTCCGAGCCCCAGCATCGTCAGATGGCGCTGCTTGAGTCCGTGCGACAGCGGCTCGGCCGGGACGGCGGTGGACGCAGGCGTGGAAGCCGGGGTGGGGGGAGGGGCCTCGTGCATGGGGGAGGGTCACTCTCGGATCAGCGGGTCGCAGCGAGTCGTAGCGGTGTGGCGAGTCGTCCGGGGGCCGACCAGAGCGAGCTGATCGTCCAGGGGGGAGCTGGAGTCTCGTCGTGTACGGGGAAGCTACAGTCTCGTCGTTTATGGGGAAGCTACAGTCTCGCCGATCGCCGCCCTCCCCGCCAAAATGCGCCGAGGCCCCCCTCACCTCCGTGACGAGCGTCACGCGGGCGAGCGATTACCGCCCGGCCTTTGTGCGAATCCCACCAAGGCATCAACCGCCGCTTTGTGGGCGGCTGATGGTGATCGAGCGTTAACCCGTGGGCTAACGTCGGCGGGAGCCCGACCCCACCCTGCCCGGCGGGGGCCGTCCCGGCCCACTGCCCTCACCCGCGGAGTCCCGATGAGCACTGCTGCCGCCCCCGTCCGCTCCGGAGCGGTCCTCGCCGACCTGCTGCCCGCAGCCCGGCACCGCTACGCCGTGGACGCGGCCCTCGTCCTCGGCGGCGCCGCCCTGACCGGCATCGCGGCCCAGATCGCCGTCCCGGTCCCCGGCTCCCCGGTGCCGGTCACCGGCCAGACCTTCGCCGCGCTCCTCATCGGCACCGCGCTGGGCGCCCGCCGAGGCTTCCTCTCCCTCGCGCTGTACGCGCTCGTCGGCATGGCCGGCATGCCGTGGTTCGCCGAGGCCTCCTCGGGCTGGTCGATGCCGTCCCTGGGCTACGTCTTCGGCATGCTCCTGGCCGCCACCGTCGTCGGCGCCCTCGCCCGGCGCGGCGGCGACCGCTCCGTACTGCGCACCGCGGGCACGATGGTCCTCGGCTCCGCGATCATCTACGCCATCGGCGTGCCCTACCTCGCGCTGTCCACCGGGATGTCGCTGAGCGCCGCCGTCGCCGCCGGCCTCGTCCCCTTCCTGATCGGCGACGCCCTCAAGGCGGCACTGGCCATGGGCCTCCTGCCGACCACCTGGAAGCTGCTGGGCCGCCGCGGCTGACCCCTGCTCAGCCCTCGTAAGGCCCCCCGAAGAGGCCCGCCGGATCGAACTGGGAGACCAGACCGGCGAGCCTCTTCGCCGTTTCCGGCTCATGGAGACCGGCGGTACGGTCCCCGCCACCGAAGGAGAAGTTCAGCGACCGCCCCTGAACGAGCGGCCCCAGCACCCCGGACACCTCCCCGTACAGCGAGCGCACCGCCGCCACGTCCGTCCCGTCCAGCGGCGACAGCAGCCGCAGCAGGAAGCCCGCGTCCCGGTACGGCACCGCGTTCGCCGCCTCCGGCCGCCCGGCCAACGCCCCGCCGAGATGGTTGAGCTGCACCACCGTCATCATCGGGGCCCCGGGCCCGGTCAGCTCCAGCACCCGGGCCGCCCGCCCCGCGTCCAGCTCCCGGAGCACCAGCCCCTCCCCGTAGTACGCGTGCGGGAACGGCGGGTCGCTGTGGATGGTGGGACTCTCGGCGTACGGCATCTCCCGCAACGAGTCCGCGAGCACCGGACCGATGCCCCGCAGCGGGGCCACCAGCCGCTCGCCCTCGGCCGCGTCCCCCGTGAAGGCGACCCGCACCGAGACGACGTACCGCCCGCGCAACTCCTCGGGCAGCTGCGGCAGGTCCGGATAGACGAGCGCGGCCAGCGAGGAAGTGAGCGACTCCGGCACGGTCCGGGTCCACTCCGTATAGCGGCCCGCCACCTCGGCCGCCCGCTCCCCGGCATACGCGATCGAGCCCCCGTACAGCCGCTCCACCGCCACCAGGCCGATCTCCAGGGCGGTCACCACCCCCAGCCGGTGCCCGCCGCCGCGCAGCCCCCAGAACAGCTCCGGCTCGCGCTCCGGCGTGACCCGGCGCGAAACCCCGTCGGCGGTCACCACCTCCAGCGCCCGCACATGGTCGGCGGCGTACCCGAACTCCCGGGCCAGGATGCCCAGCCCGCCGCCCAGTGTGTACGAGACCGCGCCCACCGAGGGCGACGAGCCGTTCAGCGGGGCCAGTCCGTGCGGAGTCGTCGCCGCGGTCACCGCGCCCCAGGTCGCGCCCGCACCGATCAGGGCGGTGCGGCGGACCGGGTCGACGGCGACGGAGTCCAGGGCGCGGGTGACGACGAGGACGCCGCCCTCGACCGCCCCGGGCAGCCCGTGGCCGGTGGCGTGCGCGGCGACGGGGAGCCCGCGCGCGGCGGCGTACGCCACGGCCTCCCGTACGTCGTCGGGCGTGGCGGCCTCGACCAGTCGGCCGGGCCGGATCGGGAAGCCGGTCTGGAAGGTGGCGGGTGCGGATCCACTGGGCTGGTACGACATGGGGGAGGCTCTCCTTCGCTCGCGTTTCGGCGGTGCGAGGAAGAGCCTCCCCGGGATACGTGACAACCTCTGTCAGGTATCGGTCGAACGGGTGCGGGTCAGCCGCGGATCACCGGCGGATCACTTGGCCACGGCCTTGCGAGCGCGCATCTCCCGGAACAGCGAGACGCCCACCACCACGGCCGCGACCAGCAACGACAGCACGACCTGCTCGCGGGCGGCGTCGTCGGTCAGCATGTAGACCAGGACGAAGGAGATCATCGCGATCGTCGCCCAGGTGAGGTACGGGAAGAGCCACATCCGTACGACCAGCTTGCCGGGGGTCTCGCGCAGGATGATCCCGCGCATCCGCAGCTGGGTGAAGCAGATGACCAGCCACACGAAGAGCGCGACCGCGCCGGAGGAGTTCAGCAGGAACTGGAACACCGTGTCGGGCCACTGGTAGTTGAAGAACACCGCCACGAAGCCGAAGACGACCGAGGACAGGATCGCCGCCTGCGGCACACCGCGCTTGTTGACCTTGGCGAAGGCCTTCGGCGCGTCGCCCCGCTCGCCGAGCGAGAACGCCATCCGGGAGGCGGTGTAGAGGCCGGAGTTGAGGCAGGACAGCACGGCCGTCAGCACGATGAAGTCCATGACCTGCCCGGCGTGCGGGATCCCGATCACGTCGAGGGCGGCGACATAGCTGCCCTTCTCGACGATCGACGGGTCGTTCCACGGCAGCAGCGTCAGCACCACGAAGATCGAGCCGAGGTAGAAGACGGCGATACGCCAGATCACGCTGTTGGTGGCCTTGGAGACGGCCCGCTGCGGGTCCGACGACTCACCGGCGGCCAGCGTCACGATCTCACTGCCCATGAACGAGAAGACGACCATCAGCACACCGGTCAGGATCGCGCCGGGCCCCTCGGGGAAGAACCCGCCGCTGTCCGTCAGATGCGCCAGACCCGATCCCGCGTGGTCCGACCCGGGCAGGAAGCCGAAGACCGCGAGGAAGCCGATGACCACGAACGCGCCGATCGCCACGACCTTGATCCCGGCGAACCAGAACTCGAACTCGCCGTAACTGCCCACCGAGACCAGGTTGGTGGCGGTCAGCACGACCATCACGATCAGTGCCCAGGCCCACTGGGGGACCCCCGGGATCCAGCTCTCCAGGATCTTCGCGCCCGCCGTGGCCTCGACGGCGAGCACCACGACCCAGAAGAACCAGTAGAGCCAGCCGATGGAGAAGCCGGCCCAACGGCCGAGCGCCTGGTCGGCGTAGGCGGAGAAGGAACCGGAGCTCGGCCGGGCGGCGGCCATCTCGCCGAGCATCCGCATCACGAGGACGACCATCAGGCCGACCATCGCGTACGACAGCAGAATCGCCGGGCCCGCGGCCGCGATACCCGCGCTGGAACCCACGAAGAGCCCGGCGCCGATCACACCGCCGATCGCGATCATCGAGAGGTGGCGGTTCTTCAGACCTGCCTGAAGCCCGCCCGACGAGTCCGGCCGGTCCGGCTCACCGGGCTCCTGGCCCGGCTTCGCCAGCGTCGTCTGCGACGTCATGGGGGGAATCCTTACGGTTGGTGCGTGAGGGTGCGCCCTGCTCCGCCGTGGGGTGGTGCGAAGACAGGACCACGCATTCAAGCCCGGAAAGAGGCGGAAGCGGAACCCCCTCTTTCGGATCGTTTGCCTGATCGTTGCCCGAACGGTGTTGACCACGGCGAACGCGGCGGGAGGCCCCGACCCCGCTGACCGCTACCCCGCGAAGTTCGTGCCACACTTCGCACCATGCGCGTGTACCTCGGATCCGACCATGCCGGCTACGAACTCAAGAACCACCTCGTCGAGTGGCTCGGCGCCCACGGCCACGAGGCCGTCGACTGCGGCCCCCACATCTACGACGCCCAGGACGACTACCCGCCGTTCTGCCTGCGCGCCGCCGAGAAGACGGCCGCCGACCCGGACAGCCTCGGCATCGTGATCGGCGGCTCCGGCAACGGCGAGCAGATCGCCGCCAACAAGGTCAAGGGCGTCCGCGCCGCGCTGGCCTGGAGCGAGCAGACCGCCGCCCTCGGCCGTGAGCACAACGACGCCAACGTCGTCGCCATCGGTGGCCGGATGCACACGGTCGAGGAGTCCACGAAGTTCGTCGAGATCTTCCTCACCACGCCGTACTCGAACGAGGAGCGCCACACGCGCCGCATCGAGATGCTCGCGGCGTACGAGAACACCGGCGAGCTCCCCCCGATCCCCGCCCACCACCCGCAGCAGGGCTGACCCGCCCACCACCCTCTCCCGTGCCGCCGGGTCCCGGGCCCGGCGGCACGGCCATGCCGCCGCCCGGCACAGCCGTACAGCCGCCCGGCGCACCCCTACCGCCGCCCGCCCTTCCAGCAGGAGCCCCGCCGTGCCCGAGGGACACACCATCCGCCGCCTCGCCGACGACCACGCGGAACGGTTCGCGGGCGCGCCGGTACGGGTGAGCAGCCCGCAGGGCAAGTTCTCCGACAGCGCGGCCCTGCTCGACGGGCGGACCCTCACCGCCACCGACGCCCACGGCAAGCACCTCTTCCTCGGCTTCGGCGACACCGGCTGGGTCCACATCCACCTCGGCCTCTTCGGCAAGCTCGGCTTCGGCGCCGCCCCGCCCCCGCCGCCCACCGACACGGTCCGCCTCCGGCTGGTCAACGCCGGCCACCACGCGGATCTGCGCGGCCCCACCACCTGCGCCCTGATCACCGAGCCCGAGAAGCGCGCGATACACGAGCGCCTGGGCCCGGACCCGCTGCGCGGCGACGAGGACGGCGAGCGCGCCTGGCAGCGGATCTCCCGCAGCCGGACCACCGTCGCCGCCCTGCTGATGGACCAGAAGGTCATCGCGGGCGTCGGCAACGTGTACCGCGCCGAGGTCCTCTTCCGCCACGGCATCGACCCGTACCGCACGGGCAGGGACCTCACCCGCGCCGAGTGGGACACGATCTGGGCGGACCTGGGGGAGCTGATGCGCGAAGGCGTGCGGAACAACCGGATCGACACCGTCCGCCCCGAGCACCTCCCCGAGGCCATGGGCCGCCCGCCCCGCAAGGACGACCACGGCGGCGAGGTCTACGTCTACCGCCGCGCGAACCTGCCCTGCCACATCTGCCGTACGGAGATCCGCACCGCGGACCTGGTCTCCCGCAACCTCTTCTGGTGCCCCCGGTGCCAGCCCCCGGGACCTTCCGGCGACTGACGCCCCGACCCCGCGTATCCATGTCATATGCCATGCGAAATCAGCTCCCGCCGCGCGGACGACCCCATTTCGAGCACATTGTCACCGGGGTCCCCCTGCACCGGAGGCGTCCGGGTCGATAAGGTCCCGGCAGTGGCCCGTAGCGGAGGAGTAGACGATTTTGGGGCCCGGTGGCGCAGGAACCTGCACCGGGCCCGCATCGGCCTGCGCAAATCCGGGGTCGACTACTTCCGCGGCGACGGTTCCGACTGGATCGCCCTGGCCGGTCTGCTGCTGACGATCCCGGCCATCACCCTCGCCACCATCGCGAGCCCGGTCTGGATCGACCCCGCCGCCCTCGCCCTGCCCATCGTGGCGGGCGGCCTCCTGCTGCGCCCCGCCAGCCTGCTGGGCCTCTACGCGACGGCCGCCGGCGCACTGATCGTCGAGGCGCTCACCCTCGGCCCGTACCTGGACGGCCCCGCCCGGGTCACTCCCGGCACGGTGCTCACCGTCGCGGCCTGCGGCTTCTTCGGGCTGATCCTGGCCCAGTTCCGGGCCCGGGTCGGCGTGCCCTGGCGGCGCGGCGGCACGATGCTCTTCGACCTGCGCGAACGCATCCGGGTCCAGAGCGCTCTGCCCCGGCTGCCCCAGGGCTGGCACCGCGAGATGGCCCTGCGCCCGGCCGGCGGCCAGTCGTTCTCCGGGGACTTCGTCGTCGCGGCCCGCACCCACGGGGGCCGCACCTTGGAGGCCGTCCTCACCGACGTCTCCGGCAAGGGCATGGACGCGGGCTCCCGGGCCCTGCTGCTGTCCGGCGCCTTCGGCGGGCTGCTCGGCTCGCTGCCCCCGCACGCCTTCCTGCCCGCCGCCAACGGTTATCTGCTGCGCCAGGACTGGGACGAGGGGTTCGCCACCTCGATCCATCTGGTGCTGGACCTGGAATCGGGCGACTACGAGATCTTCTCCGCAGGGCATCCGCCCGCCCTCCAACTCCACGCGGGCACGGGCCGGTGGGAGGAGAAGTCCGGGGAGGGACCCCTGCTCGGCGTCTACGACGGGGCCGAGTTCGACGCGGTGAAGGGATCGCTCGCGCCGGGCGACGTCCTGATGCTCTTCACCGACGGTCTGGTGGAGGCCTCCGACCGGGACATGTCCGAGGGCATCGACCGGCTGACGGGCGAGGCCGACCGCTATGTCTCCACCGGCTTCGAGGGTGCGGCCTGGCATCTGATCGAGGCCTGCGCCAAGGACGTCAACGACGACCGGGCCCTGCTGCTGCTCTCCCGCCGGGCCTGAGCGGCCTTCGGCCAGGACGGCGAACGGCGGAGAGGCGCCCGTCACCCGGAGACCGGGTATCGGGGCGCCTCTGGGCCGTTCGCCACCGCTCAGACCGACACCGGTACCTGTTTCTGGTCCTGGTCGTCGTCCTTCTTGCGGCCGCCCGGCAGGATGCGGGTCAGCCAGTGGGAGCGTCCGGCGGCCAGCGGCGCGAGGACGGCGAGCAGGAGGACGTAGCCGGCGATGAACGGCGAGAGCCGCTCGTCCAGTCCGGCGGCCGCCGCCATCGTGGCCAGGATGAGCGCGAACTCACCGCGGGCGACCAGGGTGGTGGCGATGTTGGACGTGGCCTGTGCGCCGAAGGAGTACACCTTCGCCGCCGCGAGCCCGGCCGCGATGTTCATGGCGAGCGTCAGCACCACGGCGGCCAGCACCGGCCACAGCACGCTCGGAAGGTCGCCCGGGTCGATGGAGAGGCCGAAGGCGAAGAAGAAGATCGCGCCGAACGCGTCGCGGAGCGGGTGGACCAGCTTCAGGATTCGTTCGGCGGACGAGGTGGAGCCGAGCATCAGGCCCACCATGAACGCACCGATCGCGTCGGCGACGCCGAACATCTCCGAGACACCGGCGACGAAGACGGCCACGCCGAGGAAGGAGATGACGAGCAGCTCGTCGTCCTTGGTGTTCATGAGCTTGCCGATGAGCTTCGTGCCGAACCGGGCCGCCAGGGCGAGCAGCAACAGGAAGCCGAAGGCCTTGCCGCCGTCGATCAGCGCGGCCGAGAGGCTGTCCGCACCGGACAGGATCGGCTGGAGCGCGGCGAGGTACAGGGCGAGGAAGATGTCCTCGACGACGATGATGCCGAGGATCGGCCGGGTCTCCGGATTCCCGATGCGCCCGAGGTCCACCAGGATCTTGGTGACGATCGCGGACGAGGAGATGCCGAGGACACCGGCGAGGACCAGCGCCTCCGCCGTGCCCCAGCCCAGCGCGAAGCCGAAGGCGAGACCGGCGCCGACGTTCAGCAGGAGGTACGTCCCGCCGGCGATGGCCATCTTCCGGCCGCCCGTCTTGAGGTCGTCCATGTGGAACTCGAGCCCCAAGTAGAAGAGCAGGAGGACGAGTCCCAGCGCGGAGAGCATCTCCAGGTCGTGCGGATTCTTCAGAAGCGTGTAGCCGGGGGTGTGCGGGCCCAGGAGGATCCCGGCCAGGATGAACAAGGGAATCGTCGGCAGCCCGATGCGGCCGCCGAGACGGGCGAGGACGGCAGCGGCCAGGAAGGCGCCGCCCATGGCGAGGAGGGTGTCTGCGTGTCCGATGAGCCTGATCCTTCGGGGTCGGGTCAAGAGCTGGTCAAGGGGGCATTAAGAATCCATCAGTAATTAGTTTACCGAACGATTGACCCTGCAACTATGGATCTTTGGGATTGTCAGCTTCTGTCGCTTCTCTTCCGCTATGGGGAGCGCCGGGCCGGTGACCTCAACAACCCGACGGGTCAAGCGCGTTCGGCTTCGGCTCCGGATACGGCCCGGATGCGGCCGGGCCCGTCATGCCGTACGCGGCCGTAGGGTCGGCCCATGACCGGACACGATCTGAGCGTCGCCGAGGTGGAGGCCATCGCCCGCGAGGCCCATGCGCGGCAGACCGACAAGGCGGGCCGTCCCTACGTGGAACACCTGGCGGCGGTGGCCGAAGGAGTACGGGTGCGCGGCGGCGACGACGGGCAGATCGCCGCGGCCTGGCTGCACGACGCGATCGAGGACGCCGCGCTGTCGGCTCAGTGGCTGGCCGCCGCCGCCCTGCCGCAGGAGGTGAAGGACATGGTCCTGGCGGTGACCAAGCGGCCGGGCGAGGAGCTGTCCTCGTACGCCGCGCGGATCCTGGCCACTCCGGGCGCGCTGCTCGTCAAGGAGGCGGACCTCGCCCACAACGCGGATCCCGAGCGCCTCGCGGTCCTGGACGCGGCGACGCGTACCCGGCTGACGGCGAAGTATGCGCAGGTACGCGAGCTGTTGCGGCTGGCCGGCGACGAATCACCCCCCGACCGAAAGAATCCGGCCAACCCGGAGACGCACTGATCCACCCGCGGCCGGGCCGGCGGGTGGATCAGGGGAAACGGCGAGGGGGCGGCGGCGGCCGCTCCGTGGACGGCCGGTCCGCCAGGGGGCTCAGCGCCCCGCGGGGTCCTTCCGGAACGCCCACTTCAGGTCCGGCTCGGTGGCCCACTTCAGGGCGCGTCCCACCCATGGGGTGCACATGAGCGTCACGGCCGCCGCCGCGGTGAGCGAGACGACGACCAGCCCGACCGGATCGGAGAGCCAGGTGTAGCGGTCGAACAGGCCCGCGTACTCGGCCCCCTTGATCAGGAAGCCGTGCAGCAGGTAGCCGCAGATCGTTCCGGCGCCGAGCGCCGTGAACCACCGGGCCCTGCCGGGCACCCAGGCCAGGAAGCCGACCGTCAGCGCCAGGGCGCAGCCGAACATCGCGAGCGTCATCACCGCGCCGGACCACCACGGCGCGTCCATCTCCTGCGCGCTGTTGGCGCGGTAGAACCAGCCGAGCTCCACGCGCGGGGCGATCCCGTACGCGAAGAGCAGCGCGCCGGCGAACAGCGGCAGCGAGAGCAGCCGCACCTCGCGCCGCCTGACCAGCTGGAAGTGCTCGGGCTTCATCAGCAGGCCGAGCACGAAGAACGGCAGGAACTGCAGCACCCGCTGGAGGTCGAGGTCGTCGCCGATCTCGGGGGAGACCGAGGCGAGCACGGCGATGGCGAGCGCCACCGGCAGCGGATGGCGCACCGTGCGCCAGATCGGCGTGGTCACCCGCCACACGAACAGGGCGATCAAAAACCAGGTCAGGAAGAAAGGGTCGATCAGACTGATCGCCATGTCGGGCGAATCGTCCGCGTACCGCTTGAAGAGCGAATAGGCCGTCTCGAACAGCACGTACGGCACCGCGACCGAGGTGATCAGCCGCCGCACCCTGGACGGCGTCATGTCGAACGAGCGGGAGAAGTAGCCGGAGATGAGGATGAAGGCCGGCATGTGGAACGTGTACACGATCATGTACAGCGCACGGGTGGCGCGGCTGCCGTCCATCACGGGTTCCCAGGCGTGCGCCACAGCGACGAGAACGATGGCCAGATACTTCACATTGTCGAAGTAGGGATCGCGCTTCCTCGCCGCCGCGGGCGCCGGAGCGGCGTCCTGAGCGCTGGACCCGGGGGCGGGCCGGGGGGCGGGCCGGGGTGCGGTGGCAGTGAGCGTCTGCTCGTGTCTGGGCTCCGACTCCGGGGTCGCCGGGGGGAGCGGGGCCCTATGAAATACGCTCGGAGCTTGGAACATCTAAGGCACCTTAGACCGGTCGATTGCCTCGCGTAAAACTGCGGGGAGATATCGCGTGTTCCCCTCTATTCGAATGTGAAACCGTCGAACACTGCCCGCTATGACATCATTGATCCCGCTTAAACAGGGCATATCGGCCGGGTGTTGGTGGGAGTGGATTACGTCGCATCCACGCGGTCAATTGGCTGTGAATGAAGTGTGGGGATGTGGAAACGATCGCCGTGGTGGATATTCGGCCGCGGGAATTTCACAGCCCGCGCACAGGCAGCGCGAGGACCCCGCGGCTCCCGCGCGCTTCCCCGGCGCGGCGCGGGACGGGCGCCGTACCGCGTCTGCCGCAGGGGTGACCCCGACCCGTGAAGGATGGCGGGATCCCGTCAGTCCGTTCCGTCACCCGGCAGCGACCACGGGGGAGTTGGTGGCACGATGGGGGCGACGGGGCGCGCGGTGGTGCACGCTTCCGGGCCGGCAAGGCGGACCGACCGAGGGTGTGATCAGGCGTGGCTATTTCACTGTCTATGGTGCTGTTGTTCGCGGTCATCCTGGTGGTAATGATCCGTGGAGGCTCCATCAAGCCCGGTCCCGGGATCGTCGCCGTGCTCTTCGGCTTCTTCCTGGCATCGACCGGCATGGCGCCGTCGATCAACAGGTTCATGAACTCGATAGCCGACACCATCAACCAGATCAGCTTCTGAGGCCGGGAGCGGCTGCTGGGCCCCGGACCGGGCCGCTGAAGCACCGCGACGCACGAGGGCCGGGCCGGAGGATGATCCTCCGGCCCGGCCCTCGACTGCGTGGAGCGGGCGACGGGAATCGAACCCGCGTAGCTAGTTTGGAAGACTAGGGCTCTACCATTGAGCTACGCCCGCAAGCGTCGCACCGCAGGTCCGTGGACCGCGGCACGAAGAGCATCGTAGCGGGTCGGCGGCGGTGTCCGCACACCCGTTGCGCCGGCCACCGTCCGGTTCCGGACCGGCCCACCCGGCGCCGCTCCGTAAAGCGGCGGAACGACGGCTCCGGTGCATGTACCCTACGTGTCGCACCGACGGGGTGTGGCGCAGCTTGGTAGCGCGTCCGCTTTGGGAGCGGAAGGTCGTCGGTTCGAATCCGGCCACCCCGACCACCAGCAAGATCGCATTGTGGGAGTCATCCCCCTTGCCGTTACTATGCAAAATGCGTGCCCGTGTGTCTGATGTACCGGGCTCGGTCCGCGAAGCCGCCAATCGGCGGCCCAGCAGAACCCCAAGAAGTCAGCCACCAAGGAGACCGAACCGTGAAGAGCGCCGTGGAGACCCTGAACCCGACCCGGGTTCGGCTCAGCATTGAGGTGCCCTTCGAGGAGCTCAAGGACAGCCTCGACGCGGCGTACAAGAAGATCAACCAGCAGGTCACGGTGAAGGGCTTCCGCAAGGGCAAGATCCCCGCCCGGGTCATCGACCAGCGGTTCGGCCGCGGTGCGGTGCTGGAGGAGGCCGTCAACGACGCCCTCCCGAAGTTCTACACCGAGGCGGTCAACGAGGGTGAGCTGAACGTCCTCGGCCAGCCCGAGGTCGACATCACCGAGCTGAAGGACGGCGAACTGCTGGCCTTCACCGCCGAGGTTGACGTACGCCCCGAGATCGAGATCCCGGACTACTCCGGCATCGAGGTCACCGTCGACGCCCTCGAGGTCACCGAGGAAGAGGTCGAGAAGGCCGTGGAGCAGCTCCGCGAGCGCTTCGCCGCCACCAACCCGGTCGAGCGGGCCGCGGCCGACGGCGACGTCGTCACGATCGACCTGGAGGCCAAGGTCGACGGCGAGGTCCTGGAGGACGGCGTGGCCGACGGTGTCTCGTACACCATCGGTTCCGGCGAGCTCCTCGAAGGCATCGACGAGGCCGTGACCGGCCTGGAGGCCGGTGGCGAGGCCACCTTCACCTCCGAGCTGAAGGGCGGCTCCGCCGAGGGCAAGGCCGCGGAGGTCACCGTCAAGGTCACCGCCGTCGCCGCCCGTGAGCTCCCCGAGCTCGACGACGACTTCGCCCAGATGGCCAGCGAGTTCGACACGCTGGAGGAGCTGAAGGCCGACAGCCGCAAGCGCCTGGAGACCACCAAGCAGTACGACCAGGCCACCCAGGCCCAGGAGCGCGTCCTGGAGGAGCTGCTGAAGCTCGCCGAGGTCCCGATCCCGGAGAAGCTGCTCGCGGACGAGGTCCAGACCCGCAAGCACAACCTGGAGCACCACCAGCTCGGCCAGATGGGTCTCGACCTCGAGAAGTACCTCGAGATCCAGGGCAAGACGCTGGAGGAGTTCGAGAACGAGACCTCCGAGCAGGCCATCAAGGGCATCAAGACCCAGTTCATCCTTGACGAGCTCGTCAACAAGGAGAAGCTGAACGTCAACCAGGAGGAGCTCACCGAGCACCTCATGCGGCGCGCTGCCTCCTCCGGCATGAGCCCCGACCAGTTCGCCCAGGCCGTCGTCGAGGGCGGCCAGGTGCCGATGCTCGTCGGCGAGGTCGCCCGCGGCAAGGCGCTCGCCGTCGTCGTCGAGGCCGCCAAGGTCGTCGACACCAACGGTGAGGTCGTCGACCTGGAGGACGAGGAAGAGGCCGCCGAGGCCACCGCCGAGACCACGGAGGCGCCCGCCGAGGCCGCCACCGAGGAGAAGGCGGAGGACAAGGCCGAGGAGAAGAACGAGGCCTGAGCCTCGTCCCGATCCCCAGGGCGGCCTTCGCGCCGACCGGCACGACGGGCCCCGGACGCTCCACGCGTCCGGGGCCCGTCGCCGTATCGCCGTGTGGAGCGTCGTATCGCTGTGCGAGCCCCGGAACCCTTGTGCCCACTGCGGACCTTGCGCTCCCAGCGAACAGTTGCGGAAGCGGGATGGCGTTGTCCCACCTGCGCGTTAGGGTCCATGAAGAGGAAGGGTGGGGCAGTGACTTCACCCGCCCGGTACGAAGACGCTGAGACGGCCGGAGCCGTCAGAGACGAGCAGGTGGATACGTGACGAATCTGATGCCCTACGCCGCCGGAGAGCCGTCCCTCGGTGGAGGCCTCGGTGACCAGGTCTACAGCCGACTGCTCGGCGAGCGCATCATCTTCCTCGGTCAGCAGGTCGACGATGACATCGCCAACAAGATCACCGCACAGCTCCTCCTCCTTGCCGCAGAGCCCGACAAGGACATCTACCTCTACATCAACAGCCCCGGTGGCTCGGTGACGGCCGGCATGGCGGTCTACGACACCATGCAGTACATCCCGAACGACGTCGTCACCATCGGCATGGGCATGGCCGCCTCCATGGGCCAGTTCCTGCTCACCGGCGGCGCCGCGGGCAAGCGCTTCGCGCTCCCGAACACCGACATCCTCATGCACCAGGGTTCGGCCGGTATCGGCGGAACGGCCTCGGACATCAAGATCCAGGCCCAGTACCTGCTCCGCACCAAGACGCGCATGGCGGAGATCACCGCCCGTCACTCCGGCCAGACCGTCGAGACGATCATCCGCGACGGCGACCGCGACCGCTGGTACACGGCGGAGGAGGCCAAGGACTACGGCCTCATCGACGAGATCATCACGGTCGCGTCGGGCATCCCGGGCGGCGGCGGCACCGGTGCCTGATCCGGTTCCCACCGGACCGGCCGCACCACCTCCCGCACGCCTCTCGCACGCCGAGACCTCCAGCCCACAGAACGCCACCAGGATGGTGAAGACCCACATGAACAACTACACCGGCGCATCCGCGAACGGCCTCTACACCGGCCCGCAGGTGGACAACCGCTACGTCGTCCCGCGCTTCGTGGAGCGCACCTCGCAGGGCGTGCGCGAGTACGACCCGTACGCGAAGCTCTTCGAGGAGCGCGTGATCTTCCTGGGCGTCCAGATCGACGACGCCTCGGCCAACGACGTCATGGCGCAGCTGCTGTGCCTGGAGTCGATGGACCCCGACCGCGACATCTCGATCTACATCAACAGCCCCGGCGGCTCGTTCACCGCGCTCACCGCGATCTACGACACGATGCAGTTCGTGAAGCCGGACATCCAGACGGTCTGCATGGGCCAGGCGGCCTCCGCCGCCGCCGTCCTGCTCGCCGCGGGCACCCCGGGCAAGCGCATGGCGCTCCCGCACGCCCGGGTGCTCATCCACCAGCCGTCCTCGCAGACCGGCCGCGAGCAGCTCTCCGACCTGGAGATCGCGGCCAACGAGATCCTTCGCATGCGCACGCAGCTGGAGCAGATGCTGGCCCGGCACTCGACGACCCCGCTGGAGAAGATCAGCGAGGACATCGAGCGCGACAAGATCCTCACGGCCGAGGACGCCCTGGCGTACGGTCTGGTCGACCAGATCGTTAGCACCCGCAAGACCACCGCGGGCGCATCGCTCTGACGTCGGTCTTTCCCCTTGGCGCATTCCGTTTGCACGGCCACGGCCGTGTGAACCGTGCCAAGGGGGGCCCGAACGGGGGCCCAGGCAAGGTACCGTCGGACAGAGGCACCAGGAGTCGCTGAACCAGGCGTCTCCCAGGCGAAGGGGAAGCACCTCGTGGCACGCATCGGTGATGGCGGCGACCTGCTCAAGTGCTCGTTCTGCGGAAAGAGCCAGAAGCAGGTGAAGAAGCTCATCGCGGGACCCGGTGTGTACATCTGCGACGAGTGCATCGATCTCTGCAACGAGATCATCGAGGAGGAGCTCGCGGAGACGAGCGAGGTGCGCTGGGAAGAGCTTCCCAAGCCTCGCGAGATCTACGAGTTCCTGGAGGGGTACGTCGTCGGGCAGGAGCCCGCGAAGAAGGCCCTCTCGGTCGCGGTGTACAACCACTACAAGCGGGTCCAGGCCGGGGAGAACGGCGGCGGCAATCGCGAGGACGCGATCGAGCTGGCCAAGTCGAACATCCTCCTGCTGGGCCCCACGGGTTCCGGTAAGACGCTGCTCGCGCAGACGCTGGCCCGCATGCTCAACGTCCCGTTCGCCATCGCGGACGCGACGGCGCTGACGGAGGCCGGCTATGTCGGCGAGGACGTCGAGAACATCCTGCTCAAGCTGATCCAGGCGGCCGACTACGACGTCAAGAAGGCCGAGACCGGGATCATCTACATCGACGAGATCGACAAGGTCGCCCGCAAGAGCGAGAACCCGTCGATCACCCGCGATGTCTCCGGCGAAGGCGTACAGCAGGCGCTGCTGAAGATCCTGGAGGGCACCACCGCCTCCGTACCGCCGCAGGGCGGACGGAAGCACCCGCACCAGGAGTTCATCCAGATCGACACGACGAACGTGCTGTTCATCGTGGGCGGCGCGTTCTCCGGTCTGGAGAAGATCATCGAGTCCCGGGCCGGCGCCAAGGGCATCGGCTTCGGCGCCACGATCCGCTCCAAGCTGGAGATCCAGGCGAGCGACCAGTTCCAGGAGGTCATGCCGGAGGACCTGGTGAAGTTCGGGATGATCCCCGAGTTCATCGGCCGTCTCCCCGTGCTGACCTCGGTCCACAACCTGGACCGCGAGGCCCTGCTCCAGATTCTCATCGAGCCGCGCAACGCCCTGGTCAAGCAGTACGAGCGCCTCTTCGAACTCGACGGTGTGGAGCTGGAGTTCGAGCGCGAGGCGCTGGAGGCCATCGCCGACCAGGCGATCCTGCGCCAGACCGGCGCACGCGGTCTGCGCGCGATCATGGAGGAAGTCCTCCAGTCCGTGATGTACGAGGTCCCGTCCCGCAAGGACGTCGCCCGCGTCGTCATCACCCCCGACGTCGTCCGCAACAACGTCAACCCGACGCTGGTCCCGCGCGAGCCGCGCACGATCGGCAAGAACGACGGCGGGCGGCACGAGAAGTCCGCCTAGCCGCAGAAGACCTGGCCACGTCGAAGGGGCGCCCACCGGATGAACCGGCGGGCGCCCCTTCGGTGTTGAGTGGTCGGATCAGATTCAGACCTTGGTGCGGGAGGTGTCGTAGAGCTTGGCGGCGAGCGCGGCCATGTCCTCCAGCGGCACGGACTTCTCCGTCAGCGCCGAGGCGACATCGACACCGGCCACGATGCCGACCGTGCTGTAGTCGGCCCAGATGCAGACCGGCATGGCGAACTCCTTCGGCCCCTTCGTGGCGGCGGAGCTGCCCTGGCTGGTGTCCACCTTGAGTTCCTGGCACTTCATCAGCGCACCGTCGAAGCCGTCCGGCTTGAACTCCTTGGGGCTGCCCACCCAGGAGGCCTTGTTGCCGCCGCTGGTAGTGCCGCCGGCGCCGGCGTCCTTCGTCATGTTCTTCTCGGCCTTGGCGAACGCGCCGTCGAGCGTCTTCGCCGGGTCCGAGATCTCGCCCCAGACGCCCTCGAAGATGAGCACCTTCTGCGCCAGCGGGTTGTCCTTGTTGCCGCTCTGGTACTGGGCCCCCGCCTTATTGGCGTCCTTGACGCCCATGGCCTCGGCCTCGGCCTTGTCCTGACCGGTGGCCGGGCCGGATGCCGCGGGCTTGGAGGGATTCTTCGTGTAATCCTCCACGGACGCCGGGGGCGTCAACTTGTACCCCTTCGTGGAGTCCGCCACGTCACCGCTGCCGCCGCCCGAGGTCAGGAAGTACACCCCGCCCGCGATGACCGCCAGGGCCACCACGGCCACGCCCACGATCAGGCCGGTCTTCTTCTTCGGCTGCTGCGGCTGCTGCCCGTCGTACCCCGGCTGCCCGCCGTACGGAGGCGCCGGCGGCTGCTGGCCGTAAGGGCCCGGCTGCTGGGCCTGCGGGTAGCCGTAACCCTGCTGCGGCTGCTGCGGCTGCCCGTACGGGTTCGGCTGCTGCGGGGGGACGCCCTGAGGGGCCTGCTGCGGGTAGCCGTAGCCGGGCTGGCCCTGCGGGGGGCCCTGGGGCGGCGGGGCCCCGTAGGGGCCCGGCTGCTGTCCGTACGGCCCGGGCTGGCCCTGCGGCGGCTGCCCACCGTACGGGCCCGGCTGGTTGTAGCTCATTGCGGTGTCCCCTCGTGAATTCCTTATGCGTTGCGAACATCCTGACGGAAGCCGTCCTGACATGGGGGATCGGGTCGGACACCGTTACTGAACCAATCCGTTTCAGTGCAGACCTGTGACGGCCCTAAACTGTCTCCCGTGACCGAGAACACTCAGCAGCCAAGCGCCAGCAACCCCGAACTGCCGACCCAGTACGCGCCGGCCGATGTAGAGGGGAAGTTGTACGAGCGCTGGGTGGAGCGCGGGTACTTCGAAGCCGACGAGCACAGCGACAAGCCGCCGTACAGCATCGTCATCCCGCCGCCGAACGTCACCGGATCCCTCCACCTGGGCCACGCCTTCGAGCACACCCTGATCGACGCCCTCGTCCGCCGGAAGCGGATGCAGGGCTACGAGGCGCTGTACCAGCCGGGCATGGACCACGCCGGCATCGCCACCCAGAACGTCGTCGAGCGCGAGCTCGGCAAGGAGGGCAAGTCCCGTCACGACCTGGGCCGTGAGGCCTTCGTCGAGCGCGTCTGGCAGTGGAAGAACGAGTCCGGCGGCCAGATCTCCGGCCAGATGCGCCGTCTCGGCGAGGGCGTCGCCTGGTCCCGTGAGCGCTTCACCATGGACGAGGGCCTGTCCAAGGCCGTCCAGACCGTCTTCAAGCAGATGTACGACGACGGGCTCATCTACCGCGCCGAGCGCATCATCAACTGGTGCCCCCGCTGTCTCACCGCGATCTCCGACATCGAGGTCGAGTACCAGGAGGACGACGGCGAGCTCGTCTCCATGACGTACGGGGACGGGGACGAGACCATCGTCGTCGCCACCACCCGCGCCGAGACGATGCTCGGTGACACCGCCGTCGCCGTCCACCCCGACGACGAGCGCTACCAGCACCTGGTCGGCAAGCAGATCAGCCTGCCGCTGACCGACCGGACCATCCCCGTCGTCGCCGACCACCACGTCGACCCGGAGTTCGGCACCGGCGCGGTCAAGGTGACGCCCGCCCACGACCCGAACGACTTCGAGATCGGCAAGCGCCACGACCTGCCGTTCCTCACGGTCCTGGACGAGCGCGCCGTCATCACGGTCCCCGGCCCCTTCCAGGGCCTGGACCGGCTGGAGGCCCGCTCCGCCATCGTTGCCGCCCTGCGCGCCGAGGGCCGGATCGTCGCCGAGAAGCGGCCCTACGTCCACTCCGTCGGGCACTGCTCGCGCTGCAAGACCACCATCGAGCCGCGCCTCTCCCTCCAGTGGTGGGTCAAGGTCGCCCCGCTCGCCAAGGCCGCGGGCGACGCGGTCCGCGACGGCAGCGTCAAGATCCACCCGCAGGAGATGGAGAAGCGCTACTTCGACTGGGTCGACAACCTCCACGACTGGACGATCTCGCGCCAGCTCTGGTGGGGCCACCGCATCCCCGTCTGGTACGGCCCGAACGGCGAGGTCGTCTGCGTCGGACCCGACGAGGCGGCGCCCACCGGCGAGGGCTGGACCCAGGACAGCGATGTCCTGGACACCTGGTTCTCCTCCGGCCTGTGGCCGTTCTCCACCCTCGGCTGGCCCGAACGGACCGACAGCCTCGCGAAGTTCTATCCGAACTCCGTCCTGGTCACCGGCTACGACATCCTCTTCTTCTGGGTCGCCCGGATGATGATGTTCGGCCTGTACGTCAACGACGGCGTCCCGCCGTTCTCCACCATCGTCCTGCACGGCATGGTCCGCGACGAGCACGGCAAGAAGATGTCGAAGTCCTTCGGCAACGTGGTCAACCCGCTGGACTGGATGGACAAGTACGGCTCCGACGCCCTGCGCTTCACCCTCGCGCGCGGCGCCAACCCCGGCACCGACGTGCCCATCGGCGAGGAGTGGGTCCAGGGCTCGGCGAAGTTCTCCAACAAGATCTGGAACGCCACCCGCTTCGCCCTGATGAACGGCGCCACGATCGAGGGCGACCTGCCCCCGGTCGAGGAGATGTCCGTCACCGACCGCTGGATCCTGTCCCGTCTGAACAAGACGGTCGCCGACGTCGACGCGTTCTACGACGACTTCCAGTTCGCCAAGATCAGCGAGTCGCTGCGCCACTTCGCGTGGGACGAGGTCTTCGACTGGTACGTCGAGCTGTCCAAGACCACGTTCTTCGCGGGCGGCCGCCCGGCCGAGGTCTCGGGCCGGGTCCTCGGCGAGGTCCTGGACGTGATGCTGCGGCTGCTGCACCCGATCGTCCCGTTCGTCACGGAGGCGCTGTGGACCGCGCTCACCGGGCGCGAGTCGATCGTCATCGCCGAGTGGCCGGGTGACTCCGGCTTCCGCGACGACGCGGCCGAGAAGGAGATCGAGCTGGTCCAGCAGGTCGTCACCGAGGTCCGCCGCTTCCGCAACGACCAGGGCCTCCAGCCGGGCCAGAAGGTCCCGGCCGAGCTGACCCTGACCGGCACGGAGCTCGCCCCGCACGAGGCGGCCATCCGCCAGCTCCTGCGGCTCCAGCCCGCCGGGGACGGCTTCCAGGCCACCGCGTCGCTCCCGGTCGCCGGGGCCACCGTCGCCCTGGACCTGTCCGGGACCATCGACGTGCCGGCCGAGCGCAAGCGCCTCACGAAGGACCTGGAGGCCGCGCGCAAGGAGAAGGCGCAGGCGGAGGGCAAGCTCGGCAACGAGGCCTTCCTGGCCAAGGCCCCGGACAACGTGGTCGACAAGATCCGCGGCCGGCTCTCCAAGGCCGAGACCGACATCGAGCGGATCGGCGCCCAGCTGGCGGCCCTCCCGCAGAGCTGATGTCCTGAAGCCGAAGCCCCCGCCCACCCCGACCGACCGGGGCGCGGGGGCTTCGCCGTACGCCCTCCGGGCCCCGCCCGTCCCCGCTCCGCCGGGCGCTGCGCGCGATGTCGGCGCCCATCCGTAGACTGGGCGCGTGAGTAAGCCCCGCCCTTCAGACCGGCACGACGCGCCCGATCCCGACGACACCTTCGAGGAGATCGTCGACGAGGCGACCCAGCGCGACCCCGACCTGGCGGTGATCGAGGCCGGGAGCCGCACCCTGCGCGCCCACTCGGGCCAGCCCCAGGGCGAAGCGGTCCCGGCCCGCCCGGTCGACCCCGAGACCGACAAGGCGCTGCGCGCGGTGGAGCAGGAGCTCGCCGGACGCTGGGGCGAGACCAAGCTGGAGCCGTCCGTCACGCGCATCGCCGCGCTGATGGACGTCCTCGGCGAGCCGCAGCGCGCCTATCCCTCCATCCACATCACCGGCACCAACGGCAAGACCAGCACGGCCCGCATGATCGAGGCCCTGCTCAACGCCTTCGAGCTGCGCACCGGCCGCTACACCTCCCCGCACGTCCAGTCGATCACCGAGCGGATCAGCCTCGACGGGTCCCCGATCACACCCGAGCGCTTCATCGAGACGTACGAGGACGTCAAGCCGTACGTCGAGATGGTCGACGCCCAGCAGCCCTACCGGCTCTCCTTCTTCGAGGTCCTCACCGGCATGGCGTACGCGGCCTTCGCCGACGCGCCCGTCGACGTGGCGGTCGTCGAGGTCGGCATGGGCGGCACCTGGGACGCGACGAACGTCATCGACTCCACGGTCGCCGTTGTCACCCCCATCTCGCTGGACCACACCGACCGGCTCGGCACCACGCCGGCCGAGATCGCCGGCGAGAAGTCCGGGGTCATCAAGCAGGGCGCCACGGTCATCCTGGCGCAGCAGCCGGTGGACGCCGCGCAGGTGATGCTCAAGAAGGCCGTCGAGGTCGACGCCACCGTGGCCCGCGAGGGCATGGAGTTCGGCGTCGTCTCCCGCGAGATCGCGGTCGGCGGGCAGCTGCTGACGCTGCGCGGGCTGGGCGGTGCGGCCACCGAGTACACGGACATCTTCCTTCCGCTGTACGGGGCCCACCAGGCGCACAACGCGGCGGTCGCGCTCGCCGCCGTCGAGGCGTTCTTCGGTATCGGCGCCGAGCAGGCCCGCTCCCTCGACATCGACGCGATCCGCAAGGCGTTCGCCTCGGTGCTCTCGCCCGGCCGCCTGGAGGTCGTGCGCTCCAGCCCGACCGTCGTGCTGGACGCCGCGCACAACCCGGCGGGGGCCAAGGCGGCGGCGGACGGCGTCTCCGAGGCGTTCAGCTTCTCCCGGCTGATCGGCGTGGTCGGCACGAGCGGTGACAAGGACGCCCGCGGGCTCCTGGAGGCCTTCGAGCCGATCTTCGCCGAGATCGTCGTCACGCAGAACTCCACCGCCCGCGCGATGGACGCGGACGAACTGGCCGCGATCGCCGTCGAGGTCTTCGGCGACGACCGGGTCCAGGTCGAGCCGCGGCTCGACGACGCGCTGGAGGCGGCGATCACGCTGGCCGAGGAAGAGGACGAGTACGCGGGCGCCGGGGTGCTGGTGACCGGATCCGTGATCACGGTCGGCGAAGCCCGGCTGCTGCTGGGAAGGGGCTGAGAAGAAGGATGCGGACGCTCTGCGCCTCGACGCTGATCGGTGAGTTCTTCGTGATCGGCTTCGCCGGTCTCGTCGCGATGAAGCTGGACGACACCTCCATGGCCGTGGTCTGGACGGTGTGCGGCATCGGCATGGTCCTCTCCGTGCTGCTGTGCGGGATGATCACCCGGCCCGGCGGTGTCCAGCTGGGCTGGGCGCTCCAGGTCGCCCTGGTCCTGAGCGGGTTCGTGGTCCCGACGATGTTCATCCTGGGCCTGGCCTTCGGCGGTCTGTGGTGGGCCTCGATCCACTACGGGCGCAAGATCGACGAGGCCAAGGCCGACTGGGCCGCCCGGCAGGAAGCCGAAGAGGCCACGGCCTGAGGCCTTGAGGCGCGAGGCCCCAGGCCGGGCCTCCTCATCCGGATCTCCGGATCTCCGGATCTCCGGATCTCCGGATCTCCGGATCTCCGGATCTCCGGATCTCCGGATCTCCGGATCTCCGGATCGTGCCGGGCCCACCGACACGCGCGGCCGGCCCCTTCGGGCCCCGAGAATCCGGGGCCCGAAGGTGACCCTGGGTGAACCCGGGCGCAGACCCGCCCCCGAACCCCTGTAATCTCGCCCTCACCGCACCCGTATGCCTGGCCTTGCAAGGAGCCGTACATGACTCAGCGCACTCTCGTCCTGCTCAAGCCCGACGCGGTCCGCCGTGGCCTGATCGGCGAGATCGTCGGCCGCATCGAGCGCAAGGCGGACTGGCGGATCACCGCGCTGGAGCTGCGCACCCTGGACCACGAGACGCTGGAGCAGCACTACGGCGAGCACAAGGGCCGCCCGTTCTACGAGCCGCTCATGGAGTTCATGCGGTCCGGCCCCGTCGTCGCCCTGGTGGCCGAAGGTGAGCGGGTCATCGAGGGTGTCCGCACCCTGGCCGGCCCCACCGACCCGATCGCCGCCGCGCCCGGGTCCATCCGTGGTGACTTCGGCACGATCACCCGCGAGAACCTCATCCACGCCTCGGACTCCGAGGAGTCCGCGGAGCGAGAACTGAAGCTTTTCTTTCCGGGACTTTCCTGACCCGATCGGCCAAACAGCGCTGTATGCCTGGGGCGACCGAAGTAATTCGGTCGCCCCTCGGCATAGGGTTTGGGATCGCGGGAACGCATCCCTCCGACGTAACGTCACCATGGGTAGAACGGGCACCCGTTCCGCTCACGATGGCGAAGGACCCTCGCGCTGTGTCCGTGCATACGGCACTACGATGGAAGCTTCCACGCCCGCAGCGCCAACCTCGCCTACCAGAACCAGCCATCTTCGCTACCTGGGAAGGCCCGACGCATCCTCATGGGGAACAAGGGGAACTCAATGTCGTTCATCGGCCGTGACATGGCTATCGACCTCGGGACTGCCAACACGCTGGTGTACGTCAGGGGGCGCGGCATCGTTCTGAACGAGCCGTCCGTCGTGGCCATCAACACCAACACCGGCGGAATTCTGGCGGTCGGCTCCGAGGCCAAGAAGATGATCGGGCGCACACCGGGCAACATCGTTGCCGTGCGGCCTCTGAAGGACGGCGTGATCGCCGACTTCGAGATCACCGAGCGGATGCTCCGCTACTTCATCCTCAAGATCCACAAGCGTCGCTACCTGGCCCGCCCCCGTGTCGTCGTCTGTGTGCCCTCCGGTATCACCGGGGTCGAGCGCCGCGCCGTCATCGAGGCGTCCACGCAGGCCGGCGCGCGCCAGGTGCACATCATCGAGGAGCCCATGGCCGCCGCCATCGGCTCCGGCCTGCCGGTCCACGAGGCCACCGGGAACATGGTCGTCGACATCGGCGGCGGCACCACCGAGGTCGCCGTGATCTCGCTCGGCGGCATCGTCACCGCGCAGTCGATCCGGACCGCCGGTGACGAGCTGGACAACGCGATCATCCAGCACATCAAGAAGGAGTACTCGCTCCTCCTCGGTGAGAGGTCCGCGGAACAGATCAAGATCACCATCGGTTCGGCGTTCGACCTGGAGAAGGACGAGCACACCGAGATCCGCGGCCGCGACCTGGTGTCCGGGCTGCCCAAGACGGTCGTCATCTCGGCCGCCGAGGTCCGCAAGGCCATCGAGGAACCGGTCAACGCGATCGTCGACGCCGTGAAGACGACGCTCGACAAGTGCCCGCCCGAGCTGTCCGGCGACATCATGGACCGCGGCATCGTCCTCACCGGCGGCGGCGCGCTGCTGCGCGGACTGGACGAGCGGCTGCGCCACGAGACGGGCATGCCGATCCACATCGCCGAGGACCCGCTGGACTCGGTGGCGCTCGGCTCCGGCAAGTGCGTCGAGGAGTTCGAGGCGCTCCAGCAGGTGCTGGACGCCCAGCCCCGCCGCTAGCGCCCCACTTCGGGTGGTGTCCCCGCGGGGACACCACCCGATCCGGCGAGCGGACGCTGACGCTCCGCCCGCCGGATCGTTGATATGAATCGTTGCTGTACCTGTTCCGACGCGGAGACACATCGACGCGGCGGACGCGCGTACAGCGACGTACACACAGGCACGAACATTCCGACGAGGAAGGCACGGCCGCCGCACGTGAGGGACACACGAGAGAGCCGGCTGCTCCTGGTGCTGCTGATCGCCATCGCATTCGCCCTGATCACGGTGGATATCCGAGGCGGCGAGGAGTCACCGGTCGACGGCGCGAGGCAGGCCGCGGCCACCGTCTTCGGACCGGTCGAGAACGGCGTGGCAGCAGCGGTCGACCCGGTGGGCAACGCCATAGGCGCGGTACGGGACTCCGGCAACCGGCACGACCGCATCTCCACCCTGGAGCAGGAGAACGCCGCGCTGAAGGCCAAGCTCGGCAGCGACGACCGCACCAACAGCCGGGTCCGCCAGCTCGACGCCATGCTGAAGAACGCGGGCGCCGGACAGTACGGCATCAAGGGCGCCGAGGTCATCGCCATAGGAGCGGCCCAGGGCTTCTCCTGGACGGTCACCATCGACGCCGGGGCCAACGACGGCATCCGCCGCGACATGACCGTCCTCAACGGGGAGGGGCTGGTCGGCCGGGTCACCACCGTCGGCCCCAACACCGCGACGGTCCTGCTCGCCAACGACCCCGACTTCACCGTCGGCACCCGGATGGAGAAGACCGACGAGCTCGGCTTCGCCACCGGCCAGGGCTCGCGCCCGCTGGCGGTGCAGTTCCTCAACGGCAAGGCCAAGGTGAAGGCCGGCGACCGGCTGGTCACCTTCGGCTCCAGCAAGGACAAGCCCTTCGTGCCCGGCGTCCCGGTCGGCGAGGTCGTCCGCGTCGACCCCTCCGGCGGCGCGCTGACCCGGACCGTCTACGTGAAGCCGTACGTCGGGTTCACCAAGCTCGACATCGTCGGCGTCGTCGTCCAGGCCCCCCGCGAGGACCCGCGCGACATGGTCCTGCCCAAGCAGCCGGCCAAGAAGAAGCCGAAGCCGACCCCCACGGTCACCGTCACGGTCCAGCCCAACGGGGACCTGGTGGACGGATCCGGCAAGGTCGTCGGCAACGTCAACGAGCAGCCCGGCGGCGACGCCGGTGACGCGGCAGGCGACCAGCAGGGCAACGCCCAACCCGACAACGCGGCCAACGACCAGGAGTAGAGCTGATCCCCATGCGCATCAACCGGACTCTGCTCTCGATCGTCCTGGTCGTCGTCGCCCTCGTCGTCCAGGTCTCCGTCCTCGCCCGCCTCCAGCTCCCCGGGGCCGTCCCCGACCTGCTGCTCCTCACCGTCCTCGGCCTCGCCTTCGTGTACGGGCCGGTCAGCGGCTCCCTCATCGGCTTCGGCGCGGGTCTCCTCGCGGACCTCGCCCCGCCCGCCGACCACGCCGTCGGACGCTACGCCCTGGTGCTCTGCGTCATCGGCTACCTCGCGGGCCTGGCCCGGCCGGAGAACGGGCAGCTGAAGTCGGCCTTCGCCCCGATGGCCGTGGTCGTGGCCGCCGCGATCGGCTCGACCCTGCTGTACGCGGGCGTCGGCGCGCTCGTCGGCGACACCGCCGCCCGCCATGTGGGCCTGGGCAGCCTGCTGTTCACGGCCGCGATCTACGACCTGCTGCTGGCGCCCTTCGTCGTGCCGCTCATCATGGCGCTGGCCAGACGCACCGAGAACGATCCGCTCGCCGAGGCCTCGTCCGGCGGCAACGACGTCGCCGCCGGCTGGCTCGCCTCGGGCACCGGTCTGCGGATCGGCAACCAGCGTGGCGGCCTGCGCGTCAAGGCCGCCCGCAACCGCGCCGCCCGCGCGGGCAGGATCAAGGGGGTCAAGCGACTGTGAGGCCGTTCCCGGGGGACGACCCCCGTACCCCCAGCAGGACCACCATCGGGGGCACCGCGTGAGCAACATTCCCGAGACCGGGCGGACCCAGCGGGTCCAGATCCGGCTCATCGTCATCCAGGTCCTCGTCTTCTCGCTGCTGCTCACCCTCGGCGGGCGCCTGTGGTACCTCCAGATCCGCAACGGCGACGAGTACACCGCCGAAGCCGCGGGCAACGGTGTGCAGCAGGTCGTCCAGCCCGCCGTGCGCGGCTCGATCCTCGACGCCCGCGGCGTGCCGCTCGCCGACAACGAGACCCGCCTCGTCGTCTCCGCTAGCCGCACCGAGCTGCTGAAGATGAAGGACGACGGCGTCGGGGTCCTCACCCGCCTCGCCGACGTCCTGGACATGAACGCCGAGGAGGTCCGGGACAAGGTCCGCCTCTGCGACTCCAAGACCCCCCAGCCCTGCTGGAACGGATCGCCGTACCAGCCGATCCCGGTCACCGACGAGGCCACCACCCAGCAGGCCCTCCAGATCCGCGAGCGCGCCGAGGACTTCCCCGGCATCACCGCCGAACCCACCGCCGTACGCCGCTACGCCGCACCCGGCAAGGCGAGGACCGCGCAGGTCCTCGGCTATCTCTCGCCGGTCACCGACGAGGAGATCCAGAAGGCGCAGGACGGCCCCTCGCCCTACCTGCGCTCCGACCAGGTCGGCCGCTCCGGCCTGGAGCGCACGTACGACCAGGAGCTGCGCGGCAAGGCGGGCGTCACCCGCTACGAGGTCGACAACCTCGGCCGCGTCATGGGCGAGGCCGAGAACGACCCGGCGGTCTCCGGCTCCACCCTCGTCACCAGCCTCGACGCACGCGTGCAGGCGGTGGCCGAGTACGAGCTGGCCCAGGCGATGAAGACCGCCCGCCAGGAGACCGACAAGATCACCGGCCGGAAGTACGAGGCCGACTCCGGCGCCGTCGTCGTCATGGAGTCGAAGACCGGCCGCGTCGTGTCGATGGCCTCCCAGCCCGACTACGACCCCAACGCCTGGGTCGGCGGTATCTCCGGCAAGCAGTACGCCAAGCTCACGAGCAAGAAGTCCAACTACCCGCTGCTCAACCGGGGCATCCAGGGCCAGGCCCCCGCCGGCTCGATCTTCAAGGTGGTGTCGGCGAGCGCGGCCGTGCGCGCCGGTCACGACTTCGACGACCTCTACCAGTGCAGCAGCTCCTACAGCCTGGGCAGCCAGACCTTCGCGAACTTCGAGTCCCAGGGCCATGGGCCCATCACCCTCGGCGACGCGCTCAAGTACTCCTGCAACACCGTCTTCTACCGTCTCGGCCACGAGGAGTGGGCGCGTGACGGCGGCATAAAGCCGAAGAAGGACGCCAACGACTGGTTCTACCGCACCGCCCGTGACTTCGGGCTCGGCTCCGAGACCGGCATCGACCTGCCCAACGAGGTCAAGGGCCGCATCCCGGACCGCCAGTGGAAGCAGGACTTCTGGGAGGCCAACAAGGACGCCTGGTGCAAGGAGGGCAAGAAGGGCGGCACCTACGTCCAGCAGATCGCGTACGAGAGCTGCCTCGAAGGCAACCAGCTCAAGGCCTACGACAGCATCAACTACTCGATCGGCCAGGGTGACGTGCTCGTCACGCCCATCCAGATGGCCACCGCCTACGCCGCCATCAGCAACGGCGGGACCCTCCACGAGCCCACCGTCGGCAAGGCCGTGATCAGCCCCGACGGCAAGACCGTCCAGGAGATCAAGCCCAAGGCCAGCGGCAAGCTGCCGGTCAACGCCCAGACCATCAAGGACCTCGACAAGGGGCTCCGCTCGGTGGTCGAGCCCGGCGGCACCGCCGCCTGGCGGTTCGGCGGCTGGCCGCAGGACAAGATCCCGATGCGCGCCAAGACCGGCACCGCCCAGGTGTACGGCAAGCAGACCACCGGATGGTTCGCGACCTACACCGACGACTACACGATCGTCATGACGATCTCCCAGGGCGGCACCGGCTCCGGCTCCGCCGGACCCGCCGTCCGCAATATCTACAACGCGCTCTACGGCCTCGACGCCGAGGGCAACCAGGACAAGAAGAAGGCCCTGCTGCCGAAGCCCCAGAAGGCGCTGCCGAAGATCCAGCCCGACGGCTCGATCTACGCCCCCAAGGTCAAGCCCTACGACCCCACTCCGGCCGTGCCCGGGGAGCAGCCGGGCGGACAGGAACCCCAGCTGCCCCTGCCGCCCGGAGGCCAGCCCGGACTCACCGGATCGCCGGCGTCGAACGGGAGGCAGCCCTGATGGCAGGTGGATTCTCCGTCTCCGGCTACGGCCCCGACCAGGGCTCCTGGGCCAAGCTGACCGCTCGCGACTCCCTCGCACGGCGGCTGGACTGGCCGCTGCTCGGGGCCGCGCTGGCGCTCTCGTTCCTCGGTGCGCTGCTCGTGTGGTCCGCGACCCGCAACCGCGACCACCTCACCCAGGGCGACCCGTACTTCTTCCTCCTGAGGCACGCCCTCAACACCGGCATCGGCCTCGCCCTGATGATCGGCACGATCTGGCTCGGCCACCGCACGCTGCGCGGGGCCGTCCCGGTCCTCTACGGCATCTCGGTGCTGCTGGTCCTGGCGGTCCTCACCCCGCTCGGCACCACGGTCAACGGCGCCCACGCGTGGATCAAGCTCCCCGCCGGCTTCTCGATCCAGCCCTCCGAGTTCACGAAGATCACCATCATCCTCGTGATGGCGATGCTGCTGGCGGCCCGCGTCGACGCGGGCGACCAGGCCCACCCCGACCACCGGACCGTCGCCAAGGCGCTGGGCCTCGCCGCCATCCCCATGGCCGTCGTCATGCTGATGCCGGACCTCGGTTCGGTGATGGTCATGGCCGTCATCGTCCTCGGCGTCCTGCTGGCCTCCGGCGCCTCCAACCGCTGGGTCTTCGGCCTCCTCGGCGCGGGTGTGGGCGGGGCTGTCGCCATCTGGCAGCTCGGTCTGCTCGACGACTACCAGATCGCCCGGTTCGCCGCCTTCGCCAACCCCGCGCTCGACCCGGCGGGCGTCGGCTACAACACCAACCAGGCCCGCATCGCGATCGGCTCCGGCGGACTCACCGGCACCGGCCTCTTCGAAGGCACCCAGACCACCGGTCAGTTCGTGCCCGAGCAGCAGACCGACTTCGTCTTCACCGTCGCCGGCGAGGAGCTGGGCTTCCTCGGCGCGGGGCTGATCATCGTGCTCCTGGGCGTCGTCCTGTGGCGCGCCTGCCGGATCGCCCGCGAGACCACCGAGCTGTACGGCACGGTCGTCGCCGCCGGGATCATCGCCTGGTTCGCCTTCCAGTCCTTCGAGAACATCGGCATGACGCTCGGCATCATGCCGGTCGCCGGACTGCCGCTGCCCTTCGTCTCCTACGGCGGATCCTCGATGTTCGCCGTCTGGGTGGCGATCGGGCTGTTGCAGTCCATCCGGGTGCAACGGCCGATGTCCGCCTGAACCCGGGGCACGCCGGGTAGGTGTCCCTACATGGCGGACACCAAGCGCGAGATCGAGCGGAAATACGAAGCCACCGACGACACCCGGCTGCCCGACCTGACCCGGGCGGCCGGGGTCGACCGGACGGTCCAACGCGGCGTGACCGAGCTCGACGCCGTCTACTACGACACCCACGACCTCCGCTTGGCCGCCGACTCCCTCACCCTGCGCCGCAGGACCGGCGGGGCGGACGAGGGCTGGCACGCGAAGTTCCCCGTCGCCGTCGGCGTCCGGGACGAGATCCACGAGCCGCTCTCCGACGCCGTGCCGCCCTCGCTGGCGGCGCTGCTCCGCTCCCGGGCCCGCCACGCGGAGATCACCCCCGTCGTCCGGCTGCTCTCCTCCCGGGACGTCCACCACCTGCTGGCCGCCGACGGGACCCTCCTCGCCGAGGTCAGCGTCGACAAGGTGCTCGCGGAACGCCTCGCGGGGGAGGGGAGCGGCGCCACCGCCGCCTGGACCGAGATCGAGGTCGAGCTGGCCGACGACGGCGATCCCGCGATCCTGGACGCCGTCGAGAAGCTGCTGCGCAAGGCGGGGGTGCGCCCCGCGGAGTCCCCCTCGAAGCTCGCCCGGGCGCTGGCGGAGACGGCCCCCGCACGGGACGGGGAAGGGCGGGAGAAGGACGCGCCGCACACCGCGGGCGACCACGTCCTCGCCTACGTACGGAAGCAGATCTCCGCGATCGTCCGCCTCGACCCCGCCGTCCGCCGCGATCTGCCCGACTCCGTGCACAAGATGCGCGTCGCCACCCGCAGGCTGCGCAGCACCTTCAAGACCCACCGGGCCCTCCTCGACCGCGAGGTCACCGACCCCCTGGGCGCGGAGCTCAAGTGGCTCGCCGCCGAACTGGGCCTCGACCGCGACCAGGAGGTCCTGGACGAACGCCTCGGCACCCGCGTGGAGGCCCTGCCCGTCACCCTGACGCTCGGCCCCGTGCGCGGCCGCCTCCGCGCCTGGTCGGCCGCCCGCCGCACCGGCTCGCGCCGCAGGATCATCGAGGTACTGGACGGGAAGCGGTATCTGGACCTCCTGGACGCCCTCGACGCGCTGAGCGCCGACCCGCCCCTGCGCCCCGCCGCCGGCCGCGCGCCCGACAAGGCCCTGCCCAAGGCGGTGCTCAAGGACTACAAGAAGCTCGCGCACCGTATGGACCGAGCTCTGGAGCAGCCGCCGGGCCCCGAGCGGGACACCGCGATGCACGAGGCCCGCAAGGCCGCCAAACGCGCCCGGTACGCGGGCGAGGCGGCCCGCCCCGCCCTCGGCAAGCCCGCCAAGCGCTTCGCCAAACGCGTGAAGGCCGTACAGACCGTCCTCGGCGACCACCAGGACAGCGTCGTCGCCCGCGAGGCCCTGCGCCTGCTCGCCATCCAGGCGCACGCGGCGGGGGAGACCGCGTTCACCTGGGGGCTCCTGTACGGGCAGGAGGAGGCCGCGGCCGAGGCCCGGGAGCGCGAACTGCCCGAGGTCTGGGCCCGTACCAGCGCTCCCGGACCGCTCGCGGATCTGAAGCACTGAGCGCCGGGGTACGCTGGATGGTCACCCCTGCCGGCTACGAAGGTTCGCGAGATGTCTGCCGCATCGGTCTTCCCACAGCTCGAAGCTCTGCTCCCGCATGTGCAGAAGCCCATCCAGTACGTCGGCGGTGAGCTGAACTCCACCGTCAAGGAGTGGGACAGCTGCGACGTCCGCTGGACCCTCATGTACCCCGACGCCTACGAGGTCGGACTCCCCAACCAAGGCGTCATGATCCTCTACGAGGTGCTCAACGAGCGCGAAGGGGTCCTCGCCGAGCGCACGTACAGCGTCTGGCCCGACCTCGAAGCGCTGATGCGTGAGCACAACGTGCCGCAGTTCACCGTGGACAGCCACCGCCCCGTCGGCGCGTTCGACGTCTTCGGGCTGAGCTTCTCCACCGAGCTGGGCTACACCAACATGCTCACCGCCCTGGACCTCGCGGGCATCCCGCTGGAGTCCAAGGACCGCACCGTCGATCACCCGATCGTCCTCGCGGGCGGCCACGCCGCGTTCAACCCCGAGCCGATCGCGGACTTCATCGACTGCGCGGTCGTCGGCGACGGCGAGCAGGCCGTCCTGGAGATCACCGAGATCATCCGCGCCTGGAAGGCCGAGGGCCGCCCCGGCGGCCGCGACGAGGTGCTCTTCCGGCTGTCGAAGACCGGCGGGGTCTACGTCCCGCGCTTCTACGACGTGGAGTACCTCCCCGACGGCCGCATCGGCCGCGTCGTGCCCAACCGGTCCGGCGTGCCGTGGCGGGTCTCCAAGCACACGGTGATGGACCTCGACGAGTGGCCCTACCCCAAGCAGCCGCTCGTCCCGCTCGCGGAGACCGTGCACGAGCGGATGTCCGTGGAGATCTTCCGCGGCTGCACCCGCGGCTGCCGTTTCTGCCAGGCCGGCATGATCACGCGCCCCGTGCGGGAGCGAAGCATCACCGGCATCGGCGAGATGGTCGAGAAGGGCCTCAAGGCGACCGGCTTCGAGGAGGTCGGCCTGCTCTCGCTCTCCTCCGCCGACCACAGCGAGATCGGCGACATCGCCAAGGGCCTCGCCGACCGCTACACCGAGGACAAGGTCGGCCTCTCACTGCCCTCGACCCGCGTCGACGCGTTCAACGTCGACCTGGCCAACGAGCTGACCCGCAACGGCCGCCGCTCCGGCCTCACCTTCGCCCCCGAGGGCGGCTCCGAGCGCATGCGCAAGGTCATCAACAAGATGGTCTCGGAGGAGGACCTGATCCGGACGGTCGCCACGGCCTACGGCAACGGCTGGCGCCAGGTGAAGCTGTACTTCATGTGCGGCCTGCCCACCGAGACCGACGAGGACGTCCTCCAGATCGGCGACATGGCGGTCAACGTCATCGCCAAGGGCCGCGAGGTCTCCGGCCAGAACGACATCCGCGCCACGGTCTCCATCGGCGGCTTCGTACCCAAGCCGCACACCCCCTTCCAGTGGGCCCCGCAGCTCAGCGCCGAGGACACCGACGCCCGGCTGAAGAAGCTCCGCGACAAGATCCGCGGCGACAAGAAGTACGGCCGCTCCATCGGCTTCCGCTACCACGACGGCAAGCCCGGCATCGTCGAGGGACTCCTCTCGCGCGGCGACCGCCGCGTCGGCTCCGTCATCCGCGCGGTCTACGAGTCCGGCGGCCGCTTCGACGGCTGGCGCGAGCACTTCAGCTACGACCTCTGGATGAACTGTGCCGGGAAGACGCTGCCCGAGTTCGGGGTCGACGTCGACTGGTACACCACCCGTGAGCGCACCTACGAGGAGGTCCTGCCCTGGGACCACCTCGACTCCGGCCTGGACAAGGACTGGCTCTGGGAGGACTGGCAGGACGCGCTCGACGAGACCGAGGTCGAGGACTGCCGCTGGACCCCCTGTTTCGACTGCGGCGTCTGCCCGCAGCTCGATCTGGACATCCAGATCGGCCCGACCGGCAAGAAACTCCTGCCGCTCAGTGTCGTGAACAAGTAGCGCGCCCCCGAACGAACCGCAGGCCCGGCCCGGCAACCCCGGACCGGGCCTGACGCGTCCTTGACGGCATGGACTACGGCAAGCACCAAGCCCCACAGGGGTACGAGCCAGGCGAATCCATGCTGACCACGCTGATCAGGATCCCGGTGCGGATCGTGGTCGTGGTGCTCGTCCTGCCCGTGCGCTTGGTCTGGGACGCGCTCACCGCGCTCTGGCACGCCGCTGATCGCGCCCTGCTGCGCCCGCTCGGCCGGGCTCTGGCGTGGCTCCTCGACACCCTCGTACTGACCCCGCTGACCTGGCTGTACACCTGGGTCCTCACACCGCTCGGCAAGGCGGCCTCCTGGCTGGCCGTCGCCCTCCTCCTCTGGCCCTGGATCGGACTGTGGCGGTACGTGATCGTCCCCGTCGCCCGCTACGGGGTCGCCGCGCCGGCGGCATGGCTGTACCGGGCCGTCCTCACCCCGCTGGGCCACGGGCTGCGCTGGATCGGCACCGCCCTGCTGGCCCCGGCTGCACGCGGCCTGGGCACCGGCCTCGCCTGGCTGTTCGCCACCCTGCTCGTCCTGCCGGTCGCCGCTCTGTGGCGGTACGTGGTCGTCCCCGTGGTCCGCTACGGCCTGATCGTCCCGGTGGTGTGGTTGTACGAGGCCGTCCTCACCCCCCTCGGCCTCGGCACCGCCTGGGTGCTGGGCCAGGCCTGGCGGGGGATCGCGGCCACCGGACGTGGGCTCGGCATCTCCCTCGCCTGGCTGGTCATGACGCTGCTCGTCGCCCCCGTCTCCTGGACGTACCGTCGCGTGCTCGTACCGGTCGGCCGGGAGATCGCCGCCGCGTTCGAGGTCGCCTGGCGGATCGCCGGGTACCTCTCCCGGGCCGTCGGCCGGGCCCTCGCCACGATCGCCTGGTACGTGATCGGCGCGCCGGTCTCCTGGACGTACCGCACCCTGTGCACGCCGGTCGGCCATTTCCTGCGGGACTCCGTGTGGGCCCCTGCCCGGCGCGCCGCCGCCGAGGCGGGCCGGACCGCCCGCGCGGCCCTCGCGTCCGCCCGGGAAACCGTGCGCCAGGCGCGCCGCGACGCGTGGCGGACGCTGGTCGGCTCCACGGACGGCGCACGGTCCCGGGAACCGGTGGGGATCCCTGCGCGTACTCTGGGTAGTACAACGACTGTCCCCAGCGCGGCGCAGGCGTCCGAGACCCCTCTGCTCGGCGAGAAACTCGTCAAGCGGGGGTGAGCCGGAGCGGCACCCGGGGGTCACCCGAATCTTGTGGGCGGCGCGCCACCGCGCCCGCCCCGCACCGAGGAGAAGAACCACTGGGCAAGCGACAGCCCGAAGGCCCGCCGCCCGCACCGGCAGTGCAGCGCATCCGCCTGCGCTACACCAAGCGCGGCCGCCTCCGGTTCACCAGCCACCGAGACTTCCAGCGGGCCTTCGAGCGGGCACTGCGCCGCTCCGAGGTGCCGATGGCGTACTCGGCGGGTTTCACGCCCCACCCCAAGGTCTCCTACGCCAATGCCGCACCCACCGGCACGGGCAGTGAGGCGGAGTTCCTGGAGATCGCCCTCACCGAGGCGCGGGACCCCGAGGTCCTGCGCGGACTGCTCGACGCGTCGATGCCGGACGGCCTCGACATCATCGACGCGGTGGAGGCCCGCACCTCGGGTCTGGCCGACCGGCTCACCGCGTCCGTCTGGGAGATGCGCCTGGACGGCGTCGATCCCGAGGACGTCCGCACCGCCGTGGCCGCGTTCAACGACGCCGAGGCCGTGGAGGTCCAGCGCAAGGCGAAGAACGGCATCCGGACGTTCGACGCCCGCGCCGCCGTCGCCGACCTGCGGGTCGTCGACGCTCCGGCCGATAGGCCGGTCGAGCGGCCCTGTGCGATACTGCGCCTGGTTGTTCGGCACGTGACACCTGCCGTGCGACCCGACGACGTCCTGTCCGGTCTCCGAGCTGTGGCCGACCTGGCGCCGCCGGTCCCCGCTGCGGTGACCAGGCTGGCGCAGGGGCTCTTCGACGAGGAGTCCGGCACGGTGACCGACCCTCTCGCGCCTGACCGCGAGGCCGCCCCGACCGCGCATTCCGCGGTCGCCGGGGCAGCCGTCGCGACGGCGCCGGAAGGCGCGGGTTCCGCGTAAGGCGGTCGTTGTAGCGCAGCCCTCCGACTCGGGAGCCACCTGGGTCGGGCCGCGCACTGACCCATAAGACTTTCGCCAGGCCGTAGGCACACCGCATACGGAACCGGCGAGCCAGACATCAGTTCCCGTGCGGCGCCCGCGCCCCGGACGGCGGTATCGCACCACTGCGGACCGTGCCGGACCGGAATCAGACGCGGCGCCCGGGAGCACGACGGGAGAACCGCCCGCATGCCTCAGCCGAACGAACCCGGCACGACCGGGAACAACGAAGAGAACACCCCCGGGGACAAGCTGCCGCCGCGCCGCAGGCGCCGCGCCGCTTCCCGCCCGGCGGGCCCGCCCGGTGCGACCGTGGCCCCCGCCGAGGACGTCACGCCGGCCATACCGGCCGACGGGTCCGCCGCCCCCGCCGCGGACGACACGCCCGGGGAAACGGTCGCCGAGACCGCCCCGCCCGCCCGTGCGCGCCGTCGCGCCGTGCGGAAGGCCACCGCGCCCGCCGGAGCCCCGGAGCCGGTGGAGAACGTGGAGAACACCGAGCCCGCCCCGGTCGCCGAGGCCCCCGCGCCCGTCGCCGCCGAGGAGGAGTCCGCCGCACCCGCGCCGCGCGCCCGCCGCCGCGCGGTCCGCAAGGCGACCGCCCCGGCCGGTGCGCCGGAGGCCGCCGAGACCGTGGCCCCGGTCGTCGAGACCCCGGTGGAGCTCGCCGAGGAGGCCGAGCCCGAGGAAGAGACCGAGGCCGTCGTCGAGGTCGTCGAGGAGCCCCCGGCGCCCCGCCGTCGTCGCGCCTCCCGCAAGGCCACCGCCCCCGCGGGCGCCCCGGCAGCGGCCGAGGCCGCCGTCGTGGTCGAGCCGGCCGTCGCCGCCGAGCCCGCCGCTGCCGTCGTCGAGCCGGAGCCCGCCGAGGCCCCTCGCGGCCGTGCCCGCCGTCGTGCCTCGGCCCCCGCCGGTACGCCGGGAGCCGCCGCGCCCGTCGCCGAGACGGTGACCGAGCCGGCCCCCGTCGCCGCCGAGGCCCCCGCGGCCGAGGCGGAGGCCGTGGAGGAGACCCCGGCCCCGCGCTCCCGCCGCCGCGCGTCCCGCAAGGCGTCCGCGCCCGCCGGTACGCCGCAGCCGGCCGCCGAGCACGTCGCGACCCCCGCGGAGCCCGTCGAGGCCGGCGAGAGCCTGCCCGCCGCCGTCGCCGAGGAGCTCGCCGCCGAGGTGGAGGAGGTCGAGGAGGCCGCCCCGCGCGGACGCCAGCGCCGCCGGGCCACCGCCGCCGCCGGCCGCCCCGAGTTCACCACCAAGCCCGAGGAGCCGACCCGCAAGGGCCGGCGCGCGACGCGCCCCGCCGTCGCCGTCTTCCAGGCCCCGGTCTTCGCCGAGCCGATGTTCCAGACCCCCGAGACGGCGGCCGCCGCCGCTGCCGCGGCCGGTTCCCCCTCGGCGCCCGACGAGGCCGACGAGGTCGAGGAGCAGCAGACCGCCGAGGTCGAGCAGAGCGCCCCGCCCGCCGAGGCCGCGCCGCAGGGCGGCTCGCGCCGCCGTCGTCGTCGCCGTGGCGAGGCCGACGTGACCGAGCAGGCCGCCGAGCCGGCCGCTCCCGTGGCGGCGCCCGTCGAGCAGCCCGCCGACGAGGAGGCCCCCGAGGCCGAGGCGGACGAGCACGAGGGCGAGGACACCGATGAGTACGGCGACCGCCCCTCGCGCCGTCGCCGCCGTGGCGGCCGTCGCCGCCGCCGTGGCGAGGCCAACGACACGGACGACGAGCAGCACACTGACGACGTGCCCGCGCCGTCCCGCGGTGAGGAGCCCCGCTCCGAGGACGAGCAGGGCCGGGGCCGGAGCCAGGTCCCGGACGCCGCCGACGAGCAGGACGAGGACGACGACGACTCCTCGGCCTCCGGTTCGAGCAGCAGCCGCCGTCGCCGCCGTCGCCGTCGCCGCAGCGGTGACGCCGCGGCCGAGGCCGACCACGGCACCACCGACGACCCGGAGCGTACGGTCGTCAAGGTCCGCGAGCCCCGCAAGAAGGAGGAGCGCGAGCCGGGCACCGGTTTCGACGAGGTCCAGTCCATCAAGGGCTCGACCCGTATGGAGGCCAAGAAGCAGCGCCGTCGCGAGGGCCGCGAGCAGGGCCGCCGCCGGGTCCCGATCATCACCGAGGCGGAGTTCCTCGCCCGCCGCGAGGCCGTCGAGCGCGTGATGGTCGTCCGCCAGAGCGGCGAGCGCACCCAGATCGGCGTCCTCGAGGACAACGTGCTCGTCGAGCACTACGTCAACAAGGAGCAGGCCACCAGCTACGTCGGCAACGTCTACCTGGGCAAGGTCCAGAACGTGCTGCCGTCCATGGAGGCCGCCTTCGTCGACATCGGCAAGGGCCGCAACGCCGTCCTGTACGCCGGTGAGGTCAACTTCGAGGCGCTCGGCATGGCCCACGGGCCGCGCCGCATCGAGACCGCGCTCAAGTCCGGCCAGTCGGTCCTGGTCCAGGTGACCAAGGACCCGATCGGCCACAAGGGCGCGCGTCTGACCAGCCAGGTCTCGCTGCCCGGCCGCTACCTCGTCTACGTGCCCGAGGGCTCGATGACCGGGATCAGCCGCAAGCTGCCCGACACCGAGCGCTCCCGCCTCAAGACCATCCTCAAGAAGATCGTCCCCGAGGACGCGGGCGTCATCGTGCGCACCGCCGCCGAGGGCGCGAGCGAGGACGAGCTGCGCCGTGACGTCGAGCGGCTCCAGGGGCAGTGGGAGGACATCCAGCGGAAGGCGAAGGGCACCAGCGGCTCGAACGCGCCGACGCTGCTCTACGGCGAGCCGGACATGACCGTCCGGGTCGTCCGCGACATCTTCAACGAGGACTTCTCCAAGGTCATCGTCAGCGGCGACGAGGCATGGGAGACCATCCACGGTTACGTCTCGCACGTCGCGCCCGACCTCACCGAGCGGCTTTCCCGCTGGACCTCCGAGGTCGACGTCTTCGCGACGTACCGCATCGACGAGCAGCTGATGAAGGCGCTGGACCGCAAGGTCTACCTGCCCAGCGGCGGTTCGCTGGTGATCGACAAGACCGAGGCGATGATCGTCGTCGACGTCAACACCGGCAAGTTCACCGGCCAGGGCGGCAACCTGGAGGAGACCGTCACCAGGAACAACCTGGAGGCGGCCGAGGAGATCGTGCGTCAGCTGCGGCTGCGCGACCTCGGCGGCATCGTCGTCGTCGACTTCATCGACATGGTGCTGGAGTCCAACCGGGACCTGGTGCTGCGGCGGCTCCTGGAGTGCCTGGGCCGCGACCGCACCAAGCACCAGGTCGCCGAGGTCACCTCGCTGGGCCTGGTCCAGATGACCCGCAAGCGGGTGGGCCAGGGTCTGCTGGAGTCCTTCTCCGAGACCTGTGTCCACTGCAACGGGCGCGGCGTCATCGTCCACATGGAGCAGCCGACGTCCGTCGGCGGCGGTGGTGGCGGCAAGAAGTCCAAGAAGCGCGGTCGCGGCGGCGCGGGCCAGGACCATGAGCACGGTCACGACCACGAGCACGGCCACGACGAGCACGCCGCCGAACCCGCCGAGACCGAGTCCGAGGCCGAGCTGGCCGCGGAGGTCGCCGCCCCGGTGTCCCTGGCGGACCTGGAACAGGCCGCCGACGAGGAGTTCTACAGCAGCCCCGCCGAAGCCGAGGCCGCCGCCACGCGCGGCCGTGGCCGCCGTCGGGCCTCCCGCAAGGCGTCGGCCCCGGCCGGCGCCCCGAGGGCCGAGGCGCCCGCCCCGGCTGTCGAGGCTCCCGTCGCCGAGGCCCGGCCCGAGCCGGTTCTCGACACGCCCGCCGAGACCCCGCCCGCCGAGGCCGCCGCTGTGGAGGCCCCGGAGACCGCCGAGGTCCCCGAGGCTCCGGTCGAGGCCGCGCCCCAGGGGCGCCCGCGCCGTCGGGCCACCCGTAAGGCGACCGCCCCGGCGGGTTCGCCGAAGCAGGCCGAGGCCGCGGAGCCGGTCCGGCCGGCCGAGCCCACCACGGACCCGGTCGCGGTCGAGGACCCGGTCGTCGAGGCGCCCGCCGTCGAGACGCCGGCCCCCGAGGCTCCGGAGGCTCCGGCGGAGAAGGCCCCCGAGGCCGAGGCCCCCGTGGCCGCACCGCCGCGCGCCCGGCGCCGGGCGACCCGCAAGGTCACCGCACCGGCGGGCTCGCCCACCGGGTCGGATGACGCGGAGGTCCTCGTGGTCGCTTCGGCGCCCGAGGCGAAGGCCCCGGAATCCGATGGCCGGGGCGCCGAGGGAGCAGCGGGAGCGGAGGAGGCGGCGGAATCCGGAACGACGGATTCCGAATCCGAATCCGAATCCACGGAACCGGCCCCGGCGAAGAAGACGGCCCGCAAGGCCGCGGCCAAGAAGGCGCCGGCGAAGAAGGCGGCCGCCAAGAAGACCGTCGCGAAGAAGACCGCCGCCAAGAAGACCACGGCCAAGACGGCCGCGAAGAAGACGACGAAGAAGACCGTCGCCGCTGAGCAGTCGTCGCCGTCCGTAACGGCGTCCACGCCTTCCGCGGAGGACGGGTCGTCGGCCGGCTGATGAAGCCGTAACCGGTTGTTCATCTCAAGGTGTCCCGCTCCGAGTGCATCGGGGCGGGACACCTGCTTTGTTTCAGAACTGATGCAGGGCCCGGTTAACGAGCCCGAAATGGGCCAAGAAATCCCTGATAATGTGACGACGGTTGCCATACGTGTGAGCGTTCTAGACGGGAACTACGGTTGGTGACAAGGCCCGGCGAAGATACCGTTCGGGCCGGATTCCCCGGCAGGGCGTCGGCATCGCGCCGGTGGGGTTACGCGCGACCTCGGTAAGACGTCCCGCACCTCGGAGCTCTGCCTGGTAACGAGCTCTTGCGGTGTTCAAGGAGGACGTTCATGACGAGCATCAACGAGCAGCCGATTCCTGCTGCCCGCCCGGTCATCGGGGAAGACGAGATCGAGGCCGCGGTACGCGTGCTGCGCAGCGGTCGCGTCGTGCAGGGACCGGAGGTCGCGGCCTTCGAGGAGGGCTTCTCCCGCCTGGTCGACGACCGGCACTGCGTCGCCGTCAACTCGGGGACCTCAGCCCTCCACCTGCTGCTGCTGGCCCTGGGCATCGGCCCCGGCGACGAGGTGATCGTTCCTTCCTTCTCCTTCGCCGCCTCCGCGAACGCGGTCCGCCTCGTCGGCGCCGACGTGGTGTTCGCCGACATCGAGCCGGGCAGCTTCGGCCTCGACCCGGCGGCGGTCGAAGCCGCGATCACCCCCCGCACCGCCGCGATCATGCCGGTGCACCTCTACGGCCACCCCGCCGCGATGGACAAGCTCATGCCCATCGCCGACAAGCACAAGCTCGCCGTCGTCGAGGACGCCTGCCAGGCCCACGCCGCGGCGCTGAACGGCACCCCCGTCGGCGCGTTCGGCGCTGGCGGCACCTTCAGCTTCTACCCGACCAAGAACATGCACTCCCTCGAGGGCGGCATGGTCACGACGGCCGACGCCGAACTGGCCCGCACCCTGCGTCTGCTGCGCAACCAGGGCATGGAGCAGCGGTACGCCAACGAGATCGTCGGCGCCAACATGCGGATGACGGACGTCAACGCCGCCGTCGGACGCGTACAGCTCGCCAAGGTCGAGGGCTGGACCGAGCAGCGCCGTGCCAACGCCGCCTACTTCGACGCCAACATCACCGCCCCGAGCGTCACCCTGCCACCGGTCGCCGAGGGCGCCCGGCACATCTACCACCAGTACACCGTGCGGATCAGCGGTGACCGGGACGCCGCGATGGCGAAGCTCACCGAGGCGGGCATCGGCAACGCGGTCTACTACCCGACGCCGATCCACCGGCTCAAGCCCTACTGGGAGCCGGACCAGAAGGCCGGCCGCACCTGGGACCTGCCCGAGACCGAGCGGGCCGCCGCCGAGGTCGTCTCGCTGCCCGTCCACCCCTCGCTCGCCGAGGGCGACCTGGAGCGGATCGTCGCAGCGGTGAACTCCCTGGGAGAGAACCTGTGAGCACCGTACTGAAGGCCGGACTCATCGGCCTCGGCTCCATGGGCCGCCACCACGCCCGCGTCCTCGCGAGCCTGGAGGGTGTCGAGCTGGTCGGCGTCGTCGACCCGATGGGCGACAAGAACGGCTGGGCCCAGGGCGCCCCCGTCCTCGCCACCGTCGAGGAGCTCATCGCCCTCGGCATCGACTACGCCGTCGTGGCCTGCCCGACCGCGCTGCACGAGGAGGTCGGCCTCCAGCTCGCCGACGCCGGTGTCAGCGCCCTGATCGAGAAGCCGCTCGCCGACACCGTCGAGGGCGCCCGCCGCCTCGTCGACGCGTTCGAGTCGCGCGGCCTGGTGGCCGGCGTCGGCCACATCGAGCGCTGCAACCCGGCGCTCCTCTCGCTCCGCGCCCGCCTGGAGGCCGGCGAGCTGGGCGACGTCTACCAGGTGGTCACGCGCCGCCAGGGCCCGTTCCCGCACCGGATCGCCGACGTCGGCGTGGTCAAGGACCTGGCCACCCACGACATCGACCTGACGGGCTGGGTCACGGGCCGGACGTACGCCTCGATCGCCGCCCACACCGTCTCCAAGTCCGGCCGCCCGCACGAGGACATGGTCTCGGCCGTGGGCCAGCTGTCCGACGGCACGATGGTCAACCACCTGGTCAACTGGCTGAGCCCGCTCAAGGAACGCTTCACCTCGGTCACCGGTGAGCGCGGCTGCTTCATCGCCGACACCCTCACCGCCGACCTCACCTTCCACTCCAACGCCGCGGTCACCACCGAGTGGGAGGCGCTGCGCGCCTTCCGCGGGGTCTCCGAGGGCGACATGATCCGGTACGCCATCCCCAAGCGCGAGCCGCTGCTCGTCGAGCACGAGCTGTTCCGCGACGCCGTACAGGGCAAGCCGGCCGACATCTGCACCCTGCGCCAGGGGCTCCGTACGGTAGAGGTGGCCGCCTCCGTGCTGGAATCCGCCACCAGCGGCACCACGGTGCTGCTCCCGGCGGACCAGGAGCAGGAGCCCAGAAGGTGACCACACCCGATGTCACGGTGGTCGTGGCCGTCTACAACACGATGCCCTACCTCACCGAGTGCCTCGACTCGCTGGTGGGCCAGAGCATCGGGCACGAGCGGCTCCAGGTCGTGGCGGTCGACGACGGTTCGACCGACGACAGCGGCAAGGAGCTCGACCGCTTCGCGCAGCGGTACCCGGACGTCTTCACCGTCGTCCACCAGCCGAACTCGGGCGGACCTGCCGCTCCGAGCAACCGCGCCCTCGACCTGGCGACCGGTCGCTTCGTGTACTTCATCGGCTCGGACGACCACCTCGGCGAAGAGGCGCTGGAGCGGATGGTCGCCTGCGCCGACGCCAACGGGTCCGACGTGGTCGTCGGCAAGATGGTCGGCACGAACGGGCGTTACGTCCACCAGAAGCTGTACACGGGCAACCGCGACGTCACCCTCGACGACTCCGCGCTGCCCTTCACCCTGGCCAACACCAAGCTCTTCCGCCGGGAACTGGTCGAGAAGCACGGGCTCCGCTTCCCCGAGGACATGCCGGTCGGCAGCGACCAGCCGTTCACCATCGAGGCGTGCGTCCGGGCCCGGAAGATCTCCGTGATCTCCGACTACACCTGTTACTACGCGGTCAAGCGCGGTGACGCGAGCAACATCACCTACCGGGCGAACCACCTGGCCCGGCTCCGGTGTGTCCAGCGGATCATGGAGCACACGGCCGCCCTGATCCCCGCCGGCGCGCGGCGTGACGCCGTGTTCAAGCGGCATTTCGACTGGGAGCTGACCAAGCTCCTGCAGAAGGACTTCCCCACGCTCGACGCCGACACCCGCCGTCAGGTGTGCGAAGGCGTCGGCGCCCTGGTGGAGGCCCACTTCACCGACGGTCTGCGCGACGGCACCGGGGTCAAGCGCCGGGTGCGCTTCGGCCTCGCCCGGAGCGGCGCCGTCGACGAGCTCACCCGCGCCATCGCGGATGAGACCGAGCACGGAGCACCGCCCTTCCTGCTGGAGGGCGACCGGGCCTTCGCCTCCTACCCCGGATTCCGCGACGCGGCCGTCGGCCTCGACGAGCGGTACTACGAGGTGCTCGGCGAGTCGGTGGCCGGCCGCCTCTCCGCCGGCACACGGCTGGAGTCGGCCGACTGGGAGCAGGAGGGCACGGACTTCGCCTGCGTCCTGCGGCTGCGCGCCGGTATCACCGGCGACACCTCCTCGGCCGTCGTCGCCCTCGCCCAGGGCGCCATGCCGCAGAGCGCGGACAAGTCCGGCGCGCGCAAGCTGCCCGCGGACGCCCCGCGCCCGGAGCGCGACGGCACGCTCACCGCCGAAGCGGCGAAGGACGGCGGCACCCTGCTGACCGCCCGGATCCCGCTGGCGCTCACCCGCACCAAGAGGGGGGCCCGCCTCTACGTGGACGTGGCGGGTACCCCGTACGAGATCCCGGTCCGCACCGAAGGGCAGCCGATGCCGCTGGCCCGCCGCTGGGGGACCCACGACCCCCACCGCGTGGCGGCGAACACCAACGCCAAGGGCCGGCTCGTGATCACGACGGCGCCCCTTCGGGAACCGAAGCCCAGCGTGGGCGCACGGCTGCGCCGCACGCTGTCCAGGTCGAAGAGGAAGTAACCCGATGAATATCTGTGTAGTCGCGCTCGGCAAGATCGGGCTTCCGCTCGCCGTGCAGTTCGCCGCCAAGGGCCACAAGGTCATCGGCGCGGACGTCAACGAGAAGGTCGTCGAACTCGTCAACGCGGCCACCGAGCCGTTCCCCGGTGAGCACGACCTCGACCGCCTGCTCAAGGAGACGGTCGGCGCCGGGCTGCTCTCCGCCACGACGGACACCACGGCAGCGGTCGCCGCTTCCGACGCCGTCGTGGTCGTCGTCCCGCTCTTCGTGGACGCCGAGGGCACCCCCGATTTCGGCTGGATGGACTCCGCCACCAAGGCCATCGCCGCCGGCCTGAAGCCCGGCACCCTGGTCAGCTACGAGACCACGCTGCCGGTCGGCACCACCCGTACCCGCTGGGCGCCGATGCTGGCCGAGGGCTCGGGTCTGACCCCCGGCGAGGACTTCCACCTGGTCTTCTCCCCGGAGCGGGTGCTCACCGGCCGGGTCTTCGCCGACCTGCGCCGCTACCCCAAGCTCGTCGGCGGCATCGACGAGGCGTCCGCCGAGCGCGGCGTCGCCTTCTACGAGGCCGTCCTCGACTTCGACGAGCGCGAGGACCTGCCCCGCCCCAACGGCGTCTGGGACCTCGGCACGGCGGAGGCCTCCGAGCTGGCGAAGCTCGCCGAGACCACCTACCGCGACGTCAACATCGGCCTGGCCAACCAGTTCGCCCGCTTCGCCGGCCAGAACGGCATCGACGTCAAGAAGGTCATCGAGGCCTGCAACAGCCAGCCCTACAGCCACATCCACCAGCCCGGCATCGCCGTCGGCGGCCACTGCATCCCGATCTACCCGCGGATGTACCTGTGGAACGACCCGGAGGCGACCGTCGTGCGCTCGGCCCGCGAGGCCAACGCCGCGATGCCCGCGTACGCCGTCGACCTGCTGGCCGCCGCCTACGGCGACCTGGACGGCGTCGGGGTCCTGGTGCTCGGCGCGGCCTACCGCGGCGGCGTCAAGGAGACCGCGTTCTCCGGCGTCTTCGGCGTCGTCGAGGCCCTGAAGGCGCGGGGCGCCGTGCCCTTCGTCTCGGACCCGATGTACACCCCCGAGGAGCTGACCGCCCTCGGCCTCGTTCCGCACGACAGCCACCAGGCCGTCACCGCCGCGATCCTCCAGGCCGACCACGCCGAGTACCGCGAGCTGGCCGCCGCCGACCTCCCGGACGTTCGCGTCCTGGTCGACGGGCGCCGCACCACGGACCCGGCGAACTGGGCGGGCGTACGCCGCGTCGTCATCGGCGGGTGAGCTCAGCCCCAACCGACGAGCTATGAGTGGGGCCCGGCGGAAACGCCGGGCCCCACTCCGTTCCGGAAGGGGCCCGGCGCCGGGTCGTCAGGAGCCGTCGAGGACCGGAAGGTGCTCGAACGGGCTGCGGGACATGCTGCTGGTGACCTGGAGATGAGGATGGGCCTGGGCTATCTGCCACCCGGTCACCGTCGCGTTGGTGTCGCAGACGAATACGTGGCCGGTCACGTCGAGCTGTAGCTGCGGCACCGCGTCACGCTGGGCGATCTTGGCGAAAAGGCGGGGGCGCATCAGCTTGTAGCCGGGCTGGAACATCTTCTTGTGGAAGCTGTCGGCGATCTTGTCGTGCTTACGCCTGACGAACTTCACCGCGATCTCCGGGGTCGCCCTGTCCCGGCGCTTCCTTGCCAGCCGGTCGGCGCGCTTCAAGACGGCACGCGGTACCCGGTAGACGACGAATCGTTCCCCCCGGGGGATCACCAGCCGACGTTCGGCGGACTCCACGTTCAGCAGCTTGACGCGGCTGTCGAGCCCGGCACGGTCCCAGATGCCCCCTCGCGCGGTCACCAGGTCGACCTCTACCCCTCTGTCTGCCAGGAAGTTGGCGAAGTCGGCGACACGACGCGGCCGGCCGGGGGTGAAAGCGAGCAGGACGACCCGGCCGGGCGCAGCATCTGCCTGGACGATGTCCGTCCTGGCTTCCGCCACAACGGCCTCCGTGAGAGCCGCCGGCGGCTCCGCGGGCTGGACGTGCTCCTCGACGACGGGTTCGACGGCCGGCGCCCGGCCTTCGTACAGCTGCATCAACTGGTCGCCGACGACTTCACGGCTGTACTTCGCGAACAGGACCGCGCGCGCCTTCGCCAGGTCGAGCTGCGAGAAGCGCTCCCGCAGGCCCCAGTACGCGGTGACAAGAGTCCTGGGATCCTCGTCCACGTCCATGAGCGCGCCCGCGAGGTCCTCGATGCCCGCCAGTGTCTCTTCGGGACCGTGGCTGCGTGTCACCAGGACGGGCAAGCCGGCCGCGTTGGCCTCGACGATGGTCATGCCGAAGGTCTCGAAGTGGCTGGGATGCACCAGGAGGTCGTACTGGTGCATGAGCCCGTTGACCTCCTCGGGGCGCACCGGCGGCAGAATCCGAAACCGGCCCCCCAGGCCGAGCTCCTGGCCCCGGGCGATCAGTTCTTCCTGGAGGTTGCCGGAGCCGACCATGGTCAACGTGGCTTCCGGCTCACTCGCGGCGACCTCCGCGAAGGCTTCGAGTAGCGTCTTCACGCCCTTGTGCGGAATCAGCCGGCCGAGGTAAAGCCACTTCAGCAGCTTCTCGGAAGGCTTGGCCTCGGGCGTGAACTGCTCGAAGTTGATGACGTTCGGCACGACGCGGATCTTGTCGGCGTGGTGGGGGAATTCCTGCACGATCTGGTCGCGCAGGTAACTACCGACGCAGAGGAACTCGTCCGCGCGGTTCAGCACCTGGTTGTAGAGCTTGCGTCCGGCCGGCTGCTTGAAGATCTTGGCCAGGAAGGTGGAATGCTCGGTCACCACGATGCGTGCGTCCGGCTGGGCAAGGCGCATCGCCATCACTCCGCCGTAGATCGCGGTGTGGGCGTGGATGACGGGTGATTCGATACGGCCGGTGGGCAGTGTCCTGCGCAGTGCCGAGGTCTGAGCGCCGACCCAACTCGCGTAGCGGCGACGGGTGGTCAGGGGAACGGGGACCCGGGTGAGAGAGCCTTCCGGAGTTTCGAGCACCGGAACCAGGTCACGACGATCCAGGAAGCGGTCCGCTGTGACCTTGATGGCGTCCTCGAGCATCGGGTCCGCGCTGCCCGCCCAGTCCTCGGTGTGCAGGATCGAGACACGACCGTAGTTTCCTGCGACGGCCTCGGTCGCCGCCTGCACGAACGACCCGGCGAAGGGGTTGTTCGGCGACGGGTACCACGGCGTGATGACGGCCAGATCCGCCGGTTCGGTGGTCCTGCTGGTCTCTGCGTACGGCTCGAGGCGGAATTCGAGCCCCGGACGCCGACGCAGGGCGGCCCATGCCGTCGGAAAGGACTGCGCGTCACCCGCGACGAGCAGGTCGGCATTGCGCAGCGGCCCCTTTCGAGCGACGACGAGGTTGCGCGCGTTGCGCTGGACGGAGCCCTTCTTGTTCTGCGCCACTCGGATGACCTGGACACCGGGGAGCGTGGGCAGGTCGTCCCATTCCTCGCGATCGGCGACGACCAGAACGACGTCGCGTCCTTCGGCCGCCAGCCTCTCGACGTGCACCCGTGTGGCACGTACCCGGTACTCGCCGAGCGCGAGGTAGAGAACGTGGGTACTTGTGCTCATCGGGTTCCCTCCACCAGCGTGCGCATGCGTTCTTCCCACGGCCCGAGCGTGGCCGTGCGGGTGTACGAGTGAGCGTGCTTGACCGCGAGTGCGTGCTGGGTCCGGTCGCCTCCGCGTGCCGCCTCAGCCGCCTCGATGAACGACCGAGCGACGTCCTCGGCGCTCAACTCGTCGCCGTGGAACCAGAGCGGGTAGCCGTCGAGGACCTCGGCGGCCGCGATGTCGGGGCGATGGGCGGAGACGATCGGCTTGCCCGACGCCATGTACTCGAAGACCTTGCCGGAGGTTACGTAGCGCGCACCGGGAACGCAGAACACCAACGCGTCGGTCTGCGCATACAGAGACTTGACTTCGGTCTTGTCGAAGGCGCCACGGTAATGCACGCCGATATCCTCCGACAGCGGAAGCCGCTCCATCAGGGGAGCCACGTCGGAGGGGAAGAATCCGAGATGGCCGTGAATGTTGAGCTCGGCGTCCTGAAGCAGCGGGTGGCTGCGGGCGAGGCGCCAGCCGTCGAATAGCTCTTCGAGGGGCAGGTAAGAGGTGACTGTGCCCAGGTATCCGAAGCGCAACGGGCGTTTCTCATTCGGCGGGACGTATTCAGCCGCACCGAGCAGTTCGGGCTCCCAGCCGTTCGGAACCACGGTCATGCGGTCGGCGGCGTCCGGGTAGCGATCGATGTGCCACTGCCGCATCCCGTCATTCACGAAAACGATCTCGGAGGCGTCGCGCAGGACTTTGGACTCCCACTCGAATGCCTTGCTGCCCTCCGGGAACTTCAGCTCTTCGGTGAACTGGTTGAAGGTCCACGAATCGCGGTAGTCCACCGCGTAGGGGATGCGAAGCAGGCGGCCCAACGTCTGTGCTGCCGCGAATGAGGCAAACGGGTTGCCTGTCGCTATGACGAGGTCGAACTTTTCCTTGAAGTGTGCCTTGACGGCGCTGGAAAGGACTCCGGGAATCCATGTCAGATAGTGCTCGGGGAATACCTTGCTCTGGAACATCTTGTAGAGACTCGCGGCCGCGGTCGGGAAGTTCCTGCGCAACTTGCCGAACTGCCGGACGTCCTTCTCCCATGCGTAGTACGACATGGGGGGCCTGACGACATGAACGCGGGAGTCCACGGTCTCCTCGAGGGAGTGGTCGCAGGCATTATCGAGATAGGTCTCAAAGAATTCACGCGGAGCGGTGTAGACAGTTACGTCCCAACCGGCTTCGGCGAAATGGTTTGCCGTCGCCCTGGCCCGAAATACGCCGCTCGCACGGCTGGGTGGGAAATAATATGCGAGGTAGAGAACGCGCGGTCGGCGTCCAGGTGGTCCAGGCGGCATGGTGATCGGAAACCCTTCCTCGCAAGTTACGGCGAGTGTGAGCCTACCCGAGCCATGTTCCCTCCTATCGTGCTGACATGGGCCACACGAGGCTGGTGGCCAAATTGTTTGCGGATTGTTGCGAAGGCGCACAGGGCATGTGACGAAACAGCCGAACGACGGGACCGGCCGGGATCCTGCGGAGGGAACGAACGTCAGCGCTCCGCGAGCACCCCGTCCTTCTCCTCGTACAGCGCCCCGCTCTGCGGGCACTCCCACAGCTCCGGCTCGTCCTCACGGGCGACCAGACGGACCCCGCTGCGGCCGACCCAGCCGATCTGCCGGGCCGGCACACCGACGACCAGGGCGAAGTCCGGGACGTTCTTGGTGACCACGGCTCCGGCCGCGACCATCGCCCACCGGCCGACACGGACCGGCGCGACGCAGACCGAGCGGGCGCCGAGTGACGCGCCTTCGGCGACCTTCACGCCGACGGCCTCCCAGTCGCCGCCGCGCTTCTGCTTGCCGTCCGGGTCGACCGAGCGGGGGTTGTGGTCATTGGTGAGGACGACAGCGGGGCCGACGAAGACGCCGTCGCCGAGCTCGGCCGGCTCGTACACGAGGGCGTAGTTCTGCAGCTTCACGTTGTTACCGATGCGCACACCGGTGCCGACGTAGGCGCCGCGGCCGACGACACAGCCCTCACCGAGCCTGGCTCCCTCGCGAATCTGCGCCAGCTCCCAGACGCTGGAACCGGCCCCGATCTCGGCGGTCTCGTCGACCTGGGCGGTGGGCTGGACCTTGTAGTTCACGGCATGCCTTTCGGAGAGCTGATGCGCCCGGAAAGCATAAGGGTGCCCTGCCCACCGCCCCGCGTGCGGGGCGGTGGGCAGGGCGCAGTCCGGCACGCGGGGAGCGCGTCGTCAGACGACGCTGCCGGTCCAGTGCTTGACCGGTGCCTTGAGGTCGGTGCCGGTGCTGGTGAACGTGAACAGGGCGTCGATGCGCCGGCCGTCGACGGAGGTCCCGGCGTGGTAAAGGACACCGACGTCGGCCTTGCCGTCCTTGTTGAAGTCGCCGGAGACCGGCTGGCTCGCGGCCCAGGAGAAGGATCCGGTGCTGGTCCACACCTCGCGGGGCGCGGCGAAGGCCGTGCCGGTGCTCGCGAAGGTGAAGAGCGCGGACTGGTGCACGCCTTCCTGCGTGGTCCCGCGGTTGTAGAGGACGGCGACGTCGTCCCGGCCGTCTCCGCTGTAGTCGCCCGAGGTCAGCTTGGTGGCGTTCCAGTTGAAGGAGCCGCTGCTGGTCCAGGTCTTGCGCGGGTTGTTGAAGTCGGTCCCGGTGCTGGTGAAGGTGTAGAGCGACGAGGCGAACTGGCCGTCGGCCGACTTGCCGCCGTTGTAGAGAACGGCGATGTCGTCCTTGCCGTCCATGTCGTAGTCGCCGGAGGTCACCTGGCCGGCCGACCAGGTGAAGCCGCCGGGGGTGGTCCAGGTCTTGCGCGGGTTGGCGAAGCCGGTCCCGGTGCTGTTGAAGGTGTAGAGGGAGGACACCTGGCCGGTGTCGGAGGTGCCGCCGTCGTAGAAGACGGCGACATCGTCCTTGCCGTCCCCGTTGTAGTCGCCCGAGGTGACCTTGCTCTTGCTCCAGGTGAAGCCGCCGGGGGTGGTCCAGGTCTTCTTGGGCGAGCTGAAGCCGGTGCCGGTGCTGGCGAAGGTGTACAGCGAGGTGACGGCGCCGGTGTCGGAGGCGCCGGAGTCGTAGAGGACCGCGAGGTCGTCCTTGCCGTCGCCGGTGAAGTCACCGGAAGTCAGCTGGCTCTTGCTCCAGGTGAAGCCGCCCGGGGTGCTCCAGACCCTCTTGGGCTCGTCGAAGCCGGTGCCGTTGCTGTAGAAGGCGAAGAGCGAGGACCTGTTCGCACCCTCCGTGGAGGTGCCGTTGTCGTAGAACGCGGCGATGTCCTCGCGACCGTCGCCGTTGAAGTCACCGGAGGCGACCTGGGACCCCTGGGGCAGTCCGCGGACCTGGGTGACCCAGTCGGTGAGGTCGTCGGTGCGGGTCTCCACCGCACCGGGGCGGGTCTCATCGGAGCCGAAACAGCCGGCCTGCCAGGAGGTGCTGTGGACGGCGGCGAGCAGGACCTTGCCGTCCTGCTCGCGCAGAGCGGGACCGCCGGCGTCGCCCTTGCAGATCGCGCCGCCGTCACGGGTGACGGCCACTGTCGTCGCACCGGTCGCACTCACGGCGAACGAGCCGGCGTGCAGCCGGTCGGGGACCCAGGACGACGCGGTACGGCCGTAACCCAGAGCCCGCAGACTTTCGCCCGCCACCGGGGCGGTGTCCGCGAGAAGCACCGGCGCGATGTCCGTGACCGGCTGGGCCAGCTTGGCCATCACCAGATCACGGTCGGTGCGCGAGACCAGCTCGGTCACCTCGACGACCTTGCCGCCCGTACCGGTCAGGTCCGTGCGTCCGATCGTCGCCGTGGTCTTCTGCGCGGGGGCGCCGGCGGGAAGCGGGAAGGCCGGCTGCCCGGCCGCCGCGAAGCAGCTGCTCGCGGTCAGGATCCACTGGGCGTCGACCAGCGAACCGGTGCAGGCACGCTTCGCGTCGCCCTCACCGATGTCGAGCTTCGCGGTGAAGGCGTACGAGCCGCCGGTGACCGCGTCACCGACCACGGCCTGCGCGGGGGACGTAACGGTCAGTGCACCGGTCGCGGCGACCACCGCGAGCAGAGCTGTACTCCGCACACGGCGGGAAGATCTCAAAGACACAAGGGCTCCTCATGTGGACTGTGCATCGCAGCTCAGGTGCGCGCAGAGAGGTTGCGAGAACGTGGGAACGCCACCGCCGCAGGGCCACCGCGGCAGACTGGCCTGCGATGGGCGGGCAGTTGCGGTGAACGGTTGGAGAGATGATCAGGCGGCGTCCGCGCGTAGAGGACTATGCGGAGGTGGAAAGCTCGATGAGCGTGTGGTCGCGGCCCTGCGGATCTGTGGACTGGCCGACGCCCTTCCACTCAGCCTTGGCCAGGGCGACTTTCTGCTCACTATTTTCGGCCGTCAGAGTGATGTCGGTCTCATGTGAAGTGCTTCCCTTTATTCCGTACACGGCAGGAATTTCCACGCTGAGGTATCCGACATCCCCCGTGGTGCGGAAGCACGTCTGACCGGTGGTGCGCGAATACACCACCATGAGGTCACTGCTGGAACCGCATTCCGCGAGAACGATGTGACCGTCGCCGCGCTTGAGGACGATGCCGCGCTCTTCCTTGATCTTGTCTGCCTGCGGGTAGTTGAAATCCTCTACGAGGGATGACGGGGCTTCGTTGGCCAGGCGGGTCGCGGGATTACTCTCGGCTTCGCCGGCGAACGCTACTGTCGCGGCTGCGGTAATGCAGGCCACAGCTGCGACAGTGGCAGTCATCATGCGGTTCAGGCGCTTCATGGTGATAACCTTCCTGTTTGTTGTGAATGTTTTTGTTTTTCTGTTTTTGTTTATCTGTCCGAGCTGTTTCCTGGAACAGAAGGCAGGGTGGGGGTGGAGCGAGATCGGGAATAAACTTTGAGATTCCACGTGGGTCGATCGTCCGCGGGAAGGTTCTGTTCAGAGGAATGCGGCCATGGCGGCGATGATTGCCGCAAGGGTGAGCAGGAAGACAGCGGCCTGTGGCCCTGTCATCTCCTCCATCGGCTTTCCGGAACGCTTCAGATCCAGCTGACGTCGGATGTTTTTGGCGAAGATCACTCGTGCGAGGGTCAGACTGAGGGTGATCGCCACATACAGCATCAGTGGGGTCGCTTCCTCGCCCTCATTGCTCGTCGTGCTCAAGAAGACGGAGGCGGCGCCGACGAGGGGAAGCAGCAAAGAAAGGACCTTGGCCCGTGCCGTGATGGCCATGGACTGGGCGGCCACGGCGAGGGCAATTCCAGATGCGGCTGCAGCTACCCACCAATGAGTGAGAGAGAACGATGATGTCAGCATAAGGATCCTAGGTTCAGCGGCACCGCTCAGCGCTTTCGGAGGGGGCTACCGAGGGCTCGGGTCGCCCCCTCCGGTGGGTGACGCCCGTTAATGCAGCCAGTCGATAAATCCGATCACTGTGGTTGCCGTGTCGCTGACGACGCCGTGCACTTTCTCACCCACAGTCACGGCCACCCGCTCAAGGTCGTCACCAATGCCGAACTTGCTGAGCAGCTTGCCTTTTCCGACGAGTATTCCGCCGACCAAGAACAAGCCGACTGCCTTCTTGAACTCCTTACTGTCCCAGCCCCACCCGAACCCGGTGAGGATGGCACTCACACCCTGAAGGCCAATCGAAACCAGTCCTGCCACGGTAGCGGGCAAGGCGGCAGGTACGTATCCGATCAGAGAGAGCGCGCCGAGGACGACGGCGATCCCTCCGGACACCGCACTCCAGTGGGAGACCGCGTCTGCCCAGTCCTTGGCATCTTTGATGTCCTCGGGCCAGAGCCCCCAGCCCGTGGTGTCCCCGGTGTTGTCGTTCTCGGGGCTGTCCACCGGGTTGGCGCCGGTTTGCTTGTTCTGCTTCGCCCTTTCGACCGCCGCTTTCGCTGCGGCCTCGGCCTCGGCCTTCCGCTTCACGACAGCGATCTGGCGAGCCTGGCTGGCGGCGGCGGAAGCGGCCCTCGCGTCCTGGCCGGCCTTGATCGCCGCGGCTTGAGCGCTGGCAGCGGATGCCTGGGCCTGTGACGCGGACGTGACCGCTTGGATCGCGGATCCGGACGCCTGGCGCATCGAGTAGTTCGCCATCCGTGCCGCGCCTCGCGCTGTCGTTGCGGCGGACTGGGCGTTCTTGGCCGACTGGGCCGCGGACGCTGCTGATTTGTCCGCCGCATCCGCGTTGCTCTTGGCCTCGGAGGCCGCGCTCGCGGCGTCCTTGGCGTAGGTCTCCGCCTTCGCCGCCCACTCGGAAGCTTCCTGTGCTGCCTTGCGGGCCTCAGCTGCCGCTTTGGACGCCCGTGCGGCGTCCTCCAGCGCCTTCGCCGCGACGCTCGCAGCGCGCGCGAGGGTTGCGCGGATCGCGGAGATGTGAGTGGCCCGGTCCTGGTCCAGGCGGGCGACGTTCCACTTGCCGTGGGTGACGAAGGCGCGCCGCATCTGGGCGGAACCTTCCAGGACAATCTGCGCGGCCGACCGCATGTAGGGGCCGCCGGATTCCAGGAGGCCGAATATCTCGACCCGATCGTCCTCCTTGGTCGCCTCCGGCAACTCGACGCTGAAGAACTTGTGCAAGGCCGAGGCGGTCCCCTTGGCCAGTGCCGCCTCGGCCTTCTCCTTGACGGTCCTTCCGGGGCTTGCGCTGAGGATTTTGAACGCAGCCATGCGGTAGTCGGTGACTGCCGCCTCGATCACTCCGTGATCGAGGAAATCGCTTGCGGCGTTCGATGCGTCCTTGGCCAGCGCTGAGTGGGCGGCCTCGGCCACGTCGGCCGTAGCTGAGCCGGCGACTGTCAGGACGGTCTCGCGGTCGTCCTGTTGCTGAGCCAGGAGCCGGTCGGTGTCGATCCAGTTGGTCACATCGTGGTCGGAGCCGGCGAGAGCGAACTCGGCGGCTCCGCGGGTCCAGGTGCCGGAGGCATCCAGCAGCCGCACAGCCGCCTTTCGGCCGGTGGCGACCGCGCTCGCGGTGTCCCCCAGCCGGAGTGCCGATTCGGCTGCGGAGATGAGGTCCTTCGTCTCCGAGGAGGTCTTGTCCACCTCCGTACGTTCCCGATTGGCCCGTACGATGTCCTCGGTCTCCGCCTGCGACCTCAACCGGGCCTCGAAGACGCCGAGTTCGGTGTCCTCGGCGATCTGTGCCGACTCTGCCGTGCGGGCGGCCTGCTCAACAGCCTGGGCCTCCTTGACGGCGTTGGAGGCCGTGGTCGCAGCCTCTACCGCGGCCTTCGCGAACTCTGTGGACCGCTTGGCGTATTCGATCGCCTTGCCCGCGTTGTCCGCAGCGTCCTCGGCGGCAGCTGCTGCCTTGTCCGCGTGCGACGCAGCGCTGTTGGCGGCATCACGTGCCACACGGGCGGCGTTCGCGGCGCGGTTGGCCAAGGTCTGTGCGGTGCCTGCGGCCCTGGTCGCCCGTGCCGCAGCGGCGTCGGCCTCGGCGGCAGCCTGTCGGGCCCTGGCGGCCTGGGCCTGTGCGGCGCCCGCAGATGCTGCGGCATCGGCCGAGGCGCTGGCGGCTGCGGCGGCGTTACGGGCCGCGCCCGCAGCGGCCGCCCCGGCGGCCGATGCCTGGCTGGAGGCGATCGCGGCCTGGTCGGCGGCCTTGGCGGCGGTCCGGGCGCGGGCTGCGGCGTTCCTGGCGCCCTCGGCAGCACTGCGCGCGGCGGATGCCTTGGTGGCGTCCTTGGAGGCGGATATCGCGGCGTGGTAGGCGCGGGAGGCGGCGTGGCCGGCGGAGGCGGCGGCAGCGGCAGCGGCTTGAGCGGCCTGTGCGGCGCGGCTGGAGGCAGCCTGAGCCGTACGGGACGCGGATATAGCCGTGTTGGCGGCAGCGGCGGCTCCGTGAGCGGCATTCGCGGCGTTGTTTGCCGCGTCGGCCGACCTGCGTACGTCCTGCTGGGCCGCCCTCGCCTCTTCTGCTGCCTTCAGCGCGGCAGACTTCGCCTTCTCGGCAGCTTCTTTCGCGCGGTCGGACGCCGCGACCGCCCTATCCGTCGTCTGCTGCGCCCGCTTGCCCTCACGCTCCACGATCGCGACCAACTGCTCGATGGTCGCGGTCTCTTCGTCCCGGGCGCGGGCGATGTGCTGACCGGAGGAGAGGAACTGGCGGATCGCTTCGGGACTGCCGTCCTCCAAAGCGCGGTGCGCGTACTTCTTGACCTCCGGAGACGCGTCGTTGACGAGGGCGAAGACGGCTACCTGGTCGTCTGTCTCCCGTGCGGTGTGCTGGGTAGTTGCCAGGAACGTCCTGAAGGCATCCTCGGTGTTCAACTCCAAGGCTTTGGTGGCTTCTTGCCTCATCGTGACGCCGCCGTGCTCCAGGGCGGAGAACACGGCCACCCTCAGGTCTTCCTCGACGGGTCGTTTGAAGCCCTCATTGAGGAAGGTGGCGACCGCTGCGTCGCCGGCTGACAGCGCTGCGGATGCCGACTCGCGAACGGTCTTGCCCGCATGGGAGAGGGCCGAGAAGACGGCGAAACGATTGTCCTCCGCACGTGCGGCAGGAAGCCCGGTGGCCAGAAAGGCGGTGAGAGCGGCCGGCGTGCCGACGAGAGCTGCGGCTGCGGCCTCACGAACGGCTTGCCCGCCGGTCTTGTAGGCCCAAACGGCCTTTCCCTGATCGGTGTTGGGCAGCCCGTTCTCCGGATCGCCGGAGACTGGTGCGGCCTGGGCAGGGAATGCCGTCAGAGTGAGGATGGAAGGCAGCGCGGGAAGAGCCGCCGCCCCGGCGGCGGTGGCGAGTATTCGGCGTCTGCTCCACAACGAAAGCGACAAGACGTTCGTCCTCCCCCAAAAAAGGGCATGTGGCCTCACGTGCCCATGCCTCTGACTGTGGCGGCCTGCTGATTGACGGTGCGAAGGGAAACGCGCCGTGTCGTTTGACTTCGCTGGATGTTACATGTTCCGCACAAGTGTTCACGTTCTGCGAGCGTTTCCTTCACAAATGAGGTCTCGATTGCGGTGGCTTTCGGCGTGAACGCCGCTCGACGGGTAGGTCGCGACAGAAGGGAGGGGAGATGGTGTGGTGTTGTCGTGCCGCCGCGGTCGTATCCGGGGCTTCCGAAACGCGGGTCGGGTCAGCCGCTGCGGGGTGCAGAAGGCGTGGGCGACCGGGACGAGGGTGTTGTGGTGATGCCGGCCCCGCCGGGTTCGGCCTTCGAAGTGGGCCGGGCCCAGGGCCTCTTCCATCTCGCGGTGGTCGCTCTCGATGCGCCGGCGAAGCTTCGCGGTGCGTACGAGGACGGGCGGCGGGGTGTTCGCGGTGCGTACGAGGACGGGCAGCGGGGTGTTCGCGGGCAGGTGGGAGAGCCGGAAGCCGGAACTGCACGGGCTCGTCCTGGTCGGCGGGCCACTCCGCCGGCTGCCGACGTGTGGGGAAGCCCGGTGCCGGCCGTGGCCCCGTGGGGCGCCTCGATACCCAGGACCGCGTCTCATCGATCATGTCGAGGGTCAGCTGCCACTTCTCGGCTCGGCCGACCTAGGCAGGGGCGGCGCACTGATCGCGGCGGGCCGCCTTCGCCGGATCGGCCTTCGGTGAGGCGGGGTCCCAGCTCCCGGGCAGAAGCAACCGCCGGTTCACCGCCGCCGAGGCACGGCCGCATGCCTGACCGAGGGGCTCCGCAGCGAACTTCCCGGTTTGACCCCCACACCGCCGCCCCGTAATCTTGACCCTCGGTGTGTTTCCTTAACGCGCCTACCCCTGAGCACATCCCTCCCGGTAACGGTCGGTGTTCGCGCCGTCCGCCAGGAGAGGCCGCTCATCCTTCCGGATCGTCCCGGGCCCCGGCCCGTGCGAGCGGCTGGCATCAGGGGATCCGTTCCGAGCGAGAGAGAGATCCGCGTGTACGCCATCGTGCGCAGCGGTGGTCGCCAGCACAAGGTTGCTGTCGGCGACATCGTTGAAGTTGACAAGATTCCCACTGCCAAGGTTGGCGACACGGTCGAGCTCTCGACCCTGCTCGTTGTCGACGGTGACGCGGTCACCAGCGACCCGTGGGTGCTGGACGGCATCAAGGTCACGGCCGAGATCGTGGACCACCACAAGGGCGCGAAGATCGACATCCTTCGCTACAAGAACAAGACCGGCTACCGCCGTCGCCAGGGTCACCGCCAGCAGTACACGGCGATCAAGGTCACCGGTATCCCCGCGGCTGCGAAGTAAGGGACTGAGAACACATGGCACACAAGAAGGGCGCATCTTCCACTCGGAACGGGCGCGATTCCAATGCTCAGCGGCTCGGCGTGAAGCGCTTCGGCGGTCAGGCCGTCAACGCCGGTGAGATCCTGGTCCGCCAGCGCGGCACCCACTTCCACCCGGGCACGGGCGTCGGCCGTGGCGGCGACGACACGCTGTTCGCACTGGCCGCCGGTGCGGTGGAGTTCGGTACGCACCGTGGCCGCAAGGTCGTGAACATCGTTCCGCTCGCCGTCTGATTTCTCTCAGCGCGCGCAGAACGACACGCAGCACCTTCCGAGGGCGGATCTCAGCTTTCCCGGCGAACGGGGAAGCGGGTCCGCCCTCGGCGTGTTACGACAGAGACAATCCCGTATTTTCCTGCTGTACCTGGAGGCACCAACCATGACCACCTTCGTGGACCGCGTCGAGCTGTATGCCGCCGCGGGTAACGGAGGCCACGGCTGCGCCTCCGTCCACCGTGAGAAGTTCAAGCCGCTGGGAGGCCCCGACGGGGGCAACGGCGGACGCGGCGGCGATGTGATCCTCGTCGTCGAGCAGTCCGTGACCACGCTGCTGGACTACCACCACAGCCCCCACCGCAAGGCCACCAGCGGCCAGCCCGGCGCCGGCGACAACCGCTCCGGCAAGGACGGCCAGGACATGGTCCTGCCCGTCCCCGACGGCACCGTGGTCCTCGACAAGGCCGGGAACGTGCTCGCCGACCTCGTCGGCCAGGGCACTACCTTCGTGGCCGGTCAGGGCGGCCGCGGCGGCCTCGGCAACGCGGCGCTGGCCTCGGCCCGCCGCAAGGCCCCGGGCTTCGCGCTGTTCGGCGAGCCGGGGGAGAGCCGGGATATCGTCCTGGAGCTCAAGACCGTCGCCGACGTGGCCCTCGTGGGCTACCCGAGCGCGGGCAAGTCCTCGCTGATCTCGGTGCTCTCCGCGGCCAAGCCGAAGATCGCGGACTACCCGTTCACCACCCTCGTGCCGAACCTCGGCGTCGTCACCGCCGGCTCGACCGTCTACACCATCGCGGACGTCCCCGGGCTCATCCCCGGCGCCAGCCAGGGCAAGGGCCTCGGCCTGGAGTTTCTGCGGCACGTCGAGCGCTGCTCGGTGCTCGTGCACGTCCTGGACACCGCGACCCTGGAGTCCGACCGCGACCCCGTCTCCGACCTCGACATGATCGAGGAGGAGCTGCGGCTCTACGGCGGCCTGGAGAACCGGCCCCGCATCGTCGCCCTCAACAAGGTCGACATCCCGGACGGCCAGGACCTCGCCGACATGATCCGCCCCGACCTGGAGGCCCGCGGCTACCGCGTCTTCGAGGTCTCCGCGATCGCGCACAAGGGCCTCAAGGAGCTCTCCTTCGCGCTCGCCGGGATCATCGCCGAGGCGCGCGCCACCAAGCCGAAGGAGGAGGCGACCCGCATCGTCATCCGTCCCAAGGCCGTCGACGACGCGGGCTTCACCGTCGCCCTGGACGACGAGGGCATCTACCGGGTGCGCGGCGAGAAGCCCGAGCGCTGGGTGGGCCAGACCGACTTCAACAACGACGAGGCCGTCGGCTACCTCGCCGACCGGCTCAACCGGCTCGGCGTCGAGGCCGCCCTGATGAAGGCGGGCGCCCGGGCCGGCGACGGTGTCGCGATCGGCCCCGAGGAGAACGCGGTCGTCTTCGACTGGGAGCCGACCGTGACCGCGGGTGCCGAGATGCTCGGCCGCCGCGGCGAGGACCACCGCCTGGAGGAGCCGCGCCCCGCCGCGCAGCGTCGCCGGGACCGTGACTCCGAGCGGGACGACGCGGAGAAGGAATACGACGAGTTCGACCCCTTCTAAAGGACCCCTTCCCAAGAGGGGTCTCCCGGGGGAGCACTCCCGGACATGGCCGACGGCCCGTCTCCCCGGAGGCGGGCCGTCCGGTAGCCTCGGGCCGGGCGCCGGTGGTTTTCGCCGGTCACGCCGGGTGCACGTGCCGCGGATGTGCGGATTGAGCAACACATCTGTGGGGTCGGTCACCCCGTGCGATCGCCCCGAAGCGCCCAACCTCCCTGGCCAGAGGGTGAACTGCGGGTATCCGCAGGACGATCGGCGGACGACGTCCACCTTGCGAGACGGTCACGGAGAGTGCGACCATCACACTGTTCCCCCGTCATAGCAAGGTAGGTCGTCTGTGTCTGTGCCGCATGAAGCCAAGCCCCGGACCACAGCGGTCGTGCTCGCCGGTGGGACCGGCCAGCGCGTGGGCCTGTCGATCCCCAAGCAGCTGCTGAAGATCGCCGGCAAGGCCGTCATCGAGCACACGCTGACCATCTTCGAGAACGCCGAGGGCATCGACGACGTCATCGTGCTGATGGCGCCCGGTTTCGTGCCCGACGTCGAGAAGATCGTCGCGAAGGCCGGACTGACCAAGGTCACCCGGATCATCGAGGGCGGCAACACCCGCAACGAGACCACCGAGCGTGCCATCGCGGTCCTCGGCGAGGGCCTCGCCGAGGGCGAGGACCGCAACGTCCTCTTCCATGACGCGGTACGCCCCCTGCTGTCACAGCGTGTGATCACGGACTGCGTCGACGCGCTGGACCGCTACCAGGCCGTCGACGTCGCCATCCCGTCGGCGGACACGATCATCGTGACCCGCACGCACGGTGGGGACGGTGAGTTCATCACCGAGGTGCCCGACCGCTCCCGGCTGCGCCGCGGCCAGACGCCGCAGGCCTTCAAGCTCTCCACGATCCGCCGGGCGTACGAGGTCGCGGCGGGCGACCCCAACTTCCAGGCGACCGACGACTGTTCGGTGGTCCTCAAGTACCTCCCCGACGTGCCGATCTATGTGGTCGCGGGCGACGAGTACAACATGAAGGTGACCCAGCCGGTCGACGTCTTCATCACCGACAAGCTCTTCCAGCTGGCCTCCACCGCCGCCCCCCGCCAGGCCGACGAGGCCGCCTACCGGGAGCTCCTCACGGACAAGACCCTCGTGGTCTTCGGCGGTTCGTACGGCATCGGCGCCGACATCGCCTCCCTTGCGGAGAGCTACGGCGCGAAGGTCTACGCGCTGGGCCGCTCCACCACCGGTACGCACGTGGAGAACCCGGAGCACGTGGACGACGCGCTCTCCAAGGCGTACGCCGAGACCGGGCGGGTCGACTACGTCATCAACACCGCGGGCGTGCTGCGGATCGGCAAGCTGGCCGAGACGGACAACACGACGATTCAGGAAGCCCTGAACGTCAACTACCTGGCGCCCGTCCAGATCGCCCGCGCCTCGTACAAGTACCTGGCGGAGACCCAGGGCCAGTTGCTGCTCTACACCTCCAGCAGCTACACCCGGGGCCGCGCCGAGTACAGCCTCTACTCCTCCACCAAGGCCGCCATGGTCAACCTCACCCAGGCGCTCGCCGACGAGTGGGCGGGGGAGGGCATCCGGGTCAACTGCGTGAACCCGGAGCGCACCGCGACCCCGATGCGCACCAAGGCGTTCGGCCAGGAGCCCGAGGGCTCGCTGCTCTCCTCGGAGGCCGTGGCCCGCACCTCGCTGGACGTCCTGCTCTCCGCCATGACCGGTCACGTCATCGACGTACGGCAGCAGGACCCGACGGCGGGAGCCGCCGGGTCCTCCGGTTTCGAGCAGGCTCTGGCCTCCGTGCTGGACCGTCAAGCAGATGTGTAATAATTCTTGACAAATGTGCTTTTCCGGGCCTCTGTTGTCGCTTTGTGCGATGGCAGAGGCCCGAATGCGTGAAGCCGCATCTTCACATTTCCGCCAATACGTGAATCAACCGGCACCCCCTGGAGCAGGTTCTTCGTGATCTCGACAGCCATTCGCCTGGCCCGTGTGGGCAGCAGGTCGGAACTGGCGGCAGCGTTGTTGATGGGGCTGGGATACCCCTGCGTCATGCTTGCCGCGCTCATTCCCCACATCTGGTTCTTCGCGGCGGCCACCGCTGTCACGTACGCCACCGACTGGTATCTGCACCAGAAGGGGAGCTATCTGGTCAACCGCCTGGGCAAGGTGCGCGCCGGGCTGTCGATCCGCTTCCTCCTGCGGCAGCTCATGGTCATCCTGCTGCTGGCCCGGCTGGGTCTCGCCGAGTCGCCGCTGTTCTACTCGGCGGTGGCCTGTTTCCTGCTCTTCTACGGGCTCCAGGCGCCGCACGGCGCCCTGACGACCCTGATCCGGCTCCGCCGCACCATGCCGGTCGTCACCCGCAACGTGGACCTGCACGCGGTCCGCATCCCCGACGCCCCGCCCGGCGCGCTGCTGCGGCGCTCCGCGGAGAAGATGCTGCACCTCGACATCCCGGCCGTGGCGGGCATCCTGATCGCCGCCGGTACCGGTGAGAACGTCATCGGTTACGCGGGCATCGGCCTGACGCTGCTGCTGGCCCTGCTCTACCTCGCGCTGCTGTTCCCGTACATGCGGCGCGGCAGGCTGGCGCCTCCGGCCCCCGCCGTGCTCAAGGCCGTCGACAGCTGGCTGCGCGACTACCAGCCGACCGTGGTGCTCTACTTCTCCGGCTCCAACGAGTCCGCCTACCAGGGCAACATGTGGCTGGAGACCATGGCCCGGGTCGAGGGCCGGCCGCTGATCATCATGCGGGAGCGCGGCCTCGTCCCGCAGCTGGCCGAGACCTCCGTCCCGGTCCTCTGCATCCCGGCGGGCACCCACCTGATGAACCTGGACCTCTCGACCGTCCGGGTCTGCCTGTATCCCGCCAACGTCGGCAAGAACATCCACATCCTGCGGGTCCCGACGATGAAGCACGTCTTCATCGGGCACGGCGACAGCGACAAGCTCGCCAGCGTCAACCCGTACTCCAAGGTCTACGACGAGGTCTGGACCGCGGGCCGGGCCGGCCGCGACCGCTACGCGCTGGCCGACGTCGGCGTCCTCGACCAGGACATCGTCGAGGTCGGCCGCCCGCAGCTGGAGCCCATCAGGAGCTGGACGGGCGCCGTCAAGAACCCGATCCCGACCGTGCTGTACGCGCCCACCTGGGAGGGCTGGGACGACAATCCGGGCAACACCTCCCTGCTGCTGGCGGGCGAGAACATCGTGCGCCGGCTGCTGAACGCCGCCGACCCGGTCCGGATCATCTACAAACCGCACCCCTTCACCGGTATCCGCAGCGGCAAGGCCAAGGCCGTCAACGCCCGGATCCGGGCGATGCTGGAGAAGGCCGCGGCCGAGCGTGCCGCCGAGCCCCGCTGGGCGAAGGACGGGTCGTCGGCCGCCGCCGGGCAGAGCGCGGCCAAGGCCGAGCTGACCCGGATCGAGGCGCGGCTCGCGCAGCTCGCGGCTGTCGGCCGCTCGGGCGGCGACGAAGCGGAGGAGTCGCGGATCTCGCTCGCCGACCCCGCCCGCGAGGCGGAGGCCGCCCGCTTGCGGGCCGAGTGGAACGACGCGTACTGGCGCTCCTTCGGCTGGTGGGAGCACCGTACGGTGACCGGCGCGCAGCCCAAGCTCTACGACTGCTTCAACGAGTCCGACGCCATGGTTTCGGACATCTCCAGTGTGGTCTCCGACTTCATCGCGAGTGGCAAGCCGTACGCGGTCACCGACTCCGCAGCGCTCGGAGCCGCAGAGTTCAAGCGGCAGAACACCGCGGTGCGCGCCGCGGTCATCCTGTCCAACGGCGCCGAGGAGCTCGATGCGCTGCTGGCCGCGGTGGCCGACCCGGCGGCGGACACGCTGGCGGACGCCCGTCGCGAGCTGAAGAGCTACCTCCTGGGGCCGGACGAGCCGACCTCCATGGAGCAGTTCAACTCCGCCGTACGGGCGCTGGCCGCCAAGGCCGAGGCCCGCAACGTGGGCGTCGCCCAGCGGCTCGGCGACCAGTCCGTGGCGGTGCCGGACGAGGAGGCCGTCTCCAGCGGCGTCGGGGCCGACGATCCGCAGGCGGTGGCCGAGGCCGACGCCACGGCGGACCCGGACGCACCGGAGGCCGAGGCGGTGGAGGCCCGGGCGGCCCTCGCGGAGGGGTCCTCGTCCGTGCGCTGAGCACGGTACGGCCGAGTGGGCGACGTACAGCCGGGTGCGCAGACAGCCGGGCGCCGCACAGCTGATCGACATGGCTGAAAAGCAGGCAACTTCGACCGCGGCCCGTACGTCTCTCCTGCGGGGAGGGATGTACGGGTCGTCCGGCAGGCGGATGCGCAAAGGGTGCAGAGGCGGGCGATCTGCCTTCTTTCGTGATCAAATCGACAGGTGCACATGGCCGACATGCCCAGGAAGAACGACGAGCCCGATGTCAGTGTGATCATCGGAGCTTATGACGCGATGCCCTACCTGGTCCGGTGCCTGGAGTCCGTCGAGGCGCAGACCATCGGCGCGGACCGCATGGAGATCGTCGCGATCGACGACGGCTCCACCGACGGCACCGGCGCCTGGCTGGAGGAGTTCGCCGCCAGGACCGCGATTCCCATGAGAGTCGTCCGGCAGGCGAATTCCGGCGGACCCAGCGGCCCGCGCAATCGGGGCCTCGCTCTCGCCCGCGGCCGGTACGTCTTCTTTCTCGACGCGGACGACTATTTCGGCGAGGAAGCCCTGGAGCGCATGGTCGCCATGGGAGACCGGGCGGGAACGGACGTGGTGCTCGGGAAGATCGTCGGCGTCAATCGCGGTGCCGCGAAATCGATGTGGAAAGAGACCGTCGAGCGAGCCGACCTGTATTCCTCCAACGTCAAATTCACGTTGAGCGCGCAGAAACTGTTCCGGCGCGACCTCCTCGTACGCCTCGGAATGACCTTCGACGAGAAGCTGAAGACGGGTGAGGACGCCCTGTTCACGATGGAGGCGTACATCCGCGGCAACGGGATCTCCGTCGTCGCCGACTACACCTGCTACTACCTGGTGGGCCGTGAGGACCGCAACCAGATGACGAAGAAGGGCGGCTACGAACGCCGCTTCGACTCGGCCCGCGCCCTCATGGGGCTCATCGCCCAGCACGTGCCCCCGGGCCCCCGGCGCGACGTCCTGATGGTGCGGCCCTTCGTCATCACGCTGCTGCCCCAGTTCGGCCCCGGACTGCTGAAGCAGAAGCCCGAGGTCCGCGAGCGGAAGATGGCGCTCGCCGCCCCGCTGATGAAGACGTACTGGACCCCGGAGCTCGGCCGCAACCTCAAGGTGAACGAACGGCTGCGGCTGATGTGTCTCGCCGAGGGCCGGCTCGACCTGCTCCTGGACATCGTCGCCTTCCTGCGCGCCAAGGAGGAGCCCGAACCCGTCCGCCGGGGGAACCCGCCCCGTCTCCACCTCGCCTACCCGCACTTCGGGGAGAGCTCCGTGCTCCCCGACCGGGCCTATGAGGTGACCATCACGGAATGGGTCGGCGGACGGCGGATCGAGGCACCGCGGGACAAGCCCCGCCTCTCCCTCGCCCGGCGCGTGGTCCGCAAGGCCCGCCGGGCACTGCTCGGCGCCGTGCGCGCCCCCCGCGCCCACCGCGTCTGACCGGACGGGGCCGGGGGAGCGCGGGACCCCTCTCCCGCCCCGGTGACGACCGGGGCGGTTCGTCCTGTGAGAGGTGTCACGTCATACTGTGGGGCAACCATGAGACGGTTGGAGACGTCTCATTAACGCCCCGTCCTCCTGGGGTTCATCATCTGCACGTCCCCCCCGGAAAGGCCCTCCACCCGTGGCGTCCCTCGAAGCGATCCCCGACGAGCTCAGCCGGCTCATGAAGTACTTCCCGGAGACTCCGGTCGAGGAGCGCCCCGAATTCCACCGAGCGGCCAAGGACTTCCTGGCCCGTGCGGCCCCGAAGGTCGTACGGCAGTTCTCCCCGATGGCCCGGGTCAAGTGGCACCTGGCGGCCAGCGGACGCGGTGACGAGCTGGTGGACCTGCTGCACTACGAGCGCGAGAACCCGGGAGCCTTCTCCGTCCGCGGCCTGCGGCGCGCCCGCATCGAGCTGCCCGGCGTCGAGAGCTCCTCGCTCCCCTCCTCGGTGCGCAACTTCAACCGCAGCGAACTTCCCGTACGCGGCAAGCTCCTCGACCTCGGTTGGGAGGACGGCAAGCTCCTCGTCAAGGGCTACGCCTACATCCCCAACGTCCCCTCGGCCACCGGCAAGCGCTCACTGCGCGTCGCCGTGCTCCGCCGCCAGGGCAGCCGCTCCACTCTCCCGCTGCGGATGCGCACCGTCCTGGAGCCGCTCGCCACCGCCGAGGCCAAGGGCGCCCTGCACACCTACGACTGGTCCGGCTTCGAGCTCGGCATCGACCCGTCCCGCCTGCGCGTACGCGGCCAGTGGCAGCCCGGCACCTGGCGCCTGGGCATCGGCATCCCGCGCCCCGGCGGCATGTCCGTGGGCAGCATCACCAAGAACAACGCGGGCGCGTCCGGCCACAGCTACACCCGGTTCCTGGACGACGGCGTGCGCCTCGTCGCCGGCTTCGACCGCAACCGGCTCAAGCTCTCCGTGGACGTCGTCCCCGCCGAGATCATCGCCCAGGAAGCCGACGGCGAGACCCTCACCGTCACCCTGCGCTCCCGCGTCACCACCCCTGCGGGCAAATACCCCACCGCGCTGCGCATCGACCACGAGCCGAGCGGCTTCGCCACCGACCTCCCGCTCCAGCAGGGCGACACCGGTGCCGACGGCTGGCTCCGCCACACCGCCCGCCTCGACTTCGCGGACCTCCCCGTCGACGACGTACGCCCCGGCAAGTCCGTCAAGTACGGCGCGCAGATCGTCTTCGCCGACGGCACCACCCGCCGCGCCACCAACGGTGCGCAGTCCGTCACCGGAGTCCACCCGCTGCCCGAGGGACGCGAGTTCGCGATCCTCACCGACGGCGCCGGGAACTTCACCCCCCAGGTCCGCACGGTCCAGCCCCTCGTCGACAGCGTCGAGTGGAGCGCCGACGGCGAGCTGGTCCTCTCCGGCGCCTACACCGGCCCCGCCGAGCAGATGAAGATGGTCCTGCGCCACACCGGCCGCAACGAGGACCGCCCGCTGCCCGTCGAGTTCGCCGACGGCCGCTTCACCGCCCGCCTGCGCCCGGACACCATGCCCACCTACGAGGGCACCGTGCCGCTGCGCGCCGGCCGCTGGATGCCGCGCCTGCGCCTGCGCACCGAGTGGGACCACACCCACGACCTCCCCGTCACGATCCGCCCCGACCTGGTGAACACGCTGCCGCTGGCCCACCGCGGCGAACACCGCACGTACACCGTCGAGCGGCTCGACTTCGACCGGATCTTCGTGGAGTCCGGGCCGGTCCTCGACCCGGAGCTGCGCGGCGCCTACCGCCAGCGGCTGATGCGCGACGTCTATACCCCCGAGCAGCGCGAGCTGCCGCTGCGCGAGGCCGTGCTCTACAACAGCTTCGGCGGCAAGCAGTTCTCCGACTCGCCCCGCGCGGTCTACGAGGAGCTCAAGCGCCGCGGCACCGAGGTCGAGCACATCGCGATGGTCCACGACCAGCAGGTCGTCCTGCCGCCCGGCGTCCGCGGCGTCGAGTGGGGCAGCAAGGAGTGGTACGAGGCACTGGCCCGCAGCCGGTACGTCGTCACCAACGGAGGCATCCGCGAGTGGTTCGTCCGCCGCGAGGGCCAGGTCGTCGTCCAGACCTGGCACGGCACCCCGCTCAAGCGCATCGGCGCCGACCTGCTCGGCACCCCGAAGGCGAACCTGGCCTACATCGCGAGCCTCCCGCAGCGCTCGCGCCAGTACAGCCTGTTCATCACGCCCAACGCCTTCACCACCCCGATCATGACCAACTCCTTCCGCCTCCAGTGCGAGGTCCTGGAAGCGGGCTACCCGCGCAACGACGTCTTCCACGCCCCCGACCGCGTCAAGCGCGCCGCGGCCGTACGGGAGAAGCTCGGCATCCCCGCCGGCAAGAAGGTCGTCCTGTACGCGCCCACCTGGCGCGACGACCAGCGCTACGGCGGCCGCCGCTTCAAGCTGGACAACCAGATCGACGTCGAGGCCGCGAAGCGCGAGCTCGGCGACGACCACGTGCTGCTCTACCGCAAGCACCACAAGGTCCTCGACTCCATCCCCGGCGCCGGACAGGGCTTCGTCCACGACGTCACGTACTACCCGGACATCGCCGACCTCTACCTGATCGCCGACGTGCTGATCACGGACTACTCCTCGGTGCTGTTCGACTTCGCGCACTCCGGGCGGCCGATGCTCTTCTTCACGTACGACCTGGAGCACTACCGCGACACCCTGCGCGGCTTCTACTTCGACTTCACCTCCCGCGCCCCCGGCCCGCTGATCAAGACCTCCGAGGACCTGGTCTCCGCGATCCGGAACATCGACGAGGTGAGCGAGGAGTACAAGGAGAAGTACGCCCAGTTCCGGGTCGACTTCTGCGAGCCCTCCGACGGCCGCGCCGCCGCCCGGGTCGTGGACCGGATGCTCGCCGTCAAGGACGAGCAGCAGAGCTGAGCCCACCGCGGCCGCCCCCGCCACCCGCCCGCGCCCCGTCACCCGCCGTCCTTCGGCGTCCACCGAGCGGAACGGGCAGGCGGCGGGGGCGGCCGCTCGCGTACTGTGCTGAGCCGGGGGCGGCACAGCGGGCCCCGCATCGGACACCGGGGCGATCCAGAGCGAGGAAGCACGTGGCAGAGCAGAGGCCGTCGGGCCGCGAGCCGGCAGTGACCGGCGCCCGGAGGGTCGTCGTCAAGGTCGGCTCCTCCTCGCTCACCACCGCGTCCGGCGGCCTCGACGCCGACCGCGTCGACGCCCTCGTCGACGTCCTGGCCAAGGTCAGGGACGGCGGCGAACGCGAGGTCGTCCTCGTCTCCAGCGGAGCCATCGCCGCCGGACTCGCCCCGCTCGGCCTCGTCCGCAGGCCCAAGGACCTGGCCCGCCAGCAGGCCGCCGCCAGCGTCGGCCAAGGCCTCCTCGTGGCGCGCTACACCGCCTCGTTCGCGCGCTACGGCGTCCGCGTCGGCCAAGTGCTCCTCACCGCCGACGACACCAGCCGCCGGGGCCACTACCGCAACGCCTACAGCACCCTGGACAAGCTCCTGGAGATGGGCGCCGTCCCCGTCGTCAACGAGAACGACACCGTCGCCACCGACGAGATCCGCTTCGGCGACAACGACCGGCTCGCCGCCCTCGTCGCCCACCTCGTCCACGCCGACCTGCTCGTCCTGCTCTCCGACGTGGACGGCCTCTACGACGGACCGCCCGGCACTCCCGGCGCCTCCCGGATCGCCGAGGTCACCGGCCCCGACGACCTGACCGGCGTCACCATCGGCAGCGCCGGGAAGGCGGGCGTCGGAACCGGCGGCATGGTCACCAAGGTCGAGGCCGCCCGCATCGCCACCGCCGCCGGCATCCCCGTCGTCCTCACCTCCGCCAGCCGCGTCGCCGACGCGCTCGCGGGCCGCGACACCGGCACGTACTTCCACCCCACCGGACGCCGCTCCGCCGACCGGCTCCTGTGGCTGGCCCACGCCTCCACCCCGCAGGGCGCGCTCACCCTCGACGACGGCGCCGTACGGGCCGTGGTGGAGCGGCGCACCTCCCTGCTGCCCGCCGGGATCTCCGCCGTCGAGGGCGAGTTCAGCGCCGGCGACCCGGTCGAACTGCGCGACCCGCACGGCACCCCGGTCGCCCGCGGACTCGTCAACTTCGACGCGAAGGAGATCCCCCAGCTGCTCGGCCGCTCCACCCGGGACCTCGCCCGCGAACTGGGGCCCGCCTACGAACGCGAAGTCGTACACAGGGACGATCTGGTCCTCCTCGCGCCGCGCCTCACCCCCTGAAACGGCTGAAAGTCCCGCCATCCAGCGGGGACCTTCCGCAAAACCACCCCACGCCAGGCTGTGGACTGGTCCACTTTGTAGTGGGGAAACAGGGGAACCGCACAGCAACACATCACAGGAGGCCGCCGGTGAGACGAGCGCGCCCGGGGGCGCCGCCCCGAGGCACGGCCAACCGCGCCCTGACGAGCGTCGGAGCGGGGGCGGATTTTGACCAGAATCCGCTCCCGGCGGACACCGTCGAACGGGAGCCGGTCACGACGGCGAAGGAGGAGTCCCCGCAGTCCAAGCTCTGGCACATCACGCTCAGCGTGTCGGGCGCCGAGACTCCGCTGGGGGAGGTCAGACGCGGCCTGGAACAGCTCGCGCACGATCACCCCTTCCTGCTGACCAGCCGCTACGCGAGCGACCACGCGGAGATCCGCTACTGGGAAGAGGCCCGCGACCTGCACGACGCGGCCGCGGTCGCGCTGCGGCTGTGGGGCGAGCACCGCTCCAGCGCCCAGCTCCCGCCCTGGGAGATCGTCGGCCTGGAAGTCATCGACCGCGAGACCTACCACCTGCGGATCGCCGAGGGCTACGGACCGCCGCCCGCGGCCCCCGTGGGCGTGCACCCCTACTGACCTGGGTCGCCAGGGCCCAGGGGCGATCCGGTGGCGTCCGCGCCCCGGGTCGGGCGTCTCGCATCACGGGATACGTGACGGATGCCCGCAGAGTGCGCATTACTCTGCGGGCATGACCACGCTCTCGCCCTACGACAACCTCTCCCCGGTCGCGCAGACCGCCTACCGGGCCCGTGCCGCCGCCGCCGACATCGCGCCACTTCCGCGTGCGGCCAAGGACGACGCGCTGCTGGCCATCGCCGACGCCCTCGAAGTGCGCACGAGCGAGATCGTCGAGGCCAACGCGGAGGACGTCGAGCGCGCCCGCGAGGCCGGGACGGGCGAAGGCATCATCGACCGCCTCACCCTCACGCCGGAACGGATCCGCGCCATCGCCGCCGACGTACGGGACGTCGCGGCCCTCCCCGACCCGGTCGGTGAGGTGGTGCGCGGCTCGACCCTGCCCAACGGCATCGACCTCCGGCAGGTGCGGGTCCCGCTCGGCGTGGTCGGCATCATCTACGAGGCCCGGCCCAACGTCACCGTCGACGCGGCCGCCCTCTGCCTGAAGTCCGGCAACGCGGTCCTGCTGCGCGGCTCCTCCTCGGCCTACGCCTCCAACACCGCCCTCGTCCGGGTCCTGCGCGACGCGGTCGGCGGCTCCGGCCTGCCGGCCGACGCGGTGCAGCTCGTCCCGGGCGAGAGCCGTGACTCGGTGCGCGAACTGATGCGGGCCCGCGGTCTCGTCGACGTCCTCATCCCGCGCGGCGGCGCCTCCCTGATCCGCACGGTCGTCGAGGAGTCCACCGTGCCCGTCATCGAGACGGGCACCGGCAACTGCCACGTCTACGTCGACGCGCAGACGGACCTGGCCATGGCGGTCGACATCCTGATCAACTCCAAGGCCCAGCGCCCCAGCGTCTGCAACGCGGCCGAGACCCTCCTCGTCCACAAGGACGTGGCGGACGCCTTCCTGCCGCTCGCCCTGGACGCGCTGGCCGAGGCCGGGGTCACCGTCCGCGGCGACGAACACGTCCTCGCCCGCGCCGAGGGATCCAAGGCCACGGTGGTCCGGGCGACGACCGAGGACTGGGAGACCGAATACCTCTCCTACGACATCGCGGCGGCGGTCGTCGACTCCCTCGACGCGGCGGTCGCCCACATTCGGCTCTGGTCCTCCGGCCACACCGAGGCGATCGTCACCACCTCGCAGGCCGCCGCCCGCCGGTTCACCCAATTGGTCGATTCGACGACGGTCGCCGTGAACGCCTCCACCCGCTTCACGGACGGCGGGCAGTTCGGCTTCGGCGCCGAGATCGGCATCTCCACGCAGAAGCTGCACGCCCGCGGCCCGATGGGCCTGCCCGAGCTGACCTCGACGAAATACATCGTCACGGGCGACGGGCACATCCGCTAGGGCGTGCCTCGCCCTAGGTCCGGTCCAGACCCCTCCTCGGCCCCTCCGGTCGGCCCATCCGCCGCGAGGGGCCGACCACGCGTTCCCCGTGCCGGTCCGGGGAGTTCATGGGGTCCCTGCCCAAAAGGTCCCGGCCCAGCTACCCTGAAACCGTGCCGGACGACGTGGGGGGCAAGCCGTTTCCTGACGGCTGGGAGCCCGACGACGACCGCGGGGGCGCGGACGAGGACTTCGCCTCCGTGGTGTTCGACGAGGACTTCGTCCGGTCGGCGCCCGTCCATGAGCCCACCGCCGTGGAGCGCCTGCTCGCCGCCGCCGAGGCCCGTGCCGAGGCCGACGCCGCCCGCGCCCGTCGGAGCCGCCGCGCGGACGACGACGCGTACGACCCCTACGGCGGACCCCGGGGATACCACGACCCCCAGGACCTCGACTACGACCCCGACCACGGCACCGGGGACGACGACGGCACCCCGGGGCCCTACGGCCGCCACGGCGGCTCCCTGCGCCCCTACCGCAACTCCGCCCGCTGGCACCGCCCGGTCGCCTGGCTGCTCGCCCTGGTGATGGGCGTCGGCATGGTCTCCCTCGCCTTCACCGCGGTCTACCGGGGCGGTTCGAACAACCGGCAGGACCAGGTGCCGCCGCCCGTCACCAGCGGCGTGGACAAGCCCGGGGCCGCCCCGTCGGCCTCCGCGGACTACTCCCGCCCCACGGTCTCCGCCGAGCCACGGGTGCCCTGAACCCACCCCCGCCGTCACCCGATCGCCGACGGCCTCCCCAGGCGCGTCCGCAGTTCCCGGCCGTCTCCGCGTTTACGGGGGCCGCAATCGACCTACCCTCAAGATGTGACCCCTCGCTCCCAGGGGGGCTTCTCGCTGCGGAGGCCACTCGGCCGAAGCAGACCGTTGCGCACCGAACCGACCGGTGTGGAGATGGGGAGAGAAGTCATGACAGGCCGCTCAGAACCACCGGACGGTGCACCCGAGAACCCCGCGGGCGGCGAGGACGAGTACCGCTCGCTCGTCTTCGACGAATCGTTCGTCCGGGCTGCGCGGATGCAGGAGTACTCGGCGCAGGAGCGGATGGGCGAGCACGCCCGCGCCGTCCGGGCACTGCCCGACACGCAGGTCGTCCGCAGCGGCGGCGGCTCCCGCGCCGCCATAGCCCTGGTCGTCCTCATCGCCCTGGCCTTCACGGTGGCCGTCTACATCGGATTCCGGAGCCCGTACCCCCAGCCGGCCACCCGGCGGGCCGAACCCCTGCGGACCACCGTCGTCCCTCTGGCCCCCCGGGGCGCCGTACCGGGCGGATCACCCGAGCGGCTGTACCGGGCCGAGCCGGTCTCCGGATTCCGCACGGGCGCCGACGGCATCAACTTCCCCACCGTGGAGCGCACGCAGAACTTCTCCGACAGCCAGATCACCGCCGCTCTCGCCACGGTCAAGGACTACCTCGTGGAGTCGTCCCTGAACCCCGACGTCCTCACCGGCTCCGTACGCCGGCCCGTCGAGCACCTCCTCGACCCGGACCAGCGCGCCCAGTTCGAACAGAGCCTGAGCAGCCCGGCGGACGACGGGAGCCGCGCCGCCACCGGCTGGCTGGTGCGCTTCGACCCGGAGCAGGTGGAGCTCGCGGACCCGCAGATCCGGGTCGAGGGGGCCCTCAGCTACGAGGAGGAGGCCCCCGGCCTCCTCGGCGTCGTCTCGGACCACACGTTCACCTACGCCCTGCGCCCGGCGGACGGGCCCCACCGGGACGACGACGCCTCCCTGTTCACCGTGCGGCGCGAGCTGCACTTCCGCTTCGACCGGGAAGACCTGCGACTGCACCGCCTGGAGGTGCTCACCGCCCATGTCCAGGCCGGACCGCAGTCCTGCTCGGCCGACGCGACCGGGATGCTCCGCCCGCTCCTCGCCGGGGAACGGGCGGACGCCCGCGGGCCCGCCGCCACCGACCCGTACGCCACGGGCCGGCCCGCGGCGGCGCTGTGCGGGACCCTGGAGGCCGTCAGCTCCCCGACGGCCCCGACGACGTCCCCGGGCTCCCCTCCTCAGGGTCCTGGGGCCGACCGGCCGTCCCGTCCCCGTCCGTAGCGGAACCGTCCGACGAGCCCTGCGCCCCGCCCTTGGCGCCCCCGGTCCCGGTGAACCGGTCACGCAGCTTGCCGCCCAGGTCCCCCGCGCCGCCGGCGATGTCGCCCACGAGCTTCATCAGCGGGTCCTTGCTGGTGCGCACCGTGTCCGCGTAGTGCGAGGCGGACTCCCGGAACGAGTCGGTCACCGAGGTGTCCTTGTCCCCGTCGCGCCGCGGGTAGTGGCCGTCCATGATCCGCTGGAAGTCGCGGGTCTCCGACCACTTCTTCAGCTCGGCGGCCCGCACGGTGGTGAACGGGTGCGTGCGGGGCAGCACATTGAGGATCTTGAGGACGGAGTCCCGGAGGTCGCCGCCCTTCTCGTACTCGTCGGCCTGGGCGAGGAAGGCGTCCACGTTCATCTCGTGGAGGTGATTGCCGCCCGCGATCTTCATCAGACCGCGCATGGAGGCCGTGATGTCCTGGCCGACCAGCAGCCCGGCCCGGTCCGCGGACAGCTCCGACTTGCGGAACCACTCGCGCAGCGCCGTCACTATCGCCATGATCGCCACATTGCCGAGCGGGATCCAGGCGACCTTCACGGCGAGGTTGGTCAGGAAGAGCAGTATCGTCCGGTACACCGAGTGACCGGAGAGCGCGTGGCCCACCTCGTGGCCCACCACCGCCCGCATCTCCTCCTCGTCGAGCAGCTCGACCAGGCCGGTGGTGACCACGATGATCGGCTCGTCCAGTCCGATGCACATGGCGTTGGGCTGCGGGTCCTGCTTCACGTACATCGGCGGGACCTTCTCCAGGTCCAGGATGTAACACGCGTCCCGCAGCATGTCGTTGAGGTGGGCGAACTGCGCGTCGCTCACCCGGACGGAGTCGGAGAGGAAGAGCAGCCGCAGGCTGCGCTCCGGGAGCAGCCCGCTGAGCGCCTTGAACACGGTGTCGAACCCGGTCAGCTTGCGCAGGGCCACCAGGGCCGAGCGGTCGGCGGGGTGCTCGTAGGCCCGGGAGGAGATCCCGGGGAATCGCCGGCGCTGCCTGCTCGGCACGTTCTCGTGACTGCTGTCGGTCATGGATGGCCCCCTGTTCGTACGAGACGTTGCTCGTCCCCCGGACAAAACCCAGCGTATGCGCTGGCGCTACGGTGTGCGGGGGGCTGTGGATAACTTTGAGGAGCGCCCGAAATGCCGCACACCGCCGTACTGCTCGCCGCCGCGTCCGAGGAGCAGGGGCCGGGTGACACCCTCCGGATCGTGTTGCTCGTCTCGATCCTCGGAGCGGTGCTGCTCGCGTGGTTCCTGCTGCGCGGATACCGCAACGACGACAACAACGACTGAGTCGCCGTGAGCGTGCCCGGGGGTCCCGCATACGATGTGACCGACGTCTTCCTTCCGATTCACGATCGATAGGTCCTGCCGAAGATGAGCCTCACGAGCACCGCACACCAGCTGGTCACTCTCGCCTCCGAAGGCGGCGAGGGCGGCAACCACGAAAGCCTCAACCCCTACTTCGTCGGCGCCGGGGCGTTCATCGCGCTGATGTTCCTGCTGTGGGTCACCACCCGCTTCAACCGCGACCGCTGAGTCAGGGGCGTACAGCGGTGCCAGTAGGCTCTGCACGCATGGGAGAGCAGGAAGTGCCTACCGGCCCCGGCAAACGCCGCATCGGCGTGATGGGCGGGACATTCGACCCGATCCACCATGGACACCTGGTGGCGGCCAGTGAAGTGGCCGCCCAGTTCCATCTCGACGAGGTCGTCTTCGTCCCGACCGGGCAGCCGTGGCAGAAGAGCCACAAGAAGGTCTCCCCGGCCGAGGACCGCTATCTGATGACGGTCATCGCCACCGCGTCCAACCCGCAGTTCTCCGTCAGCCGGAGTGACATCGACCGTGGCGGACCGACGTACACCATCGATACGCTGCGGGATCTGCGCGAGGTCCACGGCGACGCGGACCTCTTCTTCATCACCGGCGCCGACGCGTTGTCCCAGATCCTCACCTGGCGCGACGCGGAGGAGTTGTTCTCGCTCTCCCACTTCATCGGTGTGACCCGCCCGGGTCACGTGCTCACGGACGACGGGCTGCCCGAGGGCGGTGTCTCCCTCGTGGAGGTGCCCGCGCTGGCGATCTCGTCCACGGACTGCCGTGAGAGGGTCGCGCAGGGGGAGCCGGTCTGGTACCTGGTGCCGGACGGCGTGGTCCGCTACATCGACAAGCGCCAGCTGTACCGCGGCGAATGAGCCACGGAGAGGGGCACCGGTGAACGACCGCCAGAACCCGTACGACCCGTACTACCAAGAGCCGCAGATCATCGGCTACGACGCGTACGGGCAGCCGGTCTACCAGCAGCAGGGGCAGCAGCAGTACGACCAGCCGGGCGGCCAGTACGACCAGCAGGGCCAGGGGCACGACCCCTACGCAGCACAGCCGGGTCAAGGGCACCGGACCGAGGACACCGGCTACGGCTACGACGCGTACGGCAACCCCCAGCAGCAGCCCCGGGGTTACGACCCCTACGTCGCTCCGCATCCGGGCCAGGCGCCTCAGCCGCCCCGGACGCAGCAGGGCCAGGGCCCGGACCAGGGGTACGGCTACGGCTCCTACACCGACTACGGGTACGCCACCGGGCAGCAGCCCGCCGCCGTCGACACCGGCCAGCACTGGAGCATCCCGCAGCAGGGCGCGGCCCCCGCGCCGGAACAGGCCCCGCAGCAGCCTCCCACTCAGCATCCGCAGCAGACACAGCAGTCACAGCGGTCGGCGGAAGACGCGGCGGAGCCGGACGCGGAGCCCGCGCTCCCGGGGCAGCGCAAGCCCGTCCCCGACTACCGCACCGAGCAGTTCTCGTTCATCGAGGAGCCCGACGAGGACTCCGAAGACGTCATCGACTGGCTGAAGTTCACCGAGAGCCGCAGCGAGCGGCGCGAGGAGGCACGGCGCAAGGGCCGCAACCGGATGGTCGCCCTGATAGTCGTCGCCGTTCTCGTCGTCGTCGGCGGGGCCGGCTATCTCTGGTCCGCCGACATGATCCCGGGCCTGTCCGGATCGGACGAGAAGAAGGCCGTGGCCGCAGGCGCGCAGCAGCGCGACATGATGGTGGTGCACCTGCACGACACGAAGAAGGGCGGCACCTCGACGGCGCTGCTCGTCGACAACGCCACCACCAAGCAGGGCACCACCGTCCTGCTGCCGAACTCCCTCGCCGTCGCCTCCGACGACGGAACCACCACCACACTCGGCAAGTCCGTCGAGGACGACGGCAGGACCGGCACCCGGGAGGCGATCGACACCCTCCTGGGCACCCGGATCACCGGCACCTGGCGGCTGGACACCCCGTACCTGGAGAACCTCGTCGAGCTGGTCGGCAACATCGAGGTCGACACCGACACCGATGTGCCGGGCGCGAAGAAGGGTGAATCGCCCCTGGTGAACAAGGGCGAGGGCCAGACGCTCAGCGGCGCGATGGCCGTCGCGTACGCCACGTACCGTGCGCCGGGGGAGCCCGAGGCCAAGCAGCTGACGCGGTTCGGCGAGGTCATGCGGGCCACGCTGCGCAAGATCTCCGAGGATCCCAAGGCCGCGACCGTCACCATCGAGACGCTGCTCCAGGTGCTGGACCCGTCGCTGCCCGAGAAGGACCTCGGGGCCTCGCTCGCCAAGCTGGCCTCGCGTGCCAAGGTCGGCGACTACAAGACGGCCCTCCTGCCGGTCCAGGAGGACGGCACGCTCACCGAGGCGGACACCCGCGACGTCGTCAAGGACATCCTCGGCGGCACGGTGAAGGCCCCCGAGGCGGGAGCTCCGCTCCGGGTCGCCGTCCGCAACGCCACCGGGAACGAGAAGGCCGCGGCAGCCGCCCGGGTCCAGCTGGTCAACGGCGGTTACGCCTTCGTTGACAGCGGCAAGGCAGGGGCCGAGAAGTCGTCCGTCGTGCTCTACCGGTCCGCCGAGGACAAGGAGAAGGCCGTCGAGGTGGCCAAGACCCTGGGCCTCGCCGCGGGTGACGTGAAGAAGGGCGAGCCGGCCGCCAACGCCGACGTGTCCGCGGTCCTCGGACAGGACTACGAGGTCCCGTAGCCCGCCCGGGACCACCGGTCGGCGCTCCGGCGCCGGCCGGTATCCGCCTCCGGACCCCGCCCGGGATACGCAGTGAACCCTGACCGAGAAACACAGTGAACCCCGACCGGGAAACGCAGTAAGGCTCTGTCGGCGGTCCGTGAGACCCTAGAGGTTGCATCCGACCGCCGACGAAAGCCTGCATGTGACCGCCACGGACCGCTCCATCGAGCTCATCAACGCCGCCGCTCAGGCGGCCGCCGACCGGCTCGCGCACGACATCATCGCCTACGACGTCAGCGATGTGCTGTCGATCACCGACGCCTTCCTGCTCGCCTCGGCCCCCAACGACCGCCAGGTCAAGTCGATCGTCGACGAGATCGAGGAGCAGCTCCAGAAGGAGCTCGGCGTCAAGCCGGTGCGCCGCGAGGGCGACCGCGACGCCCGCTGGATTCTCCTCGACTACGTCGACATCGTCATCCACGTCCAGCACAGCGAGGAGCGCGTCTTCTACGCGCTGGAGCGCCTGTGGAAGGACTGCCCGGAGATCGCCCTCCCCGAGGACGCGGTCAAGACCCGTGGCAAGGCCGAGGAGCACGCACAGCTCAACGGCGGCACGGAAGGTGACCAGAGCTGAACGGCAGCAGCAGCGGCACGGGCCGCAGGATCGTCCTCTGGCGGCACGGCCAGACGGCGTGGAACCTGGAGCGCCGTTTCCAGGGCTCCACGGACATCGAGCTCACCGAGGCCGGCGTCGGGCAGGCCCGCCGCGCCGCCCGGCTGCTCGCTTCGCTGAAGCCGGACGCCATCGTCGCCTCCGACCTGCGACGGGCGGCGGCCACGGCTGCCGAGCTCTCCGCCGTCAGCGGCCTCTCCGTCGCCCACGACGCCGCACTCCGTGAGACGTACGCCGGTGCCTGGCAGGGGCTGACCCACCAGGAGATCGTCGAGCGCTTCGGTGATCAGTACGCGGCGTGGAAGCGCGGAGAGCCCGTGCGCCGCGGCGGCGGCGAGCTGGAGACCGAGGTCGCCGACCGGGCGGCTCCGGTCGTTCTGGAGCACGCCGAGAAGCTTCCGGAGAACGGCACGCTCGTCGTGGTCAGCCACGGCGGCACGATCAGGACGACGATCGGCCGGCTGCTGGGCCTGGAGTCGCATCACTGGGAAGGGCTCGGCGGACTGTCCAACTGCTGCTGGTCCGTCCTCGGCGAGGGTGCGCGCGGCTGGCGTCTGCTGGAACACAACGCCGGAACGCTCCCCGAGCCGGTCCTCGGCGACGACGACTAGACGCCGTCCGGAGGCAGTGGAGAGGCCGTTCGCGGGCCGTCCTCGGGCGGCCCGGGCCGGATTTCACTTTCCGGCCGGTCGCAGGCTAAAGTTCTTCTTGTTCGCAGCGCGGAAACGCAGGGAAACAACAGCGAACAGCGGGGCTATAGCTCAGTTGGTAGAGCGCCTGCATGGCATGCAGGAGGTCAGGAGTTCAATTCTCCTTAGCTCCACAATCAGGATCCCGTCCCCACCAGGGGGCGGGATCTTCTGTATAGGGAGCACCGCGCGGGCTGACCCCCTTGCGGGGCCATGGCAGAATCGGAACGCCGGAGGGGGCGACGTACCGATCGGGAGGGAGCGCGATGCCTGCGAGTCGCGAACACGTCCCCGACCAGCCTCTTGTCGCCGCCCTGCCCCCCGACCCCGTACCGCTCGAAGATCGATCCCGCCTCGGCTGTCCGTCCTGCGGTTCGTCCCACGTGGCCCAGGTTCTGGGTGACAACGGAGGGGTCTCCTACGTGTGCACGGCCTGCGGCCACAGCTGGAGCTGACTGATGGGTGCACACAGGCGTAAGTGCGACTGGTGCGGCAGCGGTACGCCCATCGTCAGGGACATGGACCCGGTCAACGCGGAGTACCAGTACTGGTGCGAGGAATGCGCGCGGGCGCTGATCATAAAAGGCGACCCCATCGAGACCTACCGGGAGCTGGAAGGGGAGCCGATCTACGGGCGGCTCCTGGAGGAGCACTGCACCCTCAAGCGCTTCTACTCCTTCGCGACCGCCTGACCTGCGGCTGACGATCCACTGTTCGGGATGAATCGGGCGTATCGGTGCGGACCGGAAACGATTTGGTGAAGCACCGGGGGGACCGTGTAATGTTCTCGATGTCGCCAAGGGAAACCGGGCGGCACGCAGCAAGGGGCTATAGCTCAGTTGGTAGAGCGCCTGCATGGCATGCAGGAGGTCAGGAGTTCAATTCTCCTTAGCTCCACAAGATCGGCAGTGAAGAAGCGGGTCACCCGGATCGGGTGGCCCGCTTCTTCTGTTCGGATCACGCCTGTCCGGATTTACGTCTGTCCGGATCGGCTTCGGCCTGAGATCAGCCGCGTCCACTGCCCAGCGCTCGTCGGCCCGTGGCAGGCAGGGCGGGTCGCTGCTCGGCCGGCGGTGTGCGGCGAGGTCGGCGGGAAGCCCCGGCTTGCACGGACCGCACTGCCCGGCGGTCTCGGCGGCCGGCCAGTCGGCTATCCGGAGGGGCTCGCCGAGCGGGCAGGTGTCCGGCCTTTCGGCAATGCGGTCCCGTTGCCGCACGCCAGGACGCCCCCTACCAACCAGTACGGGCTTTGCTCGGTTGCCCCGAAAGGGGGCGGTACGCGGAGTGACCCCGCTCCCCGGGCGTTCCCTCCGCCGGGCGGCCGCCCGGCTCCCCGCTCCCTTCCAGGCCCTTGCGGTACCCTGACGCCATGCGTGCCGTACGCCTTCTGCTTAGCGAGCCGCGCTGAACAGTCCCGACCGGTGAGAACGCCTGGTCGGAGTCAGCGCGGCGTCCCCTCCTGTGCGAGGGGATTTTTCGTTTCCCCGGCAGATGACGATCGATGGAGCTTTGAGGATCATGAGCGAGACGAATTCCGCAGCCGAGACGGCCGCGCCGCACCGCTACACGGCGGCGATGGCCGCTGACATCGAGGCACGCTGGCAGGACTTCTGGGACGCCGAGGGGACGTACGAGGCGCCGAACCCCACCGGTGACCTGGCGGGCGACCCGGAGCTGGCCGCCAAGCCGAAGAAGTTCATCATGGACATGTTCCCGTACCCCTCGGGTGCGGGGCTGCACGTCGGACACCCGCTGGGCTACATCGCCACCGATGTCTACGCCCGCCACCAGCGGATGACCGGCCACAACGTGCTGCACACCCTGGGCTTCGACGCCTTCGGCCTGCCCGCCGAGCAGTACGCCGTCCAGACGGGCACCCACCCCCGGGTCTCCACCGAGGCCAACATGGAGAACATGAAGGCCCAGCTGCGCCGGCTGGGTCTGGGCCACGACAACCGCCGCTCCTTCGCGACGATCGAGGCCGAGTACTACAAGTGGACGCAGTGGATCTTCCTGCAGATCTTCAACTCCTGGTACGACTCCGAGGCCGACCGGGCCCGCCCCATCGCCGAGCTGGTCGAGCAGTTCGAGACCGGTACGCGCGCGACCCCCGACGGCCGTGAGTGGAGCGCGCTGAGCGCCACCGAGCGCGCCGACCTGCTGAGCGAGTACCGCCTGGCGTACGCCTCCGACGCCCCGGTGAACTGGTCGCCCGGGCTGGGCACCGTCCTGGCCAACGAGGAGGTCACCGCCGACGGCCGCTCCGAGCGCGGCAACTTCCCCGTCTTCAAGGCCAAGCTGCGCCAGTGGAACATGCGCATCACCTCCTACGCGGACCGGCTGCTGAACGACCTGGACGGGCTGGACTGGCCCGAGGCCATCAAGCTGCAGCAGCGCAACTGGATCGGCCGCTCCGAGGGCGCGCGGGTCGAGTTCCCGGTGGACACCGCCGGCGGCATCACCGTCTTCACCACCCGCCAGGACACCCTGTTCGGCGCGACGTACATGGTGCTGGCGCCCGAGCACGACATGGTCGAGCGGATCATCCCGGCCGCCTGGCCCGAGGGCACCCACCCGGTGTGGACCGGCGGCCACGCGAGCCCGGCCGAGGCCGTCACCGCGTACCGCAAGCAGGCCGCCGCCAAGTCCGACGTCGAGCGGCAGGCCGAGGCCAAGGACAAGACCGGCGTCTTCACCGGCGCGTACGCGACCAACCCGGTCAGCGGCGAGAAGGTCCCCGTCTTCATCGCCGACTACGTCCTGATGGGCTACGGCACCGGCGCGATCATGGCCGTACCGGCGCACGACGCGCGCGACTTCGCCTTCGCGCGCGCCTTCGAGCTGCCGATGCGCTGCGTCGTCCAGCCCTCCGACGACCGCGGAACCGACCCCTCCACGTGGGACGACGCCTTCGCCTCGTACGACGCGAAGCTGGTCAACTCCGCCAACGAGGAAATCTCGCTGGACGGCCTGGGCGTCGTCGAGGCCAAGGCGAGGATCACCGACTGGCTGAAGGAACACGGCGTCGGAGAGGGCACCGTCAACTTCCGGCTGCGCGACTGGCTGTTCAGCCGGCAGCGCTACTGGGGCGAGCCGTTCCCGATCGTGTACGACGAGGACGGCATCGCCCACCCGCTGCCCGAGTCGATGCTGCCGCTGGAACTGCCCGAGGTCGAGGACTACTCCCCGCGCACCTTCGACCCGGAGGACGCGACCGCCCAGCCCGAGACCCCGCTGTCGCGCAACGCCGACTGGGTCAACGTCACGCTGGACCTGGGCGACGGCGCCGGCCCCCGGAAGTACCGCCGCGAGACCAACACCATGCCCAACTGGGCCGGTTCCTGCTGGTACGAGCTGCGCTACCTGGACCCGAACAACGACCGTCAGCTGGTCGATCCGGCGATCGAGCAGTACTGGATGGGCCCGCGCGAGGGGCAGCCCACCGGCGGTGTCGACCTGTACGTCGGCGGCGCCGAGCACGCCGTTCTGCACCTGCTGTACGCGCGCTTCTGGTCCAAGGTGCTGCACGACCTGGGCCACATCTCCTCCGCCGAGCCGTTCCACAAGCTGTACAACCAGGGCATGATCCAGGCCTTCGTCTACCGCGACAGCCGGGGCATCGCCGTTCCCGCCGCCGAGGTGGAGGAGCGCGACGGCGCGTTCTACCACGAGGGCGAGAAGGTCAGCCGCGTCCTGGGCAAGATGGGCAAGTCCCTGAAGAACGCGGTCACGCCGGACGAGATCTGCGCGGAGTACGGCGCGGACACGCTGCGCCTGTACGAGATGGCGATGGGCCCCCTGGATGTGTCGCGCCCCTGGGACACCCGGGCCGTGATCGGCCAGTACCGGCTGCTGCAGCGTCTGTGGCGCAATGTGGTCGACGAGGAGACCGGTGAGATCACCGTCGTCGACAGGGAGCCCGGCGAGGACACGCTGCGTGCCCTGCACAAGGCCATCGACGGGGTCGGCCAGGACATGGCGGGGATGCGGTTCAACACCGCCATCGCCAAGGTCACCGAGCTGAACAACCACCTGACGAAGGCCGGCGGCCCGCTGTCTCGCTCCGTCGCCGAGCGGCTGGTCCTGCTGATCGCCCCACTGGCCCCGCACATCGCGGAGGAGCTGTGGCGGCGGCTGGGCCACACCGAGTCGGTCGTGCACCAGGACTTCCCGGTGGCGGACCCGGCGTACGTCGTGGACGAGACCGTCACCTGCGTCGTCCAGATCAAGGGCAAGGTCAGGGCCCGCCTGGAGATCTCGCCCGCCATCACGGACGAGGAGCTGGAGGCGCTGGCCCTGGCCGACGAGGCGGTCGTCGCGGCGCTGGGCGGGGCCGGGATCCGCAAGGTGATCGTGCGCGCGCCGAAGCTGGTGAACATCGTCCCCGCGTGACGGTCCCTGTGCGTGGTGAGGGCGTGGTGAGGGCCATCCCCTACGGGCAGGTTGGGGGTTCCGAAGGAACCCTCGGCCTGCCCGTTCCGTTTACGGTGGAGGGGGCGACCGGTATCGGCGGCCGCATCGAGATATCGAGGGGCATTCATGGAAGCCGCGATCACGATCCTGGCGTTGCTCTTGGTCGCGTTCGTCGCGCTGGGCGTCTACGCGACAGTGAAGGCCGTCGGTGCGGCCAAACGAGGCGTGGACCGCACGATCACGCAGGCTCGGCGCACCGTGGAGGACACCACCCTCCGGGCCAAGAGCTTCGGGCAGACGGGCGTCGCCGGCGAGCTGGCGCAGCTCCGGCTCGCCCTGCGCACCTCGATGCGCGCCACACAGGACGCGCTGCACGCAGGCGCCGCCGAGGACGCGTCCCTGGCGGAGTCCGTGGCACTGTTCCGCAGGCTGAGCGAGCATGGTCTCGAACTGGACGACGAGCTGAAGCGGCTGGAGCGCGAGCCGGACCGGGCGACGGTCTCGGGCCTGCTGCCCAAGCTGAGGGAGCGCACGCAGCGGATCACGCACTCGGCGGAGTCGCTGCGCTGGGCGGCGCGGGACAGGGCGCGGCAGTTCGCCGACGACGACCTGGACGCGCTGAACGCGCAGATCGACATCGAGGCCGGCGCGCTGCGGCACTGGACCGTCGAGGAGCCGTCGCAGGCATCGGGCGCGGCGGCACCCGCCTCGACACCGGGCCAGGGCCCCGGGACGGACTGGCCCGAGCCGGCCGCCTCGGCGGACTTCTCGGCCGGGAACAGCAGCACGGCCGACCAGGCGTGGTCCGGACCGGCCCGCGAGGAGAGCCCGCAGGCGATCACCGCCCCGGACCCGCGGCTGCGCACCACCTACCCCTGGCAGAAGTCCACCCGGCCGGAAACGACGAACTGACGCACGCGCGACGGCTCCGGCGCATCCCCGACCCGGCCGGATACGCTCCCAAGCGGCCATGAATGATCAGAGGGCCGGGGCCGGGCTGCCGCACTCCCACCATGCCAGGTAACCTCCGGCTCATGTCCCGCCATGTCGCTATCGTCACCGATTCCACGGCCTACCTGCCGCGCCCGACGATGGAACGGCACGGCATCACCGCAGTGCCGCTGACCGTCGTCCTGGGCGACCGGGCGCTGGAGGAGGGCACGGAGATCTCGGCACGCTCGCTCGCCCAGGCTCTGCAGAAACGCCACTCCGTGACCACGTCCCGCCCCAGCCCCGAGGTCTTCGCCGCGGCCTACCGAACGGCGGCCGAGGGCGGCGCGGACGCGGTGGTGTCGCTGCACCTGTCCTCGGAGTTCTCCGGCACGTACGACGCCGCGCTGCTCGCGGCGGCGGACGCCCCCGTTCCCGTACGTGTGGTGGACACCGGCATGGTCGCCATGGCCCTGGGCTTCTGCGCTCTGGCGGCTGCGGAGACCGCCGAGGCGGGCGGCGGCCTGGACGAGGCGGTGTCGGCCGCGGAGAAGCGGGCCGCCGGCACCTCGGCGTATTTCTATGTCGACACGCTCGACTATCTGCGCCGGGGCGGACGCATCGGTACGGCGCAGGCCCTGCTGGGATCCGCGCTGGCGGTGAAACCGATCCTGGAACTCGACGCGGGACGGATCGAGATGCTGGAGAAGGTGCGGACGGCGTCCAAGGCCATTGCCCGCCTGGAGGAGATCGTCGCCGAGCGGGCGGGGGCGGCCCCGGTGGACATCGCCGTCCACCACCTCGCCGCCCCGGAGCGTGCGGAGCGCCTGGCCGAGCGGCTGCGCGAGCGCGTTCCCGGCCTGGTCGACCTCCACGTCAGCGAGGTCGGCGCGGTGATCGGGGCGCACACGGGGCCGGGGCTGCTCGGCGCGGTGATCTCCCTGCGGTGATCTGCTCCCGCTGATCTCCCCGCGGTGAGCGGGATTTCACCCCGTGGAGTGGTCGAGTTGTCCACAACCGCCGGTCTCTCCACAGGAATCGGCGCTGCTCAGCGGGTTCGGGCGGATGTGCCTAACGTCGTGAGGCATGGCCCTTCGATCTTCTCGGGCGTCGGCTCCCGATGCTCTTTCCGCCTCTGCCCTGTCATCCCCCGCATCGTCCACGTTCCCACCCACACCTTCGTCTTCGCCCTCGTCTTCGCCCTCGTCTTCGTCGCCCGATTTGTTGTCGGCGAGGACGCCCGCACGGGTGCGGCGCGGTTCGGGCACGCGCCCGAGCGGCCGGGCGGGCGTGGGCCCCGGCACGCGTTCCGGTGCGCGCCACGGTGGGCGGCTGTCCGCGCGGGGGCGTTCCGCTGGCGCCGCGGCGGCCGCGCGTCGTCGGGCGGACGCGCTGATGGCAGATGTCGCCGGGCCGGGGCGCGGTACAGCGCCCGCACGGGTACGTGAGCCGGAGCCGCCTCACGTACCGGTACATGAGGCGGAGCCCGCGCCCGTATCGGTACGTGAGGCGGAGCCCGCGCCCGTATCGGTACGTGAGGCGGAGCCCGCGCCCGTATCGGTATGTGAGGCGGAGCCCGCGCCCGTATCGGTACGTGAGGTGGAGCCCGTGCTCGTACCCGTGTCCGAGGCCCCGGGGGCGATGTCTGGGGGTACGTCCAGGGCGGGCCGTCTCGTGTCGGCCGTCCGTGAGCGGCTGCCGTTGTGGGTGCGGCTCCGGTGCGGGATGGCGCCGCGCACGCCGCTGGTGCTCGGGATGGTCCTGCTTGCCGCGGTGGGTGTCGCGGCGTTCCACTTCTGGTCCGTACGCCCCCAGACCGTGCGCGCGCCGGAACCGGTCGCGGACGAGGCGGCGGCGCCCGCGCTGCCACCGGACCCGTTACGGTCCGGGGGCCCCCGCCAGGTCCCCCGTCCGGCCGGAGGGGCGCCGCCGGACGCGGGTGGCAGCGGAAGCGGGCAGATCGTCGTCGATGTAAGCGGCAAGGTGCGTCGGCCGGGGGTCCGCCGGCTCCCGGCGGGCTCGCGGGTGGCGGACGCGCTCGACGCGGCGGGTGGTGTGCGCGCGGGCACGGATGTGACGGGGCTCAATCGGGCGCGGGTCCTGCTGGACGGTGAGCAGGTCGTCGTGGGCCTACCGCCCGGGCCGCCGGCCCCCGGGACGGTCGGTGGCGGGCACGCCGGGGCCGACAGGCCGGGCGGCACGCCGGGCGGGCCCGGCCCCTCGGCACCGCTGAGTCTGAACACGGCGACGGCGGAGCAGCTGGAAACGCTGCCAGGGGTCGGCCCCGTGCTGGCCCAGCACATGATCGACTACCGCACGGAGAACAACGGATTCCGGTCCGTCGACGAGCTCCGGCAGGTCAAGGGCATCGGCGACCGCCGCTTCGCCGAACTCCAGCCGCTCGTCCGGCCATGAGCAGCCGGGAGGCCCAGGACTACGTCCGGGGAGCGGGCGATGCCGCGGGCAGCTCGGCGTGTGCACCGCGTGTTCCGGGAACGCCGAGTGCGTCGGGTGCGTCGGGGGATTCGGGCGATTCGGGTGCGCCGTGTGGGGCAGGGGCGCGAGCGGACGGGCCCGCGGACCTGCGGCTGGTTCCGCCCGCCCTGGCGGTCTGGGCGGCTGCGGCGTCGACGCTGGGGCTGCCGGGGAAGTGGGCGGCCGCCGTGGCCGCCGCCTGTCTGGTGCCGGCGGTCGTTCTGCTGGTGGTGGCCTCGCGCACCTCGCGGGAGGGGAGGCCCGCCGGACGGTCCCGGGCCGTCGCCGCCGGGGGAGCCGTCCTGCTGTGCGCGGCGGCGGGTGCGGCCGTGGCAGGACTGCACGGGGCCGATGTGCGGCGCGGTCCCGTCCCCGGGCTGGCAGAGGAGTACGCGCGGATCGACGCCGACGTACGGGTGACCTCGGATCCCCGGACGACCCGCCCGGTGGTCCGGGGCAACCACAGCACCCCGCCCCTTCTCCTGATCGACGCCGAGGTCATGGAGGTACGGACGCCGGACGGCTCGGGCGCCCGGGTCCGGACACCGGTGCTGCTCATGGTCGCGGCGGGCGACCACCGGGCGGACTGGCAGAAGCTGCTGCCGTCCACCCGGCTCCGGCTCGGCGGCAGGCTCTCGCCCCCCGCCCACGAGGGCGAACGCCTGGCGGCGGTCCTCCGGGTGGACGACGAGGGGGCGCCTCGGATCACCGGTCCGCCGACGTGGACCCAGCGCACGGCCGGGGGACTGCGTGCCGGGTTGCGGGAGGCGACGGACGATCTGGACGCGGACGCCCGTGCGCTGTTGCCGGGGCTGGTGGTCGGTGACACCTCCAGGGTCCCTCCCGAACTCCACGACGCCTTCAAGGCGACTGATCTGACGCACCTCTTGAGCGTTTCCGGGGCAAATCTGTCGATTCTGCTCTTCCTCCTCGTCGGGCCGCCCGGGTCGGCGCTGAGCGCGGAACGCCGCGGCCTGGCACCTGCGTTGGGGCTCTCCCTGCGAGGGACCGCGTTGATCGGCGGTGGGCTGACCCTCGCCTTCATCGTCGTGTGCCGTCCGGAACCGAGCGTGCTCCGTGCGGCAGCCTGCGGTCTCATCACGCTCCTCGCGATCGGAACGGGGCGCCGGAGATCCCTGATTCCCGCCCTGGCGGCGGCTGTCGTCCTCCTGGTCCTCTACGATCCCTGGCTCGCCCGGAGCTACGGCTTCCTGCTGTCGGTGCTCGCCACCGGTGCGCTGCTGACCCTCGCGCCACGGTGGAGCGTCGCCCTGCGGGCGCGGCGGGTGCCGGGCAGGCTGGCCGAGGTACTGGCCGCGGCGGCCGCCGCGCAGGCCGTGTGCGCACCCGTGGTGGTGGTCCTGGCCTCACGGGTCAGCCTGGTGGCGGTCCCGTGCAACCTGCTGGCGGAGTTCGCGGTGGCACCGGCGACGGTGCTCGGGTTCGCGGCCCTCGCCGTCGCCCCGGTCGCCCCGCCGGCGGCCGAACTGCTGGCCGGGATCGCCGCCTGGCCGGTCGGGTGGATCGCCACGGTCGCCCGCACGGGGGCGGACCTTCCCGGGGCTGAGGCCCAGTGGCCCGGAGGGTGGTCCGGCGCGGCGCTGCTGGCCGGTCTCACGGTGGCGGCCGTGCTCCTGGCGCCGCGGCTGGCCCGCCACCCGTGGATCTGCGCGGCCACGGGGCTGCTCCTCGTGCTGGCGGTGCTGAGGCCGGTTCCGCTGACCCGGATCGTGACCGGATGGCCGCCGCCCGACTGGGCGTTCGCGCTCTGCGACGTGGGGCAGGGCGACGCGATGGTGCTCATGGCGGGGGAGGGCACAGGAGTGGTCGTCGACGCCGGACCCGACCCCCGTGCGGTCGACCGGTGTCTGCGCGACCTCGCGGTGACCCGCGTCCCCCTCGTGGTCCTCACTCACTTCCACGCCGACCATGTGCGGGGGCTGCCGGGCGTGCTCCGGGGCAGGGCGGTGGCCGCGATCCAGACGACGAGCCTCGAAGAGCCGCCGGAACAGGCCGCGTTCGTACGGCGGACAGCGGCTGCGGCGCGGGTCCCGACGATGCGGGCCGTTGCGGGTGAGCACCGCCGGGCGGGCCCGGTCGACTGGCGGGTCCTCTGGCCGCGCCAAGGGCCGGGGGGAGCGGGGTCGCTGGTGCGGGAGCCGAACGACTCCAGCGTCACGCTGCGCGTACGGGCGGCCGGCGGGCTGACGCTGCTGCTCCTCGGGGACCTCGAACCTCCGGCCCAGCGGGAGTTGCTGCGCGGCCGGGAGGCCTCGGGTCCGGTGGACGTCCTCAAGGTGGCCCACCACGGCTCGGCGTTCCAGGACACCGGGCTGCTCCACGGCGTACGGCCGAGGCTGGCGCTCATCTCCTGCGGCGCGGACAACCCGTACGGACACCCCTCGGCCCGCACGGTGGGCGCCCTCAGGGCGGCCGGGGCCCGGGTCCTGCGCACCGACATCGACGGCGCGATCGCGGTGGCGGGCACCGGGAAGAAGCTGCGGGCGGTGGGCCGGTCATGACGGCGCTCGGGTCAGACCAGCCACGTTCCGGCGAGCATCAGGTCGCGGTCGGCGAGTTCGTTCACCTCGCGCCAGGCGCGCACGGAGTCCGGGGTGATGTGCAGAAACACCCAGACGGGGGTGCGCGGGTCCCATCGGAGCTTCGCGGCGAAGGCGCCCCGTGTCGCGGAGGGAAGGTCGGCCCCCTCCAGGATCCTCGCCCCGCCCTCGATCAGTACCACGTCGCGGGTGTGGCCGAGGGTGATGCGGATCGGGCCGGCGGGAGTCACGTTGACGGCGGTGGGATTGGTCCGCCGGGTGGCCATGACCAGGGTGCCGGTGTCGTCGTCCCAGAGGAACGACAGCGGGACCAGCGTGGGAACGCCGGCCGCGGAGGCTGTCGCCACCCACGCGTCCTCGTCCTGTCGCAGACGGTTCAGGGTGTCCTGCTTGCGCTGCTCCCGGCTGCGCGCGGGATCGGGTCCGGTCATGCCCGTCAGGCTAGACCGCGATCACTGTGCCACGCTTCGGGCAAGGGGCCTCGGTCAGGAGTCCTAGGACCCGTCGTGGGACCTGGAGTGGGACCGGTGGTCCTCGGGGCGGGAGCGGGCGCAGACTGGGCCCATGACCTCGCAGACACCCACGACGTCCGGCGCCTCCGTCCCGGGACCCGGCAACGGCGTCGACGGCATCACCCCCGCCGCCGTCGACGCCTATCTCACCCGGATCGGCGCGGGCCGTCCGGCGCGGGCAGGCATCGAAGCGCTGCGCGACCTGCAACACCGGCATCTGCTTGCCGTGCCCTTCGAGAACCTCTCGGTCCATCTGGGCGAGGACATCGTGCTGGACGAACGGGCGCTCATGGACAAGGTGACCGGCGGTCGCGGCGGTTTCTGCTACGAACTGAACGGCGCGTTCGGGGCGTTGCTGCGTGCCCTCGGCTTCCGGGTGAGCCTGCTCCAGGCCCGGGTCTTCGGAGACGGCGGCCGCCTGGGCATTCCGTACGACCACATGGCGCTGCGGGTGGAGACCGAGGACGGTTCGGGGCCCTGGCTGGCGGATGTCGGGTTCGGCGACAACGCGCTGTGGCCGCTGGCGCTCGACGATCGGGCGGATCAGGAGGATCCCCGGGGCGTGTTCCGGCTCCGTCGGGCGCCGCAGGGGGACCTGGATCTGCTGCGCGGAGGCTCACGGCAGTTCCGGCTCGACCTGAGGCCACGGACGCTGCCGGAGTTCCGGGGCGGGGCCTGGTACCACCGCACCTCGCCGGACTCGCACTTCACCCGGTCCCTGGTGTGCTCCCGGTACACGGAGACCGGGCGGGTGACGCTGAGCGGACGGACTTTGGTCACCACGGTCGGCGGGGATCAGCACCGTACGGAACTGGCCACGGACGAGGAGGTGCTCGCCGCCTACCGGGACCATTTCGGGGTGCGGCTCTCCCGGGTTCCCCAGCTCCGGGAGGCGGTCGCGGCGCCGGGACCCGACGCCGGCCCCCGGTGACACGCGAACGTCACAGACGAATGCCCAGGACGAACGCTACGAGCGACTGATCCAGACAAGCGGACCTCGCTATTCGGACCTCCGGTAACACCTGCGTACAGCTCGTCGCAGCTCATCGCACCTCGCCATACGTCCGCACACCTCATTACACCCTGTAGCAGCTCCGTACAAGACCCTCCGAGGTTCTCCGTTTGCCTCGAACGCCGCAATAGTGATCGAATGCATGCTCGTCGGCGGGCCACTGATTCGACGAAGACGTCTACGTGTCAGGGGCCCGAAGCGTGCAGCGCCCCTGGGGGTACGTAGAGATGTTCGGCCGTTGGCTGGGAAACAGAGGCCAGGCGGGTGGGCGCGGTGGGGCCTTCGCCGGATTCAAGGTGCCCCGTACCGCGGGCGTGCTCAACTGCCGGGTGCTGGATCCGGTCAACGAACCGGTTCAGCAGGCCGAGTTCGTCGTGACCGACAGCGCGGGCCGCAAGGTGATCGGCGGCGAGACGGACCCCTTCGGCAGTGTTCTCGCCACGGTCCCGGCGGGCGACTACCGGCTGGCGATCACGGCTGAGGGCTTCACCCCGTTCCACGGAGCGGTGACCGTGGCCGAGGGCGCGCACGCCACTCTGGGCGATGTGACCCTCCAGGTGGCGCAGCCGCCGCAGCTGCCCGACCCCGGCGACTGGGACATCGAGCCGAACCACTCGCAGATCGGGTTCACCGCCCGGCACATCGGGCTGGCGCGCATCCACGGCAGGTTCAACACCTTCGCCGGGGCGGTCCGGATCGCCGACCGCATGGAGGACTCCGCCATGCACGTGATCATCGACGCGGCCTCGATCGACACCAATGTGCAGATGCGCGACGACCACCTGCGCTCCGGCGACTTCCTCGACGTCGGCCGTTATCCGACGCTGGAGTTCTACAGCGAGCGCTTCGTCCACCGGGGCGGCAGCCGGTGGGGTGTCACCGGGGCGCTGACCCTGCACGGCGTCAGCCGTACCGTGACGCTGGACACCCAGTACCTCGGGATCGGCAGCGGCCTGGAGGGCGAGACACGCGCCGCCTGCCGGGCCACCACCGAACTGCACCGCGAGGACTTCACCCTCACCTGGCAGACCATGGTGGCGCGCGGGATCGCCGTGGTGGGGCCGAGCATCGTCATTGACCTCGACATCCAGATCGTGCCCAAGGGCTGAGCCGACCGGTTCGTTCCGGGGGCTGAGCCGCCCGGATCGTTCTCAAGGCTGTGCCGGCCGGCGTCACGGCTTCTCCAGCCAGCCTTCGTACTCCTCCGCGAACGCGTCGAGCGCGGCCGGGTCCAGGCGCCCGGCCGCGTCCTCCACGACCACCAGCCACTGGGCGTCCTCGGCGTCGTCCTCGCCGGCCAGCGCGTCCCGTACGAGCTGAGGCTCCTCGGCGACCCCGAAGCGGTCCGCCAGCTCCCCGGCCACCTCCTCCGCGGCATCGCGGTCGGGCAGCACCAGTACATGTCTCACATCGCTCACCCGGTCATTCTCCGGTACGGGAGCCCCGGCCCCGCGCCCCGGCCCCGCGCCCCGGCCCCGCGCCCCGGCCCCGCGCCCCGGCAGGGGGCCTGGGGCCGTCCGGCTGTCAGTGGGGCGTGGGATGCTGGATCGCGATGGCCACCAGGAAGAATTCCACCGACGATCCGCTCGCGCCCCTCACCCTCGCCGTGGGCCAGGAGGACCTCCTCCTGGACCGTGCGGTGCAGCAGGTGGTGGCGGCCGCCCGTGCTGCCGACGCCGACACGGACGTACGTGATCTGGCGTCGGACCAGTTGCAGCCCGGCACGCTCGCCGAGCTCACCAGCCCCTCGCTCTTCGCCGAGCGCAAGGTCGTGGTCGTGCGCAACGCGCAGGACCTCTCGGCCGACACGATCAAGGACGTCAAGGCGTATCTCGGCGCGCCGGTCGAGGAGATCACGCTCGTCCTGCTGCACGCGGGCGGCGCCAAGGGCAAGGGGCTGCTGGACGCGGCGCGCAAGGCCGGGGCGCGGGAGGTCGCCTGCCCGAAGACCACCAAGCCCGCCGAGCGGCTCTCCTTCGTACGGTCGGAGTTCCGGGCGCACGGGCGGTCCGCGACGCCGGAGGCCTGCCAGGCGCTGGTCGACTCCATCGGCAGCGACCTGCGGGAGCTGGCGAGTGCGGTGTCCCAGCTGATCGCGGACGTCGAGGGCACGATCGACGAGGCGGTCGTCGGGCGCTATTACACCGGCCGGGCGGAAGCCTCGTCGTTCACCGTCGCCGACCGGGCGGTCGAGGGGCGCGCGGCGGAGGCGCTGGAGGCACTGCGGTGGTCGTTGTCGACCGGGGTCCCGCCCGTCCTGATCACCAGTGCGTTGGCGCAGGGGGTGAGGGCGATCGGGAAGCTGTCCTCGGCCCGGGGGGGCCGGCCGGCCGATCTGGCCCGGGAGCTGGGTATGCCGCCGTGGAAGATCGACCGGGTGCGGCAGCAGATGCGGGGATGGACGCCGGACGGGGTCGCGGTGGCCCTGCGGGCGGTGGCGGCGGCGGACGCGGGGGTGAAGGGCGGGGGGGACGATCCCGAGTACGCCCTGGAGAAGGCCGTCGTCGTGGTCGCGAGGGCCGCGCGGACGGGACGGTAGGCCTCTCGGGGCGTGGTGGGCGGTTCGCCGCCGGACGCGGGGCCCTGTGGTGACCGGTTCCGCCCTCACACACCGGACGGGCTGGGATGGTGCACGCTCTCGTGCGACCGCCGGTTCCGTCCTTGAGCGCCGGACGGGCTGGGATTGCCTCGGCATCGTGTTGGGATGGTGCACGCTCTCGTGCGATCGCCGGTTCCGTCCTCAAACGCCGGACGGGCTGGACGTGCCCCGGCGCGCCGGGTGGGCCGGGTGGGCCCGCACGTGCGGAAGCCCCGGTCCTCGGTCTGGGGAGATCGGGGGCCGGGGCTTCCGGGTCACACTCTGGGTGCGCCGCACCCGCGTGGCGAACGCAGGTTCGGTGTGCGGCGCGGGGTGCCGGTCAGGGGCGGGAGAGAGGGCCCGTCTGGTCCGTTCCGGCGGTCACATCAGTGAGCTTCGGGAAGAAGCTCAGGCCTGCAGGGAGGCAACCTTGGACGCCAGCGCCGACTTCTTGTTGGCGGCGGCGTTCTTGTGGATGACACCCTTCGAGACAGCCTTGTCGAGCTGACGGGAAGCGTCGCGGACGGCCGTGGTGGCCTTCTCGACGTCACCGGCAACGGCGGCCTCGCGGGCCTTGCGGATCGCGGTCTTGAGCGACGACTTGACGGCCTTGTTGCGCAGGCGCGCCTTCTCGTTGGTCTTGTTCCGCTTGATCTGGGACTTGATGTTCGCCACGAATAGAGCCTTTTCAGGTTCGTTGGATCTTCCAGGTGAGCCGCGCCGCTCGTGAGAGCCACGAGGCACAGCTGCCCACGGTAGCAGTCACCCTCCGACCGGCCCAAACCGGTCGCTGTCCCGCAGGCGTGGGACGATGGAGCCTACGTATCGATCCGACCGACCCGACATCGACCCGAGACACGGCGTTCGGCGTCTCAAGAATCAGGACCCTGCGTGCCCGCGACTCCTTCCAACGTGCCCGAGCCGAGCCGTACCGACCCGGCGCTGATCCGCAATTTCTGCATCATCGCGCACATCGACCACGGCAAGTCGACCCTCGCCGACCGGATGCTTCAGCTGACCGGAGTGGTCGACCAGCGGCAGATGCGTGCTCAGTACCTCGACCGGATGGACATCGAGCGCGAGCGCGGCATCACCATCAAGTCCCAGGCGGTCCGGCTGCCCTGGGCCCCCAACACGGGTGAGGACACGGGCACCACCCATATCCTCAACATGATCGACACCCCGGGCCACGTGGACTTCACCTACGAGGTCTCCCGTTCGCTCGCGGCCTGCGAGGGCACGGTCCTGCTGGTCGACGCCGCGCAGGGCATCGAGGCCCAGACGCTGGCCAATCTCTATCTCGCGATGGAGAACGACCTCACCATCGTCCCGGTGCTCAACAAGATCGACCTCCCCGCCGCGCAGCCGGAGAAGTTCTCCGAGGAGCTGGCCAACCTCATCGGCTGCCAGCCCGAGGACGTGCTCAAGGTCTCCGCGAAGACCGGCGTCGGCGTGGACGCGCTGCTCGACCGGGTCGTGCGGGACGTGCCGGCCCCGGTCGGCGTCGCGGACGCCCCCGCCCGCGCGATGATCTTCGACTCGGTCTACGACGCGTACCGCGGTGTCGTCACCTATGTCCGTGTCATCGACGGGCAGCTCAACAAGCGCGAGCGCATCCGCATGATGTCGACCGGCGCCACCCACGAGCTGCTGGAGATCGGGGTGTCGTCCCCCGAGATGACCCCGGCCGACGGCATCGGCGTGGGCGAGGTCGGCTACATCATCACCGGGGTGAAGGACGTCCGGCAGTCCAAGGTGGGTGACACCATCACCTCGCTGCACAACGGGGCGACCGAGGCGCTGGGCGGCTACAAGGAGCCCAAGCCGATGGTGTTCTCCGGGCTGTATCCCCTGGACGGCTCGGACTACCCGGACCTGCGCGAGGCGCTGGACAAGCTCCAGCTCAACGACGCCGCCCTGGTCTACGAGCCGGAGACCTCCGCCGCGCTCGGCTTCGGCTTCCGCGTCGGCTTCCTCGGCCTGCTCCACCTGGACGTGGTCCGTGAGCGGCTGGAGCGCGAGTTCGGCCTCGATCTGATCGCCACCGCCCCCAACGTGGTCTACCGCGTCGAGATGGAGGACGGCACCGAGCACGTCGTCACCAACCCGAGCGAGTTCCCCGAGGGCAAGATCGACAAGGTGCACGAGCCGGTGGTCCGCGCCACGGTGCTGGCCCCGAGCGAGTTCATCGGCGCGATCATGGAGCTGTGCCAGAACCGGCGCGGCACCCTGCTCGGCATGGACTACCTCTCCGAGGACCGGGTCGAGATCCGCTACACCCTGCCGCTCGCGGAGATCGTCTTCGACTTCTTCGACCAGCTGAAGTCCAAGACCCGGGGGTACGCCTCCCTCGACTACGAGCCCACCGGCGAGCAGTCGGCGCAGCTCGTCAAGGTCGACATCCTGCTGCACGGCGACAAGGTGGACGCGTTCTCCGCGGTCACCCACAAGGACAAGGCGTACGCGTACGGCGTGCGGCTCGTCGCCAAGCTGCAGAAGCTCATCCCCCGGCAGAACTTCGAGGTGCCGATCCAGGCGGCCATCGGCGCCCGGGTCATCGCCCGCGAGACCGTCCGCGCGATCCGCAAGGACGTCCTCGCCAAGTGCTACGGCGGTGACATCTCCCGTAAGCGGAAGCTGCTGGAGAAGCAGAAGGAGGGCAAGAAGCGGATGAAGATGGTCGGCAACGTGGAGGTGCCGCAGGACGCCTTCATCTCCGTCCTGTCGACCGACGAGTCCGCGGGTGAGAGCAAGGGCAAGAAGTAGTCCGCTCTCCAGGGGCCCCCATGCCGCGGTACCGGCGTGGGGGCCCTTTCGTTATGAAAGCTGCGGTCCGTTGCCTCTTACGTGGCGGACACGCGCGCTCTACTCTGATCACGACTCGATGGTTACTGGTCAGTTAAACAAGCCCGAACGAGCAGGTTGCGCAGCAGCACGAGAGCAGCAGGCGGTAGGCAGTAGGACCACAGCAGCCAGTCGCCGTATCAAAGAAGCCGGTCGTAGCAATGCCGCAGGCCCGGAGGACGTCGTGAGCGACACACAGACCTTGATCGATAACCGGCCGCCCTCCGTGGCGGCCCTCTTCATCGACCGCGTGGCGGCGACCCCGGACGGGGAGGCGTACCGCTATCCGGTGCCGTCGGCCTCGGGCACGGGTCCCGACGACTGGAAGTCGCTGAGCTGGGGCCAGGCCTCCGAGCGCGTCTACGCGATCGCCGCCGGGCTGATCGCCCTCGGCGTGCGGCCGGAGGAGCGGGTCGCCCTCTCCTCGGCCACCCGGGTGGAGTGGATCCTCATCGACCTCGGGGTGATGTGCGCGGGCGCCGCGACGACCACCATCTACCCGTCCACGAACGCCGAGGAGTCCGCCTTCATCCTGGCCGACTCCGAGAGCCGGATCCTCATCGCGGAGGACGCCGAGCAACTGGCCAAGGCCCGGGAGACCCGCGCGGACCTGCCGAACCTCGCGCATGTCGTGGTCATCGACGCGGCCGGCGTCGAGCACGCCGATGGCGACCCCGAGGGCTGGATCATCACCCTCGCCGAGCTGGAGGCCCAGGGCGCCGAGCTCCTCGCCAAGACCCCGGACGCGGTCACCGAGCGGGTCGCCGCGATCACCGCCGACCAGCTCGCCACCCTCATCTACACCTCGGGCACCACCGGCCGCCCCAAGGGCGTACGGCTGCCGCACGACAACTGGTCGTACATGGCCAAGGCCACCGTGGCGACCGGGCTGATCACGGCCGAGGACGTGCAGTACCTCTGGCTGCCGCTCGCCCACGTCTTCGGCAAGGTCCTCACCTCCGGGCAGATCGAGGTCGGCCACGTCACCGCGATCGACGGCCGCATCGACAAGATCATCGAGAACCTGCCGATCGTCCAGCCGACCTACATGGCCGCCGTGCCCCGGATCTTTGAGAAGGTCTACAACGGGGTCGCCTCCAAGGCCCGCGCGGGCGGTGGCGCCAAGTACAAGATCTTCCAGTGGGCGGCCGGGGTCGCCCGCGAGTACGCCAAGGTCTCCCAGGACAACTTCCGCCGCACCGGCAAGGCCTCCGTCCCCTTCGCGCTCGGCGCCAAGCACAAGGTCGCCGACGCCCTCGTCTTCTCCAAGATCCGTGAGGCCTTCGGCGGCCGGCTGCGCGCCTGTATCTCCGGCTCCGCCGCCCTCGCTCCGGACATCGGCTACTTCTTCGCGGGCGCCGGCGTCCACATCCTGGAGGGCTACGGCCTCACCGAGACCAGCGCCGCCTCCTTCGTCAACCCTGGCGAGGCCTACCGCACCGGCACCGTCGGCAAGCCGCTCCCCGGCACCGAGGTGCGCATCGCCGACGACGGCGAGATCCTGCTGCGCGGCCCCGGCGTCATGCAGGGCTACCACAACCTGCCCGACAAGACCGAAGAGGTTCTGGAGTCGGACGGCTGGATCCACACCGGGGACATCGGCGAGCTGTCGGTCGACGGCTACCTGCGCATCACCGACCGCAAGAAGGACCTGATCAAGACGTCCGGCGGAAAGTACGTCGCCCCGGCGGAGGTCGAAGGCCAGTTCAAGGCGGTCTGCCCGTTCGTCTCCAACATCCTGGTGCACGGCGCGGACCGTAACTTCTGCACCGCGCTCATCGCGCTCGACGGCCCCACCCTCCTCGGCTGGGCCGCCGAGAACGGCATGGAGGGCAAGTCGTACGCGGAGGTCGTCGCCGCCCCGCAGACCGTCGAGCTGATCGACGGGTACGTCAAGCGCCTCAACGAGGGCCTCCAGCGCTGGCAGACCATCAAGAAGTTCCGCCTCCTGCCGCGCGACCTGGACGTCGAGCACGGCGAGCTGACCCCCAGCCTCAAGCTGAAGCGCCCGGTCGTCGAGCGGGAGTACCGAGGGCTCATCGACGAGATGTACGCGGGCTCGCGCGAGGCCTGAGCCACAGGGCCTGGGCGCGGGCCTCTCATCGCGGCCGTCCGGGGGCTCGGCCCCGGGCGGGCACCGACGGGGCGGCGGGACACCAGGGTGTCCGGCCGCCCCGTTCGCCTGTTCCCGGGCGGCCCGACCGACCGGGCGGGCGGGCGGGAGCGTCGCGTCGCGGACGTCGATGTGCGCGCCGCGCCGGTCGTTCGCCGCAGTGGTCGACTTCAGCCGTGCCTCCTGCACGCGCCGATCTCTCGCGGGCCCGCCCCGAGCCGGCGGGTCCGAGCCGACTTCACTCGCGCCGACCTCGCAGGACCTTGGCGAGCACCACCACGAGCAGTCCCGCGCAGGGGATCACCAGCAGGCCGGTGCGCAGGCTGGTCGCGTCGGCGACGTAACCGACGACCGGAGGGGACAGCAGGAAGCCCAGGCGCATGAGCCAGGAGACGATCGTCAGACCCGATCCGGGTTTGAGGCCGGGCAGGGCGTCGGCTTCGTGCATCGCCGCCGGCACCAGCGTCGCCACCCCGAATCCGGCCAGGGCGAAGCCCAGGATGGTTCCGGGCAGGGTCGGCACCGCCAGGGCGAGTCCCATGCCGACCGTGGTGATCAGGCCGCCGGTCCGGGCCACGGCTCGCTGACCGAAACGGTCGACGAGGCGGTCGCCGATGATGCGCCCGATGAACTGGGCGCCCACCAGGGCGATGAAGCCCCAGGCGGCGAGCGCCGCGGAGGTGTGCAGGGAGTCCGAAAGGTAGAGGGCGGCCCAGGAGTTTCCCGCGTCCTCGACGAGCGTGCCGGCCGTGGCGATCAGTACGAGTGCCGCCAGCGCGTATCCGACGCGCGAGAATCCGGCCGCTCCCTCGGCGCTCCGCCGTTCCGGACCGTCCTCCTCGGGCTCGTTGTCCGGGCCGGGCAGGCAGAAGCGCCATGCGGTCACGGCGGCGAGAACGAGGACGATCGCCGAGACCGTGAGGTGCACGCCGAGCGACAGGCCCAGCGCCATCGCTCCGGCGGCCATCAGCCCTCCGGTGACGGCGCCGATGGACCAGATCGCGTGGAACGAGTTCAGGATGGAGCGTCCGTAGAGCCGCTGCACCCGTAGACCGTGCGCGTTCTGCGCGACATCCGTCAGCGCGTCCATGGCTCCGGCCAGGAACAAGGCGCCCGCGAACAGCGCGGGCGAAGGGGCGAGGCCGGCGGCCAGGATCCCCATCGCCGTCAGCAGGGTGCCGACGACCGCGACCCGCGCCGAGCCCGCGCGGCGGATGAGCACCCCTGCCGCGAGGCCGGCCGCGATGGCGCCCGCGGGGAACGCGGCGACCGCCAGTCCGTAGGCGCCGTTGCTGATCGCCAGATCGTCCTTGATCTGCGGATACCTCGGCAGCAGGTTGGCGAACACGGCCCCGTTGGTGAAGAACAGGACGGCTACGGCGGCCCGCGCGTGCCGCCCGGCGCGGAGAGGACGTGCCTCGATGTCGACGGTCATGCGGAGGACCCTAACCCCGGAGCGTACGAACGTACACTCCTGCTGGTGATAAATCCCGACCGAGCGGTAAGTATTTCACCCGGCGGACGGAGGGCACCGTCCCGCGCCCACCGGGGATGCGTTCGGTTAGGCTGGCCTTCCCTTGGTGGAGCCCGGGGTGTGCGGGCCCGGGTGCGCGGGCCGGTTCCGGTGCCGCAGATGAAGACCCGGCGGACCGAACGGACACGGGCGGGGCGCAGGTGAGAGTCGCCGACCGGACTCGCGCGCGTTGTGCGCCCCGCGAAGGGACCGCTCACACGGACGACGGAGAACGTGGGCTTCGGGCCTGCGTGCGAGGTGGGGCACTGTGGACAGGATCGCGCTCGCGGCCGGGGCCCTCTACGTCATCGTCCTCCTCCGCGCCGGAGGGACGTTCGCCGTCGGGTGGCTCGCGGGAGCCGGCGCGCGGCGCGGCAGGTTCGCGGGGCTGACCTCTTCGGCGAAGTTCCGGCGCGCCGAGGGCGCCATCCAGCGGTGGGGCGCACCGGTGGTGGCCGTCTCCTTCCTGACGGTCGGGTTCCAGACCGCCGTCAACTTCCTCGCGGGCAGTATGCGTATGCCGTTGCCGCGCTACCTCCCCGCGCTGTTCGTGGGCGGAGCGGCCTGGGCGCTGATCTACGCGACCGCGGGGCTCGGCGTGCTGGAGGTCCTCGGAAGGCTCTTCGCCGAGCGGACCGCCTTCGGGGTGTCCGCCGTGGCGGTGCTCCTGCTCGCGGTGTGCGGGGTGGTGGTGTACCGCAGGAGGAGGGCGGCTCCGTCCTCCGTCGACGCCGCTGCCGACGCGTCGTGAATCCGGCCGACGGGGGTCTTCCACGCCTTCGATCCGGCTCCGGCCCTCGGGGTCGCGCGTTTCCGAAGCGTTGCGTTCGAATCTGCTCGATTTTCTGCCCACTTCGGTAACTCGGTGCTTATGGATGCGGCCGGTCTGTCACTCTGTCGGTGTCGTCGGACCGTAGGAGCCGCACCATGGCGCCCATTCCCTTGCAGCGGGAAACCATGCAGCGTCCCGGCACCACCCGTGCCGGGCTCGCGCACGGCCCGCGGCTGGCCAGCCGCACCAGCCTGCCCGGCATACCGCTCGCCCCGTCCGCCGCCCGCCGGTTCGTGCGGGCCGCGCTCGCGGAGTGGACCGGGATCGGGGTGCCCGCGGCCGTGGGCTTCAGTGACCGGCTGGCCGACGACGCCGTGACCGTCACCAACGAGCTGGTCACCAACGCCGTGGTGCACGCCGGGACCACCGTCGACCTGGTGCTCAGGCTGGAGGAGGAGGGCGGTGAGGAGCCATCCGCCGCCCTCGTCCTGGAGGTCACCGACCACCACCCGGCCCGCCCGGTGAGCGGCGACGAGCCCGGCGCGGGCCCCGGACCGGCCGGGGTGAGTCCCGGAGGGCTGCCCGATCCCGCCGAGTACGGCCGTGGCCTCCAGCTCGTCGCCACCCTCGCCGACTCCTGGGGCATCACCTACCGCACCGGCCTCAAGACCGTCTGGGCCCGCCTCCCCGTCGACGACTGGAGCGCCCCGCCCGCCCCGCCCGACGGGGAGGCCCTCAGACGCGGCCTGCGCGCCGCCGAGATCCTCGCCCCCGCGGCCAGGCGCACCGAGCGCGACGACGCGGTCTGGGACAGCCGGGGCGCCCCGGCCTTCCTCGCCGAGGCCTCCGACCTGCTCGCCGGGCAGCTCGACGAGGACCTGGTGGCCGCCATAGCGGGCCAGCTCCTGGTGCCCCGGCTGGCGGACTGGTGCGCGATCTGGCTGGAGACCGAGGGCGGGGGACCGGCCGCCGAACCCCGGCTCGCCCGGGTCTGGCACAGCGACGAGACCGGCACCGAGCCCCTGCGCGCCGTCCTGGAGCGGGAGCCCCTCCGCCTCCCGGCCGCCGTCGGCTCCGGTCCCGTCCCCGTCCCCGTGCCCTGGCCCGCCCACCCTGCCGAGGAGGACCGCAAGGAGGGCCGCGAGAAGGACGGAGAGGGCCGGGAGGAAGGCCGCGAGGGCCGGGAGGAAGGCCGCGAGGACCGGCAGGCCGCTGCCGCTGCCGCGACGCCCCCGCACCCCGGCGGCCGGGACGGCGCCGCGCTCGCCTTCCGCATCACCGCGGGCGGCCGGGCGCTCGGCACCGTCCTCGTCGGCCGCGAGGGCGTCGCCCAGGTGCCGGAGGCCGTCGCCTCGCTGATCGAGGACTTCGTCCGCCGCCTCGGTCTCGCCGTCGGCGCGGCCCGCGCCTACACCCGCCAGGCCACCATCAGCCGGATCCTCCAGCGCGGCCTGCTCCCCAGCAAGGTCGCCGAGATCCCCGGCGTCACCAACGCCCTCGTCTACGAACCCAGCGACGACGGGGTGGTCGGCGGTGACTTCTACGACATTTTCGCGTGCCCCGGCGACCGCTGGTGCTTCGTCCTCGGCGACGTCCAGGGCAGCGGCCCCGAGGCCGCCGTCGTCACCGGCCTCGCCCGCCCCTGGCTGCGGCTGCTCTCCCGGGAGGGCTTCGGCGTCGGGGAGGTCCTGGACCGGCTGAACCGGCTGCTCCTCGACGACGCCATGGAGGCCGCCGAGGCCGCCGCCCTGATGGTCGCCGCAGCCGGGGGCCAGCAGCTCCACGACGGCACCCAGTCCCGGTTCCTCTCCCTGCTGTACGGGGAGGTCGTGCCGCTCCCCGACGGCGGGGTCCGCTGCACGGTGGCCAGCGCCGGGCACCCCCTGCCGCTGCTGCTGCGCCCCGACGGCTCCGTACGCCCGGCCGCCGAGCCCCAGGTGCTGCTCGGGGTCGTCGAGGACGTGGCGTACGAAAGCCAGGGCTTCGACCTCGCGCCCGGGGACACCCTGCTCTGCGTCACGGACGGGGTGACCGAGCGCCGGTCGGGGCCGCTGATGTTCGACGACGGGGACGGGCTGGCCCGGGTGCTGGCCGGGTGCGCCGGGCTGCCCGCCGAGGCGACGGCCGAGCGCATCCGGCGGGCCGTCCACGAGTTCGCCGAGCAGCCGCCCGACGACGACGTGGCCCTGCTGGTGCTGCACGCGGATTGAACGGGCCGGCGGGCGGGAAGCCACCCGGTCCGGGAAATCCCCGCAGTGAGCCGCGGGAAGCCACCCGGTCCGGGGAACTCCCGCGGCGAGCGACAATGGTCGGTATGCCTTCCGTACTGCCCGATGGTGAGCCCGTGCCCGACGACGGGGCGCTGCCCCGCCACGCCCTGGAAGGCGCAGCCGACCGCCCGCTCGGCTTCTACCTGCACGTCCCCTACTGCGCCACCCGCTGCGGCTACTGCGACTTCAACACCTACACCGCCACCGAGCTGCGCGGCTCCGGCGGGGCGCTGGCCTCCCGCGACAACTACGCCGCCCACCTGATCGAAGAGGTCCGCCAGGCCCGCAAGGTCCTCGGCGACGACCCGCGCCCCGTGCGCACGGTCTTCGTCGGCGGCGGCACGCCCACCCTGCTGCCGGCCGCCGACCTCGTGCGCATGCTGGCGGCGATCAGGGAGGAGTTCGGGCTCGCGGACGACGCGGAGATCACCACCGAGGCCAATCCGGAGTCCGTCGACCCGGCCTACCTCGCCGCGCTCCGCGAGGGCGGCTTCAACCGGGTCTCCTTCGGCATGCAGAGCGCCAAGCAGCACGTCCTGAAGATCCTGGACCGCACGCACACCCCCGGCCGCCCCGAGGCCTGTGTCGCCGAGGCCCGGGCGGCGGGCTTCGACCACGTCAACCTCGACCTGATCTACGGCACTCCCGGCGAGTCCGACGACGACTGGCGGGCCACCCTGGACGCCGCGATCGGCGCGGGCCCCGACCACGTCTCCGCGTACGCCCTGATCGTCGAGGAGGGCACCCAGCTCGCCCGCCGCATCCGGCGCGGCGAGATCCCGATGACCGACGACGACGCGCACGCCGACCGCTACCTCATCGCGGACGAGGCCTTCGCCGCCGCCGGCTTCGACTGGTACGAGGTCTCCAACTGGGCCACCACCGAGGCCGGCCGCTGCCTGCACAACGAGCTGTACTGGCGCGGCGCCGACTGGTGGGGCGCGGGCCCCGGCGCCCACAGCCACGTCGGCGGAGTCCGCTGGTGGAACGTGAAGCACCCCGGCGCGTACGCCCAGGCGCTCTCCGAGGGCCGCTCACCCGGCGCGGGCCGCGAGATCCTCGGCCAGGAGGACCGCCGGGTCGAGCGCATCCTGCTGGAGCTCCGGCTGCGCGAGGGCTGCCCGCTCTCCCTCCTGAAGCCCGACGGCCTCGCCGCCTCCCGCCGCGCCCTGACCGACGGGCTGCTGGACCCGGAGCCGTACGGGAAGGGCCGCGCGGTCCTCACCCTGCGCGGGCGGCTCCTGGCCGACGCCGTCGTCCGCGACCTCGTCGACTGATCCGGCCGGGCCGCCTCACGGCCGGCAGTCCTTGACCGTCAGCGGGGGCGCGACCCCGGCCGGCTTGCCGCAGACCAGGGTCCGCTCGGCGCTCGGCCCGGGGCGGACCACCTTGACGATGTTGAGGCCGTGCACGTTGTCGGAGACCGAGGACCTCGCCCGGCTGAACGAGATCGTCCCCGTCGGCATGTTGTTGAGGTCCACCGTGTGCAGCGTCGCCCAGGTTTCCGCTGCGCTCCGGCGCTGGTCGCCGCGGGCCGCCGCGTCGTACAGGGCGGCCGTCGCGCTGTAGGAGATGACGGTCTGCCCGCTGGCGAACAGGCCGTCCTCGTACGCCGGACGCCCCGACGCCAGCGCGGTGATCTCCGCCTCGGGGTGCAGCGCCCGCAGCGTGCGGTACGCGTCCCCGTAGAAACCGAGGTTCTTTCCCCGGTCCAGCGGGGCGAGCGAGCTGTGGTAGAGCGTGACGTTGGCCGCGATCGACGTGCTGTCGTCGAACGTCCCCTTCGTCAGATCGTCCCCTGTGAACACGGTCATCCGCCGGTCGGAGCACCCGGTGGTCTCCGACAGGCCCCGCATCAGCGTCGGTACGTCCTCGACCCGCCCCGCGAAGTACAGCGCGTCGGGGACCCGCTCGGCCCGGCAGATGGTCGTCAGCGGGGCGTTCAGGCTCGCCCCGCCCGGCAGGTCGTACGGCACGTCCTTGCCCAGATCGAAGCCCGCGTCGAGCAGCATCTGCCGGCCCGCGTCCCGCTGCTCGGCGGTGTACCGGTCCAGGTCCCCGTTGCGGTCCTCGCGCGACAGCACGAGCGCGTGCGGGCGGTCGAGGTCCTTCGCGATCTGCCGGGCGACCAGCCCCAGCGCGTGCGTCTGCTCCTCGTCCGTCGCCGCGAGGCCGAAGTAGTTGGGGAAGTCCCGGGGCAGGTCGCTGCTGGAGTTCGTCGTGTTCACCACCGGCAGCCCGGCCTCGCGCAGCAGCTTCACCGCGTTGTCGCTCTCGTCGGTGTTGCGGCCGAGACCGACCACCCCGACCACCGTCGGATCCCGCCGGGCCACGTCGATGATCTTCCGCACGGCGGTGAGCTGCCGCAGCATGTCCTCGCCGCCGTTCGCGGTCAGCACCCGCAGCTTCACCGACCGGCGCACGGTCTTGTTCACCGCCCGCTGCTGGAGATAGACGCCGGTCAGCTCCTCCAGGCCCTTGCGGGTCTCCTCCCGGTCCTTGCCCGTGGCGGTGAGCGGACCGGCGTACACGACCGTCACGTACGCGTCGCCCGGCTCGATGTCGTCGTTCTCCTCCCGGATCGCCTGCTCGATCCGCTCGAAGGTGATGCCCTTTCCGGCCCCGTTCAGCTCCAGGTCGTTGCCCCGCGCGAAGAACACCTCGGGGGCGGTCGCCACCCCCACGCACTCCCGGTCGTCCCCCTTCCCGGCCCAGATCGCGTCCGTGTTGCGGTCGGTCAGCGGCCCGTGGCAGTACGTGTCGCGCCAGTGCCCGGCCCACAGGAACGCCCCCAGCAGACTTCCCACGACGAGCACGGCGACGCTCGCCCGCGACATCACCCACCACGCCCAGGTCCGCCGCACCCGGTGGGTGACGAGCTGCGCGTGCGCGTGCTCGTGGGTCAGCTTCTCGGTGGACAGCGGCAGCAGCAGCACCCACGCCAGGGTCGCCGCCGCCCCCGGCGACTGCCCCAGACTCAGATCGTCGACCCAGCGCTCGTAGCGGGCCCGCGCCCCGGACGAACCGGACGGCGCGCCGGGACCCGGCCGCTCCGGGGGCAGCGGTGGCGTGTGCCGCATGATCTCGGGGGCCTGGAGCGAGGCGAGCAGCAGCAGCGGATCCACCTCGCTGCGCCGCGACCGTACGCTGTTGATCGCGTTGATCAGCAGGATGCCGCCGTTGTCCTGGGTCGCCCGGGGCAGGAACACCACCGGCGGGACCGTGCGCTTGCTGCGCCGCCAGTCCAGGGAGTGCGGGCGGTAGTTGTGCCGCAGATCCTCCAGCAGCGCCTGCACGCGCAGCTCCAGATGGAACTGGCGCGCGTACTCGTCGCCCGCCCCCGCGTCCGCCACCCGCTCCGCGACCGCCGCCGCCCGCGCCCGGATCACCCGCCACGAACCGCTCGGCGACAGCCACGACCAGCCGTCCGACGGATAGCCGGTGCTGGAAGCGGCCAGGGACGAGGTGGTGGCGAACCACCGGCTGGCCCGGCGCAGCCACAGCAGCGGCGGCGCGGCCCGGCTCGCCAGGCCCACCACGGCGAGCCCGATCAGCGCGACGGCCGCCACCAGGGCCGTCAACAGCCAGTCGATCTCCCCGAGCAACACGCTGAGCAGGGCGATGAAGAGCGCGCCGACGAACGTCTCGGGCCGCACCGACTGCCGCAGCGACGCCCACCGGGTGGCCCCGCGCGGCCGGCCGGACCGCCAGCGCAGCCGGCTCAGCTGCTCCAGGATCCGTTCCTCGCGCACCTCGGAGGTGTTCCCGTCGGACTGCGCGACCACCGTCGCGGTGGCCTGCTCGATCGCCCCGAGCAGCCGGGAGCGGGGAAAGGCGAAGGTCTTGTACTGGGTGTTCTCGCGGGTCTCCCACGGCTTCTCGGAGAGCGTGCGCACCATGGCGAGCGCCGCCTCGTACGGGTTCGCCCCCTCGCCGTCCAGCAGCCGCACCGGCACCCGGCGCAGCTCGTTGGCCCGGTGCACCTGATGCACGAGCTGCTCCACCCGCGCGTCGATCTCCGGCCCGGCCCCGGCGTCCGCCGCCTGGACCACCACGAGCGGCATCACCGGCCGGTTGACCCGGTACCGGTCGATCAGCTGCTGTATCAGGTGGAAGACGGCCGAGGCCGCCTCGTTGTCCGCACTGTCCCGCCAGACCTCGCGCGCCATCGGTCCCCGCCCTTCCCCCGTGAGCCCTTCGGCCCGTGAACCGCCTGCTCGTTCTTCCCCTTCACTATCCGATGGTGCGTGTGGGACGCAGGGATTCACAGGGATCGGTACGAGATCCTCTTCGACAGTCCCGCAACAGACCGGATCCAGCCCCCGGACATCAGTCCGGAAGGGTGACGAAGTCGATCAATTCCTCTACTCTGCCCAGCAGTTGGGGCTCAAGGTCCTTGTAGCTGCGGACCTTGGACAGGATGTGCTGCCAGGCCGCCCCCGTGTTCTCCGGCCACCCCAGCGCCCGGCACACGCCCGTCTTCCAGTCCTGCCCCCTCGGCACCACCGGCCACGCGTCGATCCCGACCGAGGACGGCTTCACCGCCTCCCACACGTCGATGTACGGGTGCCCCACCACCAGCACATGGTCCCCGGTCACCCGCTCGGCGATCCGGGACTCCTTGGAGCCGGGCACCAGATGGTCCACCAGCACCCCCAGCCGGGCGTCCGGCCCCGGCGCGAACTCCCCGACGATCGCCGGCAGGTCGTCCACCCCCTCCAGGTACTCCACGACCACGCCCTCGATGCGCAGGTCGTCACCCCACACCCGCTCCACCAGCTCCGCGTCGTGCCGGCCCTCCACATAGATCCGCCCGGCCCGCGCCACCCGGGCCCGAGCCCCGGGCACCGCCACCGAACCGGAGGCCGTACGGGTGGGACGCGCCGGGCCGCCGGGGCCCGGGCGCACCAGCGTGACGACCTTGCCCTCCAGCAGGAAGCCGCGCGGCTCCATCGGGAACACCCGGTGCTTGCCGAAGCGGTCCTCCAGGGTCACCGTCGGCCCCTGGGCCGTCTTCTCGCAGCGGATCACCGCCCCGCAGAAGCCGGTGGAGACCTCCTCCACGACCAGATCGGGCTCGGCGGGCACCTCGGGCACGGGGGCGGACCGCTTCCACGGCGGGGTCAGGTCCGGCTGGTAGCTGCGCATGGCACGACGATATTCGCCCGAGCCGCCGACGGACGTCGAAGACCCGGCCGAGGCAGCCGGGGCGCCCCGGTGACGCCTCTGGAGCACCCCGGAACGTTCCTATGTGCTCCAGGGTCCTCACCGGGGTTCACCCCTCGTCGAGATCCACCTCGAAGCGCTCCGCCAGCGACGCCCGCTGCGCCCGCACGAACGCCGCGTCCACCACCGCCCCGTGCCCCGGCACGTACAGCGCGCCCTCGCCGCCCAGCGCCAGCAGCCTCTCCAGCGCGGCCGGCCAGCGCGAGGTGATCGCGTCCCGGCCCGCCTGCGGCTCGCCCGACTCCTCGACCAGATCACCGCAGAACACCACCGGAGGCTCACCGCCCGTGCCCGGCACCAGCGCCGCGAGGTCATGGCCGCTGTGCCCGGGGCCCACGTTCGCCAGCAGCACCTGACGGCCGCCGCCCAGGTCCAGCGTCCAGTCGCCGCACACCTCGTGGTGCGGGACCACCAGCGTGTCCACCGACCGGGCCGCCTCGCCCTCCGGCACCCCGTGGCGCACCGCCGAGGCGCCCAGGCTCTCCGCCCCGCCGCGCAGCAGCGCAGCGACGCCCACCGCCCCGTACACCTGGGCCCCGGCGAACGCCGCGGTGCCCAGCACATGGTCGAAGTGCGGATGGCTCAGTGCGATATGTGTCACCCTCCGCCCGAGCAGCGCCTCGGCCTGCCGCCGCAGCTCGACGCCCTCGCGCAGCGTGGCGCCGGTGTCGTACAGCAACACGCCGGTCTCCCCGGCGACCAGCGCGGCGGTGGCATCCCAGCCAGGGAGGCGCCGTCTGCCGATACCGTTGCCCAACCGCTCCCAACCGAAGTCTTCCCAAGCGACGTCCATACCACGACGCTAGCGGCAACGACCTGCGCGGTCTCGTGGGGGTATGGCCGGTCGCCCTTGCCCCCGCCCCACCTCACCCCCGTACACTGACCGCGGGGATTGCTGGCACTCGAACGCACCGAGTGCCAGTCAGACACCGAGAGACACAGCTGGAGGTGTGCGCGATGCTCAGCGAACGCAGACTCGAAGTGCTGCGCGCCATCGTCCAGGACTATGTCGGCACCGAGGAGCCCGTCGGCTCCAAGGCGCTGACCGAGCGGCACCGGCTGGGGGTCTCCCCGGCCACCGTCCGCAACGACATGGCGGTGCTGGAGGACGAGGGCTTCATCGCCCAGCCGCACACGAGCGCGGGACGCATCCCGACCGACAAGGGGTACCGCCTCTTCGTCGACAAGCTCGCGGGCGTCAAGCCGCTCTCCTCGCCCGAGCGCCGGGCCATCCAGAACTTCCTCGACGGCGCGGTCGACCTCGACGACGTGGTCGGCCGGACGGTGCGGCTGCTCGCGCAGCTCACCCGGCAGGTCGCCGTCGTGCAGTACCCCTCGCTGACCCGCTCGACGGTGCGGCACGTGGAACTGCTGGCGCTCGCCCCCGCCCGGCTCATGCTCGTCCTGATCACGGACACCGGCCGGGTCGAACAGCGTATGATCGACTGCCCTGCGCCGTTCGGCGAGGCATCGCTCGCGGATCTGCGGGCCCGGCTCAACAGCCGGGTCGTCGGACGCCGCTTCGCGGATGTCCCGCAGCTGGTGCAGGAGCTGCCGGAATCCTTCGACAGCGAGGACCGGGGAACGGTTTCCACGGTCCTTTCCACCCTCCTCGAAACACTGGTCGAGGAGACGGAGGAGCGGCTGATGATCGGCGGCACCTCCAACCTCACCCGCTTCGGACACGACTTCCCGGTGATGATCCGGCCGGTGCTGGAAGCACTGGAGGAACAGGTCGTCCTGCTGAAGCTGCTCGGTGAGGCCACGGACTCCGGCATGACCGTACGGATCGGGCACGAGAACGCCCACGAGGGGCTCAACTCCACGTCCGTCGTCGCGGTCGGCTACGGTTCGGGCGACGAGGCAGTCGCCAAACTCGGCGTGGTCGGACCGACCCGCATGGACTACCCCGGAACGATGGGAGCGGTACGCGCAGTGGCACGTTACGTCGGACAGATCCTGGCGGAGTCGTAAGTGGCCACGGACTACTACGCCGTACTCGGCGTGCGCCGCGACGCATCTCAGGACGAGATCAAGAAGGCATTCCGTCGGCTCGCCCGCGAGCTGCACCCGGATGTCAACCCGGACCCGAAGACCCAGGAGCGGTTCAAGGAGATCAACGCCGCTTACGAGGTGCTCTCGGACCCGCAGAAGAAGCAGGTCTACGACCTCGGCGGCGACCCCCTCTCCGCCAGTGGCGGCGGCGGTGGCGCGGGCGGTTTCGGAGCCGGCGGCTTCGGCAACTTCTCCGACATCATGGACGCGTTCTTCGGCAACGCCGCACAGCGCGGGCCCCGTTCGCGGACCCGGCGGGGCCAGGACGCCATGATCCGGCTGGAGATCGACCTCAACGAGGCGGCCTTCGGCACCACCAAGGACATCCAGGTCGACACGGCCGTCGTCTGCAACACCTGCAGCGGCGAGGGCGCGGCCCCCGGCACGTCCGCCCAGACCTGTGACATGTGTCGCGGCCGCGGCGAGGTCTCGCAGGTCACCCGGTCCTTCCTGGGCCAGGTCATGACCTCGCGGCCCTGCCCGCAGTGCCAGGGTTTCGGCACGGTCGTGCCCACCCCGTGCCCGGAGTGCGCCGGCGACGGCCGCATCCGCTCGCGGCGCACCCTGACCGTGAAGATCCCCGCGGGCGTCGACAACGGCACCCGTATCCAGCTGGCCGGCGAGGGCGAGGTCGGCCCCGGCGGCGGCCCGCCCGGCGATCTGTACGTGGAGATCCACGAGCTGCCGCACGCCGTGTTCCAGCGGCGCGGCGACGATCTGCACTGCACGGTCACCGTCCCCATGACGGCCGCGGCCCTCGGCACCAAGTGTCCGCTGGAGACCCTGGACGGCCTGGAGGACATCGACATCAGGCCCGGCACCCAGTCCGGCCAGTCCGTGCCCCTGCACGGGCGCGGCATCACGCACCTGCGCGGCGGCGGCCGGGGCGACCTGATCGTGCACGTCGAGGTGATGACCCCGTCCAAGCTCGACGCGGAACAGGAGCGGCTGCTGCGGGAGCTGTCCAAGCTGCGCGGCGAGGAGCGGCCCCTCGGCCAGTTTCAGCCAGGTCAGCAAGGGCTCTTCTCCCGGCTGAAGGACGCGTTCAACGGCCGCTGAACCGCTTTCCGCCTTTCACCGCACCGCCCGCCGGTTCCGAACCGGCGGGCGGTGCGGCGTGTAGCGGTGGAACCGGTCACAGCGTCGGCTGGCTGATTCGGCCCTGTTGCACACGACGTGGCACGATGCGGTCATGTCCTCCGAGTTGACCGATCTCTGCCGGTATCCGATCGTGCAGGCCCCTATGGCGGGCGGCGCGTCCGGACCGCAGCTCGCCGGGGCCGTCGCCGAAGCCGGCGGGCTCGGATTCCTGGCCGCCGGGTACAAAACGGCGGACGGGATGTACAACGAGATCAAACAGCTGCGCCGGCTCACGGGCGGGCCGTTCGGCGTCAACCTCTTCATGCCGCAGCCCGCGCTCGCCGACCCCAGCGCCGTCGAGGTCTACCGCCACCAGCTCGCCGGTGAGGCCGCCTGGTACGAGACCCCGCTCGGCGACCCGGACAGCAGCGGCGACGACGGCTACGAGGCGAAGGTCGCCATCCTGCTGGAGGACCCCGTTCCGGTGGTCTCCTTCACCTTCGGCTGCCCCACCCGCGACACCCTGGACGCCTTCGCCAGGGCCGGGACGCACACCGTCGTCACGGTCACCTCCGCCGAGGAGGCCCAGAGCGCCCAGTGGGCGGGCGCCGACACCATCTGCGTCCAGGGCGTCGAGGCGGGCGGTCACCAGTCCACCCACCGCGACGACCCCCAGCTCGACCAGACCGGCACCGGGCTGCTCTCCCTCATCACCCAGGTCCGCGAGACCGTGCAGATCCCGATCGTCGCCACCGGCGGCCTGATGCGCGGCGCGCAGATCGCCGCCGTCCTCGCGGCGGGCGCGGACGCCGCCCAGCTCGGCACCGCCTTCCTGGCCTGCCCCGAATCCGGGGCGCACCTGCTGCACAAGCAGGCCCTGACCAACCCGCTGTTCGTCCGCACCGAGCTGACCCGCGCCTTCTCCGGCCGGCCCGCCCGCGGCCTGGTCAACCGCTTCGTCCGCGAACACGGCCCCTACGCCCCCGCCGCCTACCCCCAGGTCCACTACGTCACCAGCGGGCTGCGCCTGGCCGCCGCCAAGGCCGGGGACGCCCAGGGCATGGCCCTGTGGGCCGGACAGGGCCACCGGATGACCCGGGAACTGCCCGCGGGCGAGCTGATCGAGCTGCTCGCCGCCGAACTGGAGGCCGCCCGGTCGGCCCTGAGCATGAGGAGCCCCCGGTGACCGCACCGGTCTTCGTCGTCGAACGGATGCCCACCGGGCCGGAGTTCGTCCTGGAGGGACCCGAGGGACGGCACGCCGTCTCCGTGAAGCGGCTCCAGCCCGGCGAGGACGTCGTCCTCACCGACGGGCTCGGCCACTGGGCGGAGGGCGTCGTGCGCGCCGCCGAGGGCAAGGACCGGCTCACGGTCACCGGCCTCGACACCCTCCACGAGGAGCCCGCACCCGCCCCGCGCATCACCGTCGTCCAGGCGCTCCCCAAGGGCGACCGGGGCGAGCTGGCGGTCGAGACGATGACCGAGACCGGCGTCGACGCGATCGTGCCCTGGCAGGCGGCCCGCTGCATCACCCAGTGGAAGGGCGACCGGGGAGCCAAGGCCCTGACGAAGTGGCGCAGCACGGCACGGGAAGCGGGCAAGCAGTCCCGCCGGGTGCGCTTCCCCGAGGTGGCCGACGCCATGACGACCAAGCAGGTCGCCGCCCAGCTCGCCGCCGCCGACTTCGCCGGGGTCCTCCACGAGGACCGCGACCACGACAGCACCCCCCTCGCCACCGCCGAACTCCCCGCGGCCGGCAGCATCGTGCTCGTCGTCGGACCGGAAGGCGGCGTCTCCCCGCAGGAGCTGACCGCCTTCGCCGAGGCGGGCGCCCGCCCCTACCGGCTCGGCCGCAGCGTGCTGCGCACCTCCACCGCCGGGACCGCCGCGACCGCGCTGCTCCTGGGGCGTACGGGGCGCTGGGGCTGAAACAGGGCCCGGGGGCCGGGGATAGCATGCCCCTGTACTGATCACCCGATCACCTGTACCGACTCACCAGCGAACGAGGAGGCCCGGCGCCATGGCGGGAGAGCCGCAGTCCGACTGCCTGTTCTGCAAGATCGTCTCGGGAGACATCCCGGCGACCATCGTCCGCGAGAGCGAGACCACCGTCGCCTTCCGCGACATCAACCCGCAGGCCCCGACCCACGTCCTGGTCATCCCGAAGGCCCACTACCCCGACGCCGCCTCCCTCGCCGCCGCCGAACCGCTCATCGCCGCGGACGTCCTGCGCGAGGCCGGGGAGGTCGCCGCCGAGGAGAAGGTCGACGGCAGCGGCTACCGGATCATCCTCAACACGGGCTCCGGCGCCGGCCAGACCGTCTTCCACGCCCACGCGCACGTCCTGGGCGGCCGCGGCCTCCAGTGGCCCCCCGGATAGCGGAGTCACCGACCATGTCCGTACGCGAGCTGGTGGTGCTCGGCACCGCCAGCCAGGTCCCGACCCGGCACCGCAACCACAACGGCTATCTGCTGCGCTGGGACGGCGAGGGCATCCTCTTCGACCCCGGCGAGGGAACCCAGCGCCAGATGCTGCGGGCCGGGGTCGCCGCGCACGACATCGACCGGATCTGCGTCACCCACTTCCACGGCGACCACTCCCTCGGGCTCGCCGGGGTGATCCAGCGGATCAACCTCGACCAGGTGCCGCACCCGGTGACCGCGCACTACCCGGCGAGCGGGCAGCACTTCTTCGACCGGCTGCGGTACGCCACCGCCTACCGCGAGACCGTCGAGCTGAACCAGGCCCCGGTCGCCGGGGCCGGCGGGGTCCTCGCCACCACCCCCGCGTACACCCTGGACAGCGCGAGGCTCTCGCACCCCGTCGAGTCGTACGGTTACCGCCTCACCGAGCCCGACACCCGGCGCATGCTGCCCGCCCTGCTGAAGGAACACTCCATCGCCGGACCGGACGTGGGCCGCCTCCAGCGCGACGGCGTCCTCGGCGGCGTCACGCTGGAGCAGGTCTCCGAGGAACGGCGCGGACAGCGGTTCGCGTTCGTCATGGACACCCGGCTCTGCGACGGGGTGTACGCGCTCGCCGAGGGCTGCGACCTGCTCGTCATCGAGTCGACCTTCCTCCACGAGGACGAGAAGCTGGCCGTCGACCACGGGCACCTGACCGCCGGACAGGCCGCCCGGGTGGCGAAGGAATCGGGCGTCCGTCACCTCGTGCTCACCCACTTCTCCCAGCGCTACGGCGACCCGCGGCTCTTCGAGACCCAGGCCCGCGCCGCCGGGTTCGACGGCGAACTCACCGTCGCCCAGGACCTGACCAGGGTCCCGGTCCCCACCCGCCACCACCCCTGATCCGCCACCGCCCCAGATCCCCTTCTGATCCACCCCCACCCCTGTTTGCGAGACACCGTGCACCTCCCCAAGGCAGAACTCCACCTCCACATCGAAGGAACCCTCGAACCCGAGCTGGCCTTCGCCCTCGCGGAGCGCAACGAGGTGGCCCTGCCCTACGCCACCACCGACGAACTGCGCGCCGCCTACGAGTTCGAGGACCTCCAGTCCTTCCTCGACCTGTACTACGCGCTGATGGCCGTCCTGCGCACCGAGGACGACTTCGCCGAACTCGTCGACGCCTACCTCGCCCGCGCCGCCGCCCAGGGCGTCCGGCACGCCGAGATCTTCTTCGACCCGCAGGCCCACACCGCCCGGGGCGTCCCGATCGGCACCGTCATCGAGGGGATCGGCCGGGCGCTGGAGCGCAGCGAGGAGACCCACGGCGTCTCCACCCAGCTGATCATGTGCTTCCTGCGCGACCTGTCCGCCGAATCGGCCCTCGGCACCCTGGACGCGGCGAAGCCGTATCTGCACCGGATCAGCGCGATCGGCCTGGACTCCGCCGAGGTCGGCCACCCGCCCGCCAAGTTCCGCGAGGTCTACGAGGCGGCCGCCGCCCTCGGCCTGCGCAAGGTGGCCCACGCGGGCGAGGAGGGCCCGCCGGAGTACATCAGGGAGGCCCTGGACGTCCTGGGCGTCGAGCGCGTCGACCACGGGCTGCGCTGCATGGAGGACCCGGAGCTGGTGGAGCGGCTGGTCGCCGACCGGGTGCCGCTCACGCTCTGCCCGCTGTCCAACGTGAGGCTGCGCACGGTCGACAAGCTCGCGGACCACCCCCTGCCGGCGATGCTGGCCGCCGGACTCCACTGCACGGTGAACTCCGACGACCCCGCCTACTTCGGCGGGTACGCCGGGGACAACTTCGACGCCGTCCGCGACGCGCTCGCCCTGGAACCGGAGCAGCTGCGCACCCTGGCCCGCAACTCCTTCGAGGCGGCCTTCCTCGACCACGACGAGGAGCGCAGGGCGCGCTACCTGTCCGAGGTCGAGGCGTACGCGTTCGACTGACCGGAACCGCCGTCCGGACCGGCCGTCCGGATCGCGCTGCGCACCAGCCGCCTCCGCCGCAGGCCCGGCACCCGCAGCTCCGTGACCGCCTGCTCGGGTGAGCCGAGCTTCGGCACCGCGCCGGACAGGCTTCCGGTGGTGGCGGCGAGCAGGGCGGCCGGGGCGCCACCGCGACGACGCACCGAACCGGGCACCAGCGGACGGCCGCCGGTGTGCAGCGCCACGGCGGTCACCGGGGCGGCGACCAGCAGGGTCGCCGCCCCCAGGATCAGCCCCATCGCCGGATAGCCGGCCTCCTCGGAGAGCACACTGCCCAGCAGCGGACCGCAGGCCACGCCCACGGAGGAGGCGGAGCCCGCCAGCACCGCCCAGCGACCGCGTATGTCCAGGGAAGCGGCAAGACCGATGAGGTAGGAGAGGACCACCGGATAGAAGGTGTTCCACACGATCTCGCCGGTCGCGAACGATCCGAGATCCCGGGCCGATGAGCTGAGCACGATGCTCGCCGCGATGACCAGGGTCCCCAGCCCGATCGGCACCGCCCGGCCGAGCCGCGCGCCGAGGATCCCCGCGCCCGTCACACCGAGCAGCCCCGCGCCGAGCGCCGCGGCGAACACCGCGCCGACGGTGACCTCGGACAGCCCCACCTGGACCACGCCGATACGGCTGCTCACACCCCACAGCGCGTTCTGCGCCATCGACCAGACGAGCATGCCGCCCGCCAGGACGAGCCCGGAGCGGCGGTGCGGGAGCCGGCCGGTGACCGGGGAGGCCGACTCCTCCGCCGTCGTCGTACCGCCGAGCCGGGCGGTCGCGGGCCAGACGAGCAGGGCGACCAGGGCGATCGCGGCGAACGGAAGCCGGTGGCCGCCGCCCAGGTGGGGGATGGTCAGGTAGAGGACGCCCGCGGTGGCGGACACGGTGAGCAGCCCGAGCGAGGACGTCCGGTGCGGGTCGCGCCGGGCGGCGATCCCGGCGGCGGCGACCGCCGTCGCCGTGCCGGAGCCGAAGCCGCCGACGACCACGCCGAGCACCACCAGCGGCACGGACGTGGCGAGCGCGGCGCCCCCGTAACCGACGGCGGCCAGCACCAGTCCGAGGCGGGCCGGGGTGCGTGCCCCGTACCGCTCGACCCGGCCCGCCAGGGAGAAGCCGGCACCGGCCGAGCTGAGGAGCAGGGCGCTGCCGACCAGGCCGGCCTGGGCGGGGCTCAGCCCCAGCTGGGCGCTGAGCCGGCCGACGATGGTGGGGAGCAGGTAGGAGGCGAGGTAACCGGCGGTGAACACGGCCACCAGGGGCCACGCGGCACCAGGGCGCGAGGACATGGGCGTTCCTGAAGACATGCCTGAGCAGGCAGGGGGGAGGGGGAGGGGTGGAGCGGGGCACAGCGGAGCGAGCGGCGCATGCGAGGCAGGCGACGGCACGCGGGTATGGCAGGGGTTTACAGCGGAATGCTGAGATATGCGGCTCTCGTCGGGGAAGGTCCCCGAAGGTGCTCGCGGGGCAATTTGTATCAAGCGCTTCCAGCTCCCCGGAAGTCGCCCCGCTGTGATCTGAGCCACTTATGTGTTTATGGAGGCCAACCCCGGGTATTAGCGCATGTTTATGCAGGTCAGGCGTGCTGCGAACACATGGGCGTGGACACTGCGTTCGCCCGGGCGTATCGGGCAGACTGGGCGCACCTCACACGGTCCGGATCCGGCCGAGATCCGCCGCACGACACCGGGAGCGCACGGTGAGCACAGACACTCCGGGCATCGACCCGCTGCGGGCGCTGCGCGCCCCCCGGGACCCCGCCTGCGACGTCTTCCTGACGGGCCCGGTCTTCCTCGACATCATCTTCACCGGCCTGGACAGCGCCCCCGTGCGCGGCACCGAGTCCTGGGCGCGGGGGATGGGCTCCAGCCCCGGCGGCGTCGCCAACATGGCCACCGCCCTCGCCCGCCTCGGCCTGCACACCTCCCTCGCCGCCGCCTTCGGTGACGACCACTACGGGGAGTACTGCTGGGACGCCCTCGAACAGGGCGAGGGGATCGACCTGTCGATGTCGCACACCGTCCCCGGCTGGCACTCCCCGGTCACCGTCTCGATGGCGTACGAGGGCGAGCGCACGATGATCTCGCACGGCCACGAGGCACCCCCTCCGACCGGAACGTCCTCCGGGGCCGGCGTTCCCGCTGGAACACCCGTCCAGGCCGCTCCCGCCCCGGCCTTCCCGCACTGCCCGCCGCGTGCCCGGGCCGCCATCGCCTCGCTCACGCCGGGCCGGGGCGAGCCCTGGGTGGCCACCGCCGCCCGCAACGGCGCGCTGATCTTCGCCGACGTCGGCTGGGACGAGACCGGCCGCTGGGACCTGGACGCCCTGCCCGACCTGGCGCACTGCGAGGCGTTCCTGCCCAACGCCGAGGAGGCGATGCGCTACACCCGCACCGACTGCCCGCGCGCCGCCGCCCACGCGCTCGCCGAACGCGTCCCGCTCGCCGTGGTCACCCTGGGCTCCGAGGGCGCGTACGCGGTGGACGGCCGCACCGGCGCCGCCGCGGCCGTCCCCGCCATCGAGGTGGAGGCGCTCGACCCCACCGGCGCCGGGGACGTCTTCGTCGCCGGCTTCGTGACCGGCACCCTCGCCGACTGGCCGCTTGCCGACCGGCTCGCCTTCGCCGGGCTCACCGCCGCCCTCTCGGTCCAGGAGTTCGGCGGTTCGCTCTCCGCCCCCGGCTGGGCCGAGATCGCCGCCTGGTGGCAGCTGATCCGCACCTGCGCCGGCCAGGAGCCCGCCGCCCTGGAGCGCTACGCCTTCCTGGACGACCTCCTGCCCACCACGGCCCGCGCCTGGCCGCTGCGGCGCGCGGTGCCCACGATCGGCTTCCGCCAGTGAGCGGCCGCCGACCCGGGTCGCACACACGGGCGGTAAAAGCACTCCGCGTTGTCACCGCCAGGTCGTAGGCTTGGTGGTCCAGAGGTTGTCGAGCAGCGAGAACCCTGCAACGGGAGGTATGCGCAGGCCCGAGGGCCGGCCCATGACTCAGACACCCACACAGCCGCAGGCGCGTGCCCAGATCAGGATCCCGGCCGCACACCCCATGGTGATGCTCCTGGGATCGGGTGACTCGCTGTTGCGCGTGATCGAAGAGGCCTTCCCGGCGGCCGACATCCATGTCCGGGGCAACGAGATCAGTGCCACGGGCGAGGCCGCCGACGTCGCTCTCATCCAACGCCTGTTCGACGAGATGATGCTCGTGCTCCGCACCGGAGCGCCGATGACGGAGGACGCAGTGGAACGGTCGATCGCCATGCTCAGGGCGGCCGGCAGCGGGCAGGGGGACCCCCAGGGCGAGACGCCCGCCGAGGTGCTCACGCAGAACATCCTCTCCAACCGCGGCCGCACCATCCGCCCCAAGACGCTCAACCAGAAGCGGTACGTGGACGCGATCGACGAGCACACGATCGTGTTCGGCATCGGCCCCGCCGGCACGGGCAAGACCTACCTCGCCATGGCCAAGGCCGTCCAGGCCCTCCAGTCGAAGCAGGTCAGCCGGATTATCCTGACCCGGCCCGCGGTCGAGGCGGGGGAGCGGCTCGGCTTCCTGCCGGGCACCCTGTTCGACAAGATCGACCCGTATCTGCGCCCGCTCTACGACGCCCTGCACGACATGCTCGACCCCGACTCGATCCCGCGGCTGATGGCGGCGGGCACGATCGAGGTCGCGCCGCTGGCTTATATGCGGGGTAGAACTCTTAATGACGCGTTCATCATCCTCGACGAGGCGCAGAACACCAGCGCCGAGCAGATGAAGATGTTCCTCACCCGCCTCGGCTTCGACTCCAAGATCGTCATCACCGGTGACGTCACCCAGGTCGACCTGCCGAGCGGCACCAAGAGCGGGCTGCGGCAGGTCCAGGACATCCTGGAGGGCCTGGACGACGTGCACTTCTCCCGGCTCACCTCCCAGGATGTCGTCCGGCACAAGCTCGTCGGCCGTATCGTCGACGCGTACGAGAAGTACGACAGCCGAAACGGTCAGCAGGACGGTCAGGCGGAAGGCCGCGAAGACGGCCGACGCGACCGCCGTAAAGGGAAGTAGTCGCAGCGCACCATGTCGATCGACGTCAACAACGAGTCCGGAACCGAGGTCGACGAGCAGGCGATCCTCGACATCGCCCGCTACGCACTGGCCCGGATGCGGATCCACCCGCTGTCCGAGCTCTCGGTGATCGTGGTGGACACCGACGCCATGGAGCAGCTGCACATCCAGTGGATGGACCTCGCCGGTCCGACCGATGTCATGTCCTTCCCGATGGACGAGCTGCGTCCGCCGGCCAAGGACGACGAGGAGCCCCCGCAGGGGCTCCTCGGTGACATCGTGCTCTGCCCGGAGGTCGCGAAGAAGCAGGGCGAAGAGGCCCCGACGCAGCACTCCATGGACGAGGAGCTCCAGCTCCTGACCGTCCACGGAGTGCTGCACCTGCTGGGGTACGACCACGAGGAGCCGGACGAGAAGGCCGAGATGTTCGGTCTCCAGGCCGCCATCGTGGACGGCTGGCGCGGGGAGCACGGGCTCACCGGTGCGTCCCCCGCCCCCACCGTCTCGTGAGCGCGCCCCTGATCATCGGTGCCGTGCTGCTGGTCGTCGTCGGCTGGCTGGCCGCCTGCGCGGAGGCCGGTATCGCCCGCACCTCCAGCTTCCGGGCGGACGAGGCGGTCCGGTCCGGCCGGCGCGGCAGCGCGAAGCTGGCGCAGATCGCGGCCGACCCGACCCGCTATCTCAACGTCGCCCTGCTGGTGCGGGTCGCCTGTGAGATGTCGGCCGGGGTCCTCGTCACCTACGCCTGCCTCCAGGAGCTGCCCGAGACCTGGGAGGCGCTGGCCGTCGCGATGGGCGTGATGGTGCTCGTCAGCTACGTCGCCATCGGCGTCTCCCCGCGCACCATCGGCCGTCAGCACCCGCTGAACACGGCCACGGCATCCGCGTACGTCCTGGTGCCGCTGGCCAGGATCATGGGGCCGATCCCGCAGCTGCTGATCCTCGTCGGCAACGCGCTGACCCCCGGCAAGGGGTTCCGCAAGGGCCCGTTCGCCAGCGAGGCCGAGCTGCGCGCCATGGTCGACCTCGCCGAGGCGGAGTCGCTCATCGAGGACGACGAGCGCCGCATGGTGCACTCGGTCTTCGAGCTGGGCGACACCCTGGTCCGCGAGGTCATGGTGCCGCGCACCGACCTCGTCTCCATCGAGCGCTACAAGACGATCCGGCAGGCCCTCACGCTCGCCCTGCGCTCCGGCTTCTCCCGGATCCCGGTCACCGGCGAGAACGAGGACGACATCGTCGGGATCGTCTACCTCAAGGACCTGGTCCGCAAGACGCACATCAACCGCGAGTCCGAGGCCGACCCCGTCTCCACCGCGATGCGCCCCGCCGCCTTCGTCCCCGACACCAAGAACGCCGGGGACCTGCTGCGCGAGATGCAGCGGGACCGCAGCCACGTCGCGGTCGTCATCGACGAGTACGGCGGCACCGCGGGCATCGTCACCATCGAGGACATCCTGGAGGAGATCGTCGGGGAGATCACCGACGAGTACGACCGGGAGCTGCCGCCCGTCCAGGAGCTGGGGAACGGCTGCTACCGGGTCACCGCCCGGCTCGACATCGGGGACCTCGGCGACCTCTTCGGCCTCGACGAGTACGACGACGAGGACGTGGAGACCGTCGGCGGCCTGCTCGCCAAGGCGCTCGGCCGGGTCCCGATCGCCGGCGCGTCCGCGGCCGTCGAGCTGCCCGACGGCCGCAGGCTCCGGCTCACCGCGGAATCCCCCGCGGGCCGCCGGAACAAGATCGTCACCGTGCTCGTGGAGCCGGAGCACCAGGAGACCGAGGAGAAGGAAGCGGAATGACGCCGGAGCGGCTGCGGGCCTTCTGCCTGGAGTTCAACGCGAGCGTGGAGGAGTTCCCGTTCGGTCCGGAGATCTCCGTGTTCAAGGTCCTCGGCAAGATGTTCGCGCTCACCGCGCTGGACGGGCGGCCCCTCACCGTCAACCTCAAGTGCGATCCCGACGAGGCGATCCGGCTGCGCGAGACGCACCCCGCGATCGTGCCCGGCTGGCACATGAGCAAGCGCCACTGGAACACGGTCACCGTCTCCGGCGTCCCGGACCGGCTGCTGCGCGAGCTGGTCGAGGACTCCTACGACCTGGTGGTCGCCAAACTCCGGAAGGCGGAGCGGCTGCGGCTGGACCGCCCGTAGGGGACGCGCGTACGCGTACGGCGCCGGGGCGACCGGTCCGGGACAGCCGGACGCTCCCGGTGACCGGGGCGACCTGTGAGGGCCCCCGCCCGCTTCGTATGCTCGTGCCATGACCGACACCACGGAGCTCGACGCCGAGGACCGCAAGATCGTCACCCTGGCGCGCAGCGCCCGTGCCCGCAACGGGGTGCCCGAGGGCGCGGCCGTACGCGACGAGACGGGACGTACGTATGTCGCGGGCACGGTGGCGCTGGACTCGCTGAAGCTCAGCGCCCTGCAGACCGCCGTCGCCATGGCGGTGGCCAGCGGCGCCACCTCGCTGGAGGCGGCCGCGGTCGTCTCCGCCGCCGAGACGCCCTCCGACGACGACCGGGCCGCGGTGCGGGACCTCGGCGGACCGGACACCCCGGTGCTGCTCGCGGGCCCGGACGGCACGCTGCGGGTCCGCCTCACGGCGGGCTGAGCGGCCGTACGGCGGGACGAGCGACCGAGTGACGGCGGGGCGCCCAGGCCTCGGGACGGGCCGGCCTGCCCGAGCGGAGTGTTCTCGGCAGGCCGATCTTGACAGCATCTGATGGCCCATCAGTCACCGCGTTTCGTCTGCATTGACTTCTTTTTCGCCCGGGTCATCAATGGCCCCCTGCCGGTACGGAAGAGCCGCCGTACCGCTTTCCGCAGGAGGGCACCGAATTCATGCGACCGACCATGCGAAGATCCACCGAACCGCGGCGCCGCTGGGCCGCCGCCCTGGGCATCACCGCACTCGTCGTCACCGGGGGAGGACTGCTCGGGGGTCCCGCGCAGGCCGCCGCGACGGCCTCCGTCGCGGTGGACTTCCCCACCCACTGCATCCCGCCGCCCATCGCGGGCATCCCGCCCATCGACGGCACCACGACCGCGCAGATCACCGTCGACAACGCGACCCCGCAGGTCGGGGACACCGTCGCCGTGACCTACACCGTGGTCGTGCCCGCCGCGAGCAACCCGGTCGACCTGGCCCTGCCCGCCGACATCATGACGCCGACCGGGGAGGTCACCCTCGATGGCGCGCAGAGCGGCGACGTCACCGTCGCGGGGCCGAAGAAGAACCCCCCGGTCCCCGGTAAGGGCGCCTTCCCGTCGTTCTCCATGACGGGCACGTTCACCGTCACCGCGCCCGGCGCGATCACCCTGTCGCCCGGCGACTACAACATCCACACCAGCTACATCATGGAGCTGGACACTCCCTGCACGGTGACGGCCCCGCCCGCCCCCGTGTCGGAGACCGTCGTCGCCACCGGCGGCGGCCAGGTCAACGAACGTACCGTCCAGCTCTCGGCCGCCTCCGGGGCGGCGGGCGACGAGGTCACCGTCACCGGCACGAAGTTCACCCCGGGCGCGGGCATCACCGTGGCGGGCCGCGACGGCGGCGCGCAGACCGGGGACACCACCACGGCCACCGCCGACGGATCCGGGGCCTTCACCGCCCGGCTCGCCGTCAGCGACCCGGCCACCACCGGCATCGTCGCCTACGAGGGCGGCGCCTGGGACGCGGCGAAGGGCGCCGGACCGCTGGCGTACACCGTCATCGGGGGCGGCGAGATCCCGGACGGCAGCCAGCAGCTCACCACGACCGTCCGGGCGGGCACCCTGTCCATGACCCAGGCCGGCGACAGCGTCCAGCTGTCCGGGGTCGACTTCGGCCGGGGCGGCGCCTCCACCGGCGACCTGCGCACGGTGACCGTCGAGGACTTCCGCGGCGGTCCCGCGGGCTGGTCCCTCACCGGAAAGGTCACCGACTTCAAGGGCCCGGGCGGGGCGCGGATCAGCGCCGACGCCCTCGACTGGACCCCGTCCTGCGCCACGAAGCCCGGCAGCCCGAGCACCTGCGCGGCGGGCAGCGCCGGATCGGTCGGCAGCGCCGGGGCCACCCTGGCGTCAACACCCGACGGGGCGGCCACCGGAGGGGAGTTCACCGTCGACGCGGGGCTCTCCCTGGACGTGCCGGCCTTCACCGGGGCCGGTTCCTACGCGGGAGTGCTGACCCTCACGCTCACCTGAGGCACCGGCCCGCACCCGAGGCCCTCGGCCTCACCACCGTGGGCCGGGCGCGCACCCGGCCGGCCCACTCCACCCGGACGCGACCTGGGGGTCCCGTACCGTGCGCAAGCTCTCCGTGCTCCTCCTGACGGCTGCCCTGCTCCTCCTCGGCACGCCCGCCGCCCACCCGGCGGACAACGGCAGCTGGTCCGTCCGGCCGGCCTCCGGCCCGTCCGGCGAGCGCCCCTCCCTCTACCTCTTCGCCGCCCCCGGCAGCACGCTCACCGACCGGGTCACCGTCACCAACAAGACCGCGAAGCCGCTGACCCTGCGGCTGTACGCGGCCGACGCCTACAACACCCCGCGCGACGGCGGCTTCGCGGTCCGCGACCGGAGCGAGAAGCAGCGCTCCGTCGGCGCCTGGGCCCGCACCGACCGGGAGACCGTCACCGTGGGGCCCAAGGCCTCGGTCACCGTGCCCCTGACCATCACCGTCCCCGAAAACGCCGAGCCGGGCGACCATCCCGGCGCCCTGATCGCCCTGGACGAACGGGTCGAGGCCACCCGCCGCGGCGCCCTGGCCGTCGGGGTCCGCAGAGCCGTCGGCGCCCGGATCCACCTGCGGGTGAACGGGCCCACCGTTCCCGCGCTCTCCGTCGAGGACATCCGGATCGAGCAGGACCGCCCCCTGGTCCCGGGCACCGGCACGAGCCGCGCCGTCGTCTCGTACACCCTGCACAACCGGGGGAACGTCACCCTCGCCCCCGCCGTCGTCCTGCGCGCCGAGGGGCTCTTCGGCCGGACCCTGCTGCGGCGCGGCCTGACGGAGCTGCCCGCGGAGCTGCTGCCCCGCCAGCAGGTCCGGCTGACCGAGACCTGGGACGGGGCGCCGCAGCTGGACCGGGCCGAGGTCGAACTCACCGCCACCGCGAAGGGGACCCGGGAGTCGGCGGCCGTCACGTTCCTGGCCGTGCCGTGGCTCCTCGCCGGAGTGCTGGCCGTGCTCGTCGCCGCCGGAGGGACCCTGTGGGCACGGGCCCGCCGACGCCGTACCCGTACGGACTGAGACGCCGTACCCGTACGGACTGAGGCGGCCGTGACCGGTCTCGCGCGGCCCACTGTGCTCCGGCGCCGCCGGGATCGGGGAGAATGGTCGCCATGAGCGCTCGACCGAACCAAGAATCCGCTGCCGCGCAAGCGGAGACCACCTCCCCCCACCGGGCCGGCTTCGCCTGCTTCGTGGGCCGCCCCAACGCGGGCAAGTCCACCCTCACGAACGCTCTCGTCGGTCAGAAGGTGGCGATCACCTCGAACCGCCCCCAGACCACGCGGCACACGGTGCGCGGCATCGTGCACCGTGACGACGCGCAGCTGATCCTGGTCGACACCCCCGGCCTCCACAAGCCGCGCACCCTCCTGGGCGAGCGGCTCAACGACGTCGTGCGGACCACCTGGGCCGAGGTCGACGTCATCGGCTTCTGCCTGCCCGCCGACCAGAAGCTCGGCCCCGGCGACAAATACATCATCAAGGAGCTCGCGGGGATCAAGAAGACCCCCAAGATCGCCATCATCACCAAGACCGACCTGGTCGAGTCGAAGGCGCTGGCCGAACAGCTCATCGCCGTCTCCGCGCTGGCCGACGAGCTCGGCTTCGAGTGGGCCGAGATCATCCCGGTGTCGGCGGTCAAGGACCTGCAGGTCAGCCTGCTCGCCGATCTCATCGCCCCACTGCTCCCCGTGAGCCCGCCGCTCTATCCCGAGGGCGACCTCACCGACGAGCCGGAGATGGTCATGGTCGCGGAGCTGATCCGCGAGGCGGCGCTGGAGGGCGTACGCGACGAGCTGCCCCACTCCATCGCGGTCGTCGTCGAGGAAATGTTGCCGCGCACGGACCGCCCGGCGGACAAGCCGCTGCTGGACATCCACGCCAACGTCTACATCGAGCGCCCCAGCCAGAAGGGCATCATCATCGGCCCGAAGGGCCAGCGGCTGAAGGACGTCGGCACCAAGTCCCGCAAGCACATCGAGGCCCTCCTCGGCACGCCGGTCTTCCTGGACCTGCACGTGAAGGTCGCCAAGGACTGGCAGCGCGATCCCAAGCAGCTGCGGAAGCTGGGGTTCTAGCCGCGTCCGACAGTCGGGTTCCAGCGGCGTCCGACAGAGGGAGCCGGTCTCACGCGTCCTCCGCGGGAAGGTGCCGATCTCACGCGCCCTCCTTGAGGACGCGTGAGATCAGCGTGCGCTGGGCCCCGGTCAGATCGGGGTCAGCGCAGTACACGGTGCGGTCCCCGACGGTGATCTCGTACCGGAAGCCGTCCGGTACTCCCGTCGTCGGGGAGTCCCGCGCGGAGTCGAGCGCCTCCTCGGCGAGCGCGTGCCACTCCGCGGCGTCCGCCCGGCCCTCGGTGTCGACCCCATGGCGGCGGGCGATGCCGGCGAAGCCGCCGGTCCGGCTGACCTGAATACGCATGGGGTCCTGTCTATCGGGGGCCGCGCGGGCGTTCAACCCCGCCTCCTCGGCGGGCCGGGTCACGCCTTGGTCGGAACACCCACCTCCGACCAGGCCTTCAGGACCGCCTCCCGCTCGTCCGCCGCGCCGAAGCGGGCGCCCGCCGCCGCGACCGTCAGCCGGGCGAACTCCGCGAAGTCCGCGTTCGCCGTCAGCTCGCCGCCGGTCAGCACGTCGAACCAGATCTGCCCGGCACGCTCCCAGGAGTTGCCGCCCAGCGCGGTGGCCAGGAGGTGGAACGCGCGGTTGGGGATACCGGAGTTGAGGTGGACCCCGCCGTTGTCCTCCTCCGTCTCGATGTAGTCCGCCATGGAGCCCGGCTGCGGGTCCTTGCCGAGGACGTCGTCGTCGTACGCCGTGCCCGGGGCCTTCATCGAGCGCAGCGCGTCCCCGCTGACCCGGGGCGCCAGCAGTCCGGCCCCGATCAGCCAGTCGGCCTGCTCCGCGCTCTGGCCCAGCGAGTACTGCTTCACCAGCGAGCCGAAGACGTCGGACACCGACTCGTTGAGCGCGCCGGACTGGCCCTCGTAGCGCAGGTTGGCGGTGTGCTGCGTCAGGCCGTGGGCCAGCTCGTGGGCGATCACGTCGACCGCGACGGTGAAGTCGAGGAAGATCTCGCCGTCGCCGTCGCCGAAGACCATCTGCTCGCCGTCGAAGAACGCGTTGTTGTACTCCTCGCCGTAGTGCACGGAGCCGATCAGCGGCAGTCCCTTGCCGTCGATCGAGCTGCGCCCGTACGCCGAGAGCAGCAGCTCGAAGGTGGCGCCGAGGCCGGCGTACGCGCGGTTGACGCTGGCGTCGGAGGTGGGTTTGTCGCCCTCGTCGCGGACCTGGCGGCCGGGCAGGGTGGTGCCGTTCCGGCAGTCGTACAGGGTGCGGTGGGGCTTGGTGGGGACCGCGCCCGCGCCGGGGGTGCTCGGGACGGCGGCGAGGGCCGTCGTCCGGCGGCGGTCGCGGCGGAGGCCGTCGGCGGCCAGGGTGCGGCGGGCCGGATCGGCGAGCCGGGCGTCGGCGGACCGGGACAGGTGGTCGAGGACGTGGGGCGGAACGATGGTGCAGAAGACGGGGTGGAGATCGCCGTCGGTTCGAAGGTGCATAAAACGACTGTGGCACTCCGTCACGGCTCTGTCACCGGTTGCGACGATGATTGACGAAATGGAGTGATGAGTCACCGTTTACCCGTCATCGATGCCCGGTCCCGCATACTGATACGGACCGACACCACGGGCCACACTCGGTTACGCTCGTCGCATCATGCGTTTCGGGCTGCTTCTCCTTAGCTGCCGCGGCGAGGGCCTGTAGTCGTAGGCCGACCCCCTCCCCGCGGAGTCTGGTGCTGCAGCGACACAGTCGGCCGACCCCCGCTGGACCGAGGAGCCCTACGCCATGACCACCGTGAACCCTGCCGGTAACCCCGTGAATCCCGCCCGTGATTCCGTCGGACGCCCCACCCCGATCACCAACGCGACGCAGCTCCAGAAGCCGTCCGGGATGCCGGTCCACAAGTACCGCGGCTACGAGGCCGTGGACATCGCCGACCGCACCTGGCCCGACAACCGGATCACCGTCGCGCCCCGCTGGCTCTCCACGGACCTGCGCGACGGCAACCAGGCGCTGATCGACCCGATGTCCCCGGCGCGCAAGCGCGAGATGTTCGACCTGCTGGTCGCGATGGGCTACAAGGAGATCGAGGTCGGCTTCCCGTCCTCCGGCGAGACCGACTTCAACTTCGTCCGCTCCATCATCGAAGAGGGCGCGATCCCCGAGGACGTGACGATCTCCGTCCTGACGCAGGCCCGCGAGGAGCTGATCGAGCGCACCGTGGAGTCGCTGGTCGGCGCCCGCCGGGCCACCGTCCACCTGTACAACGCCACCGCCCCCACCTTCCGCCGCGTCGTCTTCCGCGGCTCGCGCGACGAGGTCAAGCAGATCGCGGTGGACGGCACCCGGCTGGTCATGGAGTACGCCGAGAAGATCCTGGGCCCGGAGACGACCTTCGGCTACCAGTACAGCCCGGAGATCTTCACCGACACCGAGCTGGACTTCGCCCTGGAGGTCTGCGAGGCCGTCTGCGACGTCTGGCAGCCGGAGGAGGGCCGCGAGATCATCCTCAACCTGCCCGCCACCGTGGAGCGTTCGACGCCCTCCACCCACGCGGACCGCTTCGAGTGGATGTCCCGCAACCTGACCCGCCGCGAGTTCGTCTGCCTGTCGGTCCACCCGCACAACGACCGGGGCACCGCCGTCGCCGCCGCCGAGCTGGCCATCATGGCCGGCGCCGACCGCATCGAGGGCTGCCTGTTCGGCCAGGGCGAGCGCACCGGCAACGTCGACCTGGTCACCCTGGGCATGAACCTCTTCTCCCAGGGCGTCGACCCGCAGATCGACTTCTCGCAGATCGACGAGATCCGCCGCACCAGCGAGTACTGCAACCAGATGGAGATCCACCCGCGCCACCCCTACGCGGGCGACCTGGTCTACACCGCCTTCTCCGGCTCCCACCAGGACGCCATCAAGAAGGGCTTCGACGCCCTGGAGCGGGACGCCGCCGTCCAGGGGAAGACGGTCGACGACATCGAGTGGGCCGTGCCGTACCTGCCGATCGACCCGAAGGACGTCGGCCGCTCCTACGAGGCCGTCATCCGGGTCAACTCGCAGTCCGGCAAGGGCGGTATCGCCTACGTCCTGAAGAACGACCACAAGCTGGACCTGCCGCGCCGGATGCAGATCGAGTTCTCCCGGATCATTCAGGCCAAGACCGACGCCGAGGGCGGCGAGGTCACCCCGGGCCAGATCTGGACCACCTTCCAGGACGAGTACCTGCCCAACGCGGAGAACGCTGTGGCTCGATGGGGCCGCGTCCAGCTGCGCTCCGGCCAGACCACCACCGACACCGACGGCCGGGACACCCTGACCGTCGAGGCCACCGTCGACGGCACGGACACCGTGCTGAGCGGCACGGGCAACGGCCCGATCTCCGCGTTCTTCGAGGCGCTGCAGGCCATCGGCATCGACGCCCGGCTGCTGGACTACACCGAGCACACGATGAGCGAGGGCGCCAGCGCCCAGGCCGCCTCGTACATCGAGTGCGCGATCGACGGCAAGGTCCTGTGGGGCATCGGCATCGACGCCAACACCACCCGCGCCTCGCTCAAGGCGGTCGTCTCCGCCGTCAACCGCGCGGCCCGCTGACCCGTCCGGCCCCTCCCGGGCCTTCGCGTACCCCTCCCCGTACGGACGTCCGATTCGACCCCGTACGACGGCAATGACGGACCCCGACCACCCGCCCCGGGTGGTCGGGGTTCGGCCATATCCGGGGGTTGTGACGTCCCAGAGGCTGACGCCGCATCGCACGTGTGGCTAACATCACGTCCAACACACGGCAATGTTGCCGGAGCGTTACGGAGGTGTGCGACGTGCGGTCAGCCAAAGGACAACGCGCTCTGAGGCCGGTCCTCTGCGGCGTTCGCACCATCTGGGACGCCGTCGGCGACGGCGCCTTCTTCTGCCCCGGCTGCGGCGGAGACCGCAACTACCGCCGGCTCACCGGCCGCCGCCGCCTCACCGTCCTCGGCGTCCCGCTGGTCGGCAGGGGCGAGACCGAGCCCGTCGTCGAGTGCGCCGCCTGCCTCACCCACTACGCCCCCGAGGCCCTGGACCACCCCACCACGACCCGGTTCTCGGCGATGCTCCGCGAGGCCGTCCACACCGTCACCCTGGCCGTCCTCGCCGCCGGGGGCGCCACCTCCCGCACGGTCCTGGACGCCGCCGTCGCCACCGTGCGCGACGCCGGGCTCGACGACTGCACCCAGGAGCAGCTGTTCACCGTCGCCGAGGTGCTGGCCGCCGACACCGGACGGGGCTCCGGTTCCGATCCGGCCGCCGAGGCCTGCGGCCCGACCCTCGCCATCGAGCTGCACGAGGTGCTGGCCCCGCTCGCCCCGCACCTGGCCACCGCCGGCCGCGAGTCCGTCCTCCTCCAGGGCGCCAGGATCGCGCTCGCCGACGGGCCCTACCGCACCGCCGAGCGCCAGGTCCTGACCACGGTCGGCAGCGCCCTCCAGCTCCCCGCCGACGACACCGCCCGCCTGCTGGCGGCAGCCGCCCGTACGCCCTCGTAGAGCCTCCCGGCCTCCCTCTGCCGCCGGCCCGCCACGGTCCGGACCCCGGGTGGGCGACAATGGACCCATGAGCTTGTTCCGGGACGACGGCGTCGTGCTGCGTACGCAGAAACTGGGCGAGGCCGACCGGATCATCACGATCCTGACCCGCGGCCACGGCCGGGTGCGGGCCGTCGCCCGCGGGGTGCGCCGCACCAAATCCAAGTTCGGCGCCCGCCTGGAGCCCTTCTCCCACGTCGACGTGCAGTTCTTCGCCCGCGGCAGCGAGCTGGTCGGCCGCGGGCTGCCGCTCTGCACCCAGAGCGAGACGATCGCCCCCTACGGCGGCGGGATCGTCGCCGACTACGCCCGCTACACGGCGGGCACCGCGATGCTGGAGACCGCCGAGCGGTTCACCGACCACGAGGGCGAACCGGCCGTCCAGCAGTATCTGCTGCTCGTCGGCGGCCTGCGCACCCTCGCCCGGGGCGAGCACGCCCCCCACCTGATCCTGGACGCGTTCCTGCTGCGCTCGCTCGCGGTCAACGGGTACGCACCCAGCTTCGAGGACTGCGCCAAGTGCGGAATGCCCGGACCGAACCGGTTCTTCTCCGTCGCGGCGGGGGGCGTCATATGCGGTGACTGCCGGGTGCCCGGCAGCGTCGTACCCTCGGCACAGGCCCTGGCCCTGCTGAGCGCGCTGCTCAGCGGCGACTGGGCGACGGCGGACGCGTGCGAGGCACGTCATGTCAGGGAGGGGAGCGGGCTGGTGTCCGCCTATCTGCACTGGCATCTGGAGCGCGGACTGCGCTCACTGCGGTACGTGGAGAAGTGACGCGGTGCGTCGGGCAGACGACGCGGTGCGTGGATAGGACCCACCGGCAATTGGGGGGTGGGAGAAGGAGCGGGGCTGGGTGCGTGCAGCTGCAAGGCGGAGGATTGAGGCATGGCGGAGCCATGGTGATTGACGACAACGCGGCAGATGTGCGTGCCCAGCCCCGTGACGCCGCCCCCCAATTGCCGGTGGGTCCAAGTGACACAGGGAGACTGAGAAGCTCATGGCAGTACGCGGGATCCTCGGCGGCCGTAACCGGCGCACGTACAAGACCCCCGAGCCGCACCCCACGGGCGCGACGCCTCCGAAGATCCCCGGCGAGCTGGTGCCCCAGCACGTTGCCGTCGTGATGGACGGCAACGGCCGCTGGGCCAAGGAGCGGGGCCTGCCGCGCACCGAGGGCCACAAGGTCGGTGAGGGCGTCGTCATGGACGTTCTCAAGGGCTGTATCGAGATGGGCGTGAAGAACCTCTCGCTCTACGCCTTCTCCACGGAGAACTGGAAGCGCTCGCCGGACGAGGTGAAGTTCCTGATGAACTTCAACCGCGACGTGATCCGCCGCCGCCGCGACGAGATGGACGAGCTCGGCATCCGCATCCGCTGGGTGGGCCGTATGCCCAAGCTGTGGAAGTCCGTCGTCCAGGAGCTCCAGGTCGCCCAGGAGCAGACCAAGGACAACGACAGGATGACGCTGTACTTCTGCGTCAACTACGGCGGCCGCGCCGAGATCGCGGACGCCGCGCAGCGCATCGCCCAGGACGTGGCGGCCGGGAGGCTCGACCCGTCCAAGGTCAACGAGAAGACGTTCGCGAAGTACACGTACTACCCGGACATGCCGGACGTGGACCTCTTCGTGCGCCCCAGCGGCGAGCAGCGGACCTCGAACTACCTGATCTGGCAGAGCGCGTACGCGGAGATGGTCTTCCAGGACGTTCTCTGGCCGGATTTCGACCGTCGGGACCTGTGGCGGGCCTGTCTGGAGTACGCCCAGCGCGACCGCCGCTTCGGCGGGGCGGAGGCGGTGGAGGCGGCGAAGGCCGCCAAGGCCGCTGAAGCCGCTGAGGCCGCCAAGAAGTGACGTGAAAGCGACGCGGAAAGTGACGTGAAAGAAGCGGGCCCGGGACGTGTACAACGCTCCGGGCCCGCTTCTTCTCGTCCGTGTTGCGCTCGTTACGCCTTGCTCGCGGCGCACTCCGCGCACGTGCCGAACACCTCGACGGTGTGCGCGACGTTCACATAGCCGTGCTGGGCGGCGATCATCTCGGCCCACTGCTCGACGGCCGGGCCCTCGACTTCCACCGCCTTGCCGCAGAGCCGGCAGACCAGATGGTGGTGGTGGTCACCGGTCGAGCACCGCCGGTAGACGGACTCGCCCTCGGCGGTGCGCAGGACGTCGACCTCACCCGCGTCGGCGAGGGACTGCAAGGTCCGGTAGACCGTCGTCAGGCCCACGGAGTCGCCGCGGTGCTTGAGGACGTCGTGCAGCTCCTGGGCGCTGCGGAACTCGTCGACCTCGTCGAGCGCCGCCGCCACCGCCGCCCGCTGCCGGGTGGACCGGCCGCGTACCGGCGCTGCGTTCGTGCCACTGATCGGCGCCGTGGCCACAGCTGCCTCCTCGTGTCGCCCGTACATGTGTCGGGCCATTGTGCCAGCCCGGCCGGGCGCCGCCGGCGAACACGTACGGTGCGACTCGGTCACCCGCGCCGCGGTCACACCCGTACGTCGTCCCTGTCCCGGCGGGCCCCCGGTACCTCAAGGGTGCACTCGGCCCCCTTCGCCTCGCTCGCCCGGGCCCGGCGTCTCGCGAGCGGAGCGGCGAGCGCGGTCAGCGCCACGAACACCGCGATGGCCAGCAGCACGATCGTCGCGCCCGGCGGAACGTCCTGGTAGTACGAGGTCACGGTGCCGGTGAGGGTCACGGTCGTGCCGATCACCACGGCCAGCACGAACGTGACCTTGAAGGACTTGGTGATCTGCTGCGCCGCCGCCACGGGCACCACCATCAGCGCGCTGACCAGCAGCAGGCCGACGACCCGCATCGCGACGGTCACGGTCACGGCGGCGGTCACCGCGATCAGCAGGTTCAGCACCCGCACCGGCAGCCCGGACACCCGGGCGAACTCCTCGTCCTGGCTGACGGCGAACAGCTGCCGCCGCAGCCCCACCGTGACCAGCACCACGAAGGCGGCCAGTACGCAGATCGCGATGACGTCCGACTCGGAGACCGTGGCCAGTGAGCCGAAGAGGTACGAGGTCAGGTTGGCGTTGGAACCCGTGTCGGACAGGTTGATCAGCATGACGCCGCCCGCCATGCCGCCGTAGAACAGCATCGCCAGGGCGAGGTCGCCGCGCGTGTGTCCGTACCAGCGGATCAGCTCCATCACGACCGCGCCGGCCACCGCTACGGCGGTGGCCATCCAGACCGGGCTGGTGGAGAGCAGGAAGCCGAGGCCGACGCCGGTCATCGCGATGTGCCCGATGCCGTCGCCCATCAGGGCCTGTCGGCGCTGCACCAGGTAGATGCCGATGGCGGGCGCGGTGATGCCGACCAGGACGGCCGCGAGAAGCGCCCGCTGCATGAAGGGAGGATTCAGGAATTCCAGCATCATCAGGTCAGCAGTCCCGTCCGGACGGGCTCGGCGGCCGCGTGGGGGTGTACGTGGTCGTGGCCGGGCAGCGCGTGCTGGCCGAGCGCCTCGGGCGGCGGCCCGTCGTGGGTCACGCAGCCGTCGCGCAGGACGACGGCCCGGTCGATCAGGGGCTCCAGCGGGCCCAGCTCGTGCAGCACGAGCAGCACGGAGGTGCCCAGCGCCACCTGCTTGCGCAGGGTCGAGGCGAGGATCTCCTGGCTGGCCAGGTCGACCCCGGCCATCGGCTCGTCCATGATCAGCAGCTCCGGCTCGGCGGCCAGGGCGCGGGCGATCAGGACCCGCTGGTGCTGGCCCCCGGACAGCGCGCTCACGGAGTCCTTGGCGCGGTCGGCGAGGCCCACCAGCGCGATGGCCCGGTCCACGGCCGCCCGGTCGGCCTTCCCGGGCCACCGAAGCCCCGTACGGGACAGCCGGCCGGAGGCGACGACCTCGCGGATCGTGGCGGGCACGCCGCCCGCGGCCGTGGTGCGCTGCGGGACGTAGCCGATCCGGCCCCACCGGCGGAAACGGCGCAGCTCGGTGCCGAACAGCTCGACGGTGCCGCCGGTCAGCGGGACCTGCCCGATGACGGACCGTACGGCGGTGGACTTGCCGGAACCGTTGGCGCCCAGCAGCGCGACGACCTCGCCGCGGTGCACGGTCAGGTCCACCCCGCGCAGCACGGGGCGTGCGCCGAGGGTGGCCGAGGCGCCGCGCAGGGCGATGACGGGCTCGTGGGCGGTGGCCACGGGCTCGTGGGTGGTGCTCTCACGCTCCGGCATGAGCGCCTCCGATCCGGGGGTGGTGCGGGTCCGCGGGGTGGTGCGGGTTCACGGGGTGGTGCGGGTTCACGGGGTGGTGCGGGTTGACCGGGTGATGCGGGTCACTTCGCGCCGAGTGCCTTCTGCAGCGCGGCGAGGTTGGACTCCATGACCTCGATGTAGTCAGCGCCCTGGGACTTGTCCGTGATTCCCTCCAGCGGATCCAGGACGCCGGTCTTGAGGCCGGTGTCCTTCGCGAGGGTCTTGGCGGTCCTGTCGCTGGCGAGCGTCTCGAAGAAGACCGTGGTGGCCTTGTCCTTCTCCGCGATGGTGTGGATCTCCTGGATCCGGGCGGGGCTCGGCTCGGCCTCGGGGTCGATGCCCGCGATGCCCTGCTGGGTGAGCCCGTAGCGCTCGGCGAGGTAGCCGAAGGCGGAGTGGGTGGTGATGAACGTCTTGGTGGAGGTGTTCTTCAGCCCGGTCTCGTACGCCGTGTTCAGCTCGCCCAGCTCGGCGACGAGGGCGTCGGTGTTCTTCTTGTAGTCGGCGGCGTGGTCGGGGTCGGCCTTCTCCAGCGACTTGCCGACGCCCTTGGCGACCTCGGCGTACTTCACCGGGTCCAGCCAGATGTGCGGGTCGGCGCCGCCCTCCTCGCCGTGGTTGTGGCCGTCGCCCTCGGAGTGCTCAGCATGCTCCTCGGGGGCCTCTTCCTCGTGGCCGTGCCCTTCTTCGCCCTCGTGTTCGCCTTCGTGGCCGTGGTCGTGGCCGCTGACCTCGGAGCCGTGGTTCTCCAGGGTGGTGAGGGTCGCGGCGTCGACGGTGTTCTTCACACCGGACTGCTTGATCGCGTCGTCCACGGCCGGCTGGATGCCCTTGAGGTACAGCACGTAGTCGGACTCGCTGATGGAGCCGATCTGGCGGGGGGTGAGCTCCAGGTCGTGCGGCTCGACGCCCGGCTTGGTGAGGCTGGTGACCGCGACGTGCTCGCCGCCGATCTTCTCGGCCAGGAACTGCATCGGGTAGAACGACGCCGTCACCTTCAGCTTGTCGCCGTTGCCCCCGTCCGCTGCGTCGGAGGTGGAGCAGGCCGAGAGAGCGGTCAGGCCGAGGGCGACTGCTCCGGCGACGGCGGTGGTGGGTATGAGGCGGCGTACGTTCATGACAGTCATTTTCAACTAAAGTGGAAACGATTGTCAACAAGGCTGATGAGATGCCCGGAAGGTCACATAGGAGCACCGCGAAGATCACCGGGAACATCCTTCACGTCCCACCGATTTGATCCCAGGGGTGCGCCCGCCGGTAATCTGAAGCATTCGCCGTTCGTCACCGTCGTAATGAAGAGAGCACCGTGGCCGCCGACAAGATCGACACCATCGTCAGCCTGAGCAAGCGCCGTGGCTTCGTCTACCCCTGCAGTGAGATCTACGGTGGCCAGAAGGCCGCCTGGGACTACGGACCGCTGGGCGTCGAGATGAAGGAGAACCTGAAGCGCCAGTGGTGGCGCTACATGGTCACCGCGCGCGAGGACGTGGTCGGTATCGACTCGTCGGTCATCCTGGCCCCGGACGTCTGGGTCGCCTCGGGCCACGTCGCCACCTTCTCGGACCCGCTCACCGAGTGCACCTCCTGTCACAAGCGCTACCGCGCCGACCACCTGGAGGAGGCGTACGAGGAGAAGCACGGCAAGCCGCCGGTCAACGGCCTCGCCGACCTCAACTGCCCCAACTGCGGCAACAAGGGCACCTTCACCGAGCCCAAGCAGTTCTCGGGTCTGCTCTCCACCCACCTCGGCCCGACCCAGGACTCCGGCTCGGTCGCCTACCTGCGCCCCGAGACCGCCCAGGGCATCTTCACCAACTTCGGCCAGGTGCTCCAGACCTCGCGCAAGAAGCCGCCGTTCGGCATCGCGCAGATGGGCAAGTCCTTCCGGAACGAGATCACTCCGGGCAACTTCATCTTCCGGACCCGTGAGTTCGAGCAGATGGAGATGGAGTTCTTCGTCAAGCCGGGCGAGGACGAGGAGTGGCAGCAGTACTGGATGGACCAGCGCTGGAACTGGTACACGGACCTCGGCATGCGCGAGGAGAACATGCGCTGGTTCGAGCACCCGAAGGAGAAGCTCTCCCACTACTCCAAGCGCACCGCCGACATCGAGTACCGCTTCCGCTTCGGCGGCAGCGAGTGGGGCGAGCTGGAGGGCGTGGCCAACCGCACCGACTACGACCTCAAGGCGCACTCCGAGGCGTCGGGCACCGACCTCCAGTTCTACGACCAGGAGGCCAACGAGCGCTGGACGCCGTACGTCATCGAGCCCGCGGCCGGTGTCGGCCGCGCGATGCTGGCGTTCCTCCTGGACGCCTATGTCGAGGACGAGGCCCCCAACGCCAAGGGCGTCATGGAGAAGCGCACCGTCATGCGCCTCGACCACCGCCTGGCCCCGGTCAAGGTCGCGGTCCTGCCGCTCTCCCGCAACCCGCAGCTCTCGCCGAAGGCCAAGGGCCTGGCGGCCGACCTGCGCAAGAACTGGAACATCGAGTTCGACGACGCCGGCGCCATCGGCCGCCGCTACCGCCGTCAGGACGAGATCGGCACCCCGTTCTGCGTCACCGTCGACTTCGACACCCTCGACGACAACGCGGTGACCGTGCGCGAGCGCGACACCATGAAGCAGGAGCGCGTCTCCCTGGACCAGATCCAGGCGTACCTCGGCGCCCGTCTGATCGGCTGCTGACACCCGCACATGTGCGTGAGACCCTCGGTTCCGGGTACGGGACCGGGGGTTTCGTCGTACGGTCCACCGGAGCCCCCGCCGCCGTTCCGGGAGGTACGCGATGACGTCCAGCACCACCAGCAAGGTCAGCAGATGGGACCAGCACGGACGTGAACACGTCGTGCAGGTAAGGAAGTCGAGCGTGACGCGCCAGCTGACGTGCTCCACCTGCGCGTGGCAACGCCCGGCGCAGTTCCTGCCCTGGCTGAAGGCCGAGGAGCACCTGGCCGAGGCGCATCAGGCGACGGTCGACCCGACGGCCTGAGACCTGGGCCTCTCGTTCGGGTCCGGTCGGGTGGGGTCGGGGTGCGGCCCCGGGCGGCCGGAAAACCTGGTGCGGGGCGCTTCCGGGGCGAGGTACGGTTTCCGCATGTCTTCGTTCTTCCAGATCTACGAGTGAGAGCGCGACGGGTCGCAGCACCCGTCGCCCACCGGATCGATCTCGATCGTCCGATTACTCCGACCTCACCTTCACGAATGGGAGAACGCCGTGGCCAAGAGCCGCAACAACCTCCTCGGCGTCGGCGGACAGCGCAAGAAGCTGTCCCGCGCCGAACAGCAGGGCGCGGGTTCCGCGCGAGGCGCCGACCGCAAGGCCGCCGAGGACAAGAAGCAGGAGCTGGTGCGCAAGATGCGCGAGCGCGCCGAGGCCCAGGCGGCCACCGCCGCCGCCGAGCCCGGCGAGCAGGACACTTCCGCGCAGAGCTGATGGCCGAGCGCTACCTGAGCGCCGGCTGAGCACGTCCCGTACGACCGTAGGCCCGGATCATCCGTGATCCGGGCCTACGCGCGTACCGAAGAGCGTGCGAAGCGGGAGGGAGGACCCGCGCAGCCGCTGATCCGCTGATCTGCGCGCAGTCCCACCGTGGCGATCTATTGAGTAGAGCGTTCGTTTTAGAACGTGCTACCTTCTCGCTGCGCGCTAAATAGAGCGCTCGTTTTAGCGAGGGGTGGAGATCTCATCATGAGCAGCACCAAGCAGTCGGTCACCGTCATCGGCCTCGGCCCCATGGGGCAGGCCATGGTCGCCGCCTTTCTCGACCGCGGATACGGCGTCACCGTCTGGAACCGCACCGCGTCGCGCGCGGACGCCCTGGTCGCCCGTGGGGCGGTGCTCGCGCCGAACGTGAAGGAGGCCCTCGCCTCCAACGAGCTGGTGATCCTCAGCCTCACGGACTACGACGCCATGTACGCCACGCTCGAGCCCGCCTCGGCCGCACTGGCCGGACGGACCCTGGTGAACCTCAGCTCGGACACACCGGAAAGGGCCCGGACCGCGGCCCGTTGGGCATCCGAGCGGGGCGCTGTCCAGTTGACCGGCGGCGTGACCGTGCCGCCCTCCGGGATCGGGCAGGCCGAGTCCTCGACCTTCTACAGCGGCCCGCGTCAGGTCTTCGACCAGCACAGGCCCGCGCTCGAAGTCATCACGGGGCGGACCGATCACCGGGGAGAGGACCCCGGACTTGCCGCACTCATGTACCAGATCGGCATGGTCATGTTCTGGACGTCCATGCTGAGCTACTGGCAGGCCATCGCCCTCGCCAACGCCAACGGCCTGACTTCGGCGGACATCCTGCCGCACGCCGTGGAGACCGCGAACTCACTGCCGGGATTTTTCTCCTTCTACTCCGAACGCATCGACGCCGGCCGGCACATGGGCGACGTGGACCGCCTGGCCATGGGCATGGCCAGCGTCGAGCACGTCCTGCACACCAATGCCGACGCGGGCGTCGACACCGCCCTTCCGGCCGCGGTCGCCGCCCTCTTCCGGCGCGGCATGGACGCCGACCACGCCGCGGACAGCTTCTCCTCTCTGGTGCAGCTGATGACGAAGGCCGAGGCGTAACCGCCCCGGCCCAACGAGCGTCCTCGGCCCGGCCGCAGGGTCACGCCGGCCCCGGACAGCAGCTCCGGCACCGTTCTCTGGTGCCCTCGCGGCGGGCGAGCGCCCTTCCTGGCATCGACGTCCTCATGACCGGGAGAACAGATGAGGGTGCCGTTTCGCGAGGTCCCCTGCGATGGCCTCGTCGGTGGGGTCCGCGACCTCCCAGCCGTGGCCGGCCGGGTGGCCGACGAACAGCCCGCACGCCTCGTCCACGTCCTGGGGGCGGAGGGCGCAACACCACAGGAGCGGAGCCAGGCGTGCGTGCTCCGCGTTCCACCGGACCCAGACGGCGCTTCCCGGCCGTCCGTCCTCGTCCCACAGCATCGCCGCGTGGTCGTGGTCGTGGTCCTCACCCAGCTCGCAGAGTACGTGTCCGGCTTCCGGGCGGTGCCCGGGGACCGACAGGGCGACCACGTGCTCCGGGGGCGGCAGTAACGCGACGGCGGTGCACTGGTTCATTGGGTACGGGTCACCTTTCGGGGGAGTCGCCTGGTACGAGCCGCTCCGCGATCAGGTCGCCGAGCGGATCGTCGACGTCCCAGGAGTGGGGCGCGGTGTGGTGGTCGAAGAAGGAGCACTGCCGCACGGCGTCCGTGTCGAGCCGGCGGAGGCGGGCGGGGCACCAGGGCGCGCGGTCCGTCCGGTGGACGCGCTCGGGCCCGCCGCCGGTCCAGAAGAACCACTGGGCCGGTGAGTCGGGCGTTCTGCCCGGCCGGAGGAAGGCGGCGTGTTCGGTGTGCGGGCCGTCGTGCTCGCCGAGTTCGCACAGGACGTACGGCTCCGGAACGCCCGGCTCGTCCGCCCCGGGGGTGAGGAGCCGCAGTACGGCTTCGGGAGGGAGAAGGGTGACGGCGGTGCACTGGAGCACGGCGTTCAACTCCGTTTCGGGCGGCGGGACTACCGGTCGGCCGGGCGGCCACGCCACCCGGCGAGCGTCAGGCTCAGCCCGACGGCGGGGTCGAGCACGGTGAACAGCGCGGGGAACCCGGCCTCCAGGGCCCCTATGGCGTGGTCCTGATGCGCACTGCCGGTGGCCCAACGACGCAACTCCTCGGGTGCGTCGGAGCCGTGGAAGCGGACCGGTCTCACGTCGCCGGTCGGCAGCCGTACGGATTCGGGAGCGAGGGCGAGCCCATGGCCGTTGGCCAGGCGCAGCGCCTGCCGCCGGAGCCAGAGGAGTGCGAGCCGCCGGTTCCGTACGGCGACTCTGCCGAGCGAGGCGAACCGCTGCCCGTCGGAGAGGGTTACCTCGGCCGCGTAAACCGCTGACCGCGTCATGCGGACCGCCCGGGCGCGCCGTGCCGGATCAGCTCCCGCAGCCGGTCGGCCGCTGCCTCGACCTCGGCCAGGACGGCGGCGCGGCTCCCGAAGCGATCCTGGATGGCCGCGTCCAACTCGGCGCAGAACAGGGCCCGGTAGGCGGGGTCCGACTCGATGCGTACGAGCTCGGCGAGCGGCGGGGCGTACCGGTGACGGCGTTGGGCGAGCCGGGCACGTAACCGGGCAAGGGGACGCGGGCTCACAGGACCTCGCCCCGGCTACGGGCATTGAGGCGCGCGGTACGGGCGCGGAGCTGCTCCATCAGGATGGCCGGCCGCACATGGCGGGGCTCGACCTCCCACTCCGCGCCGCCCCCTACCGGCCGCAGCGACCAGTAGGGGCCGGCGACCCCTCGGAACTCCCCCACGCGGTCGGCGCGGCTGGTGTCGACCAGGAGGGTTCCGAGGGCGGGGGTGGGGGTGGAGGCGTTGGAGGGTGTGGGCGTATTCGGGCGTACGTTCTCACCGTACATCGATCGCTCCTCTCCGTAGCCGTTCGGCTACCGGGGCGATTCAGAGTGTCCTAGGGTCGGAACGTCTTCAACGTGGGGATCTGGGAGGGCACGTTGGTAAACATCAAGGAACTGAACCCCGAGGCGAGCCTGCAAGCGGCCTTCGGTGCTCGTCTGCGCAGGATGCGCGAGGAGCGTGGCTGGATTCAGGATCAGGTGGCCGAACTGCTCGGCTGCTCGGGCAGGCACATCTCGGCGATCGAAACTGGCCGCAAACCGGCGACTCTGCCTTTCGCGAGGAAAGCGGACCGATTATTTGATCTCATCGGATCGAGCGAGGCGTTCGAGCGCCAGTGGCAGGAGATGAAGCACGGCAACCTGCTGGAGGGCTTCCCGGAGTACGTGGGGTACGAGGGCCGGGCGGTGGAGATCAGGCTGTTCGACGTCGGTCTCATTCCGGGGTTGTTGCAAACACCGGAGTACGCGAGAGCTGTCGCCTACGGAGATGTGGAGCGCGGGTCCATCACCGTGGAACAGGCCAACGAGCGTGTCGCGTTCCTGGCGGAGCGGCAGGCTGCCTTGGTGCGGTCACGGCCGCCCATGGTGTTCGTTGTGATGGACGAGAGCTGTCTGCACCAAGCTGTCGGCGGCCCGGAGGTCATGGACGCTCAGCTCCAACGGCTGGAGGTGATGGCCACGCTGCACAATTGGATCATCCAGGTGTCGCCGTTCAGTCTGGGCGCACGTAGGGCGTTCTACCTACCGGTCAATCTGCTGACCATGGCGGATCGGTCCATCGTTGCGTACGCCGAATCACAGACGCAGGGACGCGTCGAGCGCGAAACTTCGTTCGTGGTGCCCATGCTCACGGCCTACCATCAGTTCCAGAGCGAGGCGCTGTCGAAGGTGGCGTCTATGGCCAAGATCAGCCAGTTGCGAAAGGGCACTCCGTGACGACCGAATCCCCTCGTTGGTTCAAGTCCTCGTACAGCGCGAACGGCGGCAACTGCATCGAGGTCGCCGCCAACCTCGCCGCCACGCGCGGCATCGTCCCCGTCCGTGACTCCAAGGTCGTGGACGGCCCCGTGGTCGCCGTCCCCGGCACCGCCTTCGCGGCGTTCGTCGCCGGCGTGCGGGGCGGGACGTTCGACACCGTCTGACAACGAACCGAGCAACCGGATGCCCCACCGCGCCGCGCACGGTGGGGCATCCTGCTGTTCGGAGAGAGGAGCACCCTGGGATGGCCACCATCGACTTCAGCGGGCGCGAGCCCGCACCCCGACCGCTCCTGCGTCGAGGGATTCAGCGTCTGGCACACGCGCAGTGGGGGACCGGTCGCTCGGTCTGGCAAGCGGAGCTCGCAGGCAGAGACCTGGTGGTGGATCACCTGGAGGTGCGGGAGGGTGCCGCCTCGGAGAACGTGGCGCGCGTGCTCGGTCGGGGCCCGGTGGGATCTACGCTCGGCTCGCGGAACTGGGCCATGGCCCAGTCCACTTCCGGGAGGAGATCCGCTCACGCAAACCGCTGCCCGAGGAGGCCGCGAAGCTCAGGCTTCCGGCCGGGACGCCCGTCATGCTCATCTGCCGGACCGCCTTCGCGGAGGGCGGGCGTGTCGTGGAGGTCAACGAGATGGTGCTCGATGCCGCCGGCTACGTCCTGGAGTACGACTTCGACGCGTGACCGCCCCGAGGCGCCCTGGTGCCTGCCCGGCCGCATCGTGCATCGTGGTGCTTCCCGCGGCGAAGGGACATCTGTGAAGCCCGAATCCCCGTGCTGGTTCACGTCCTCGTACAGCTCGAACGGCGGCGACTGCATCGAGGTCGCCGCCAACCTCGCCGCCACGCGCGGCATCGTCCCGGTCCGTGACTCCAAGGTCGTGGACGGCCCCGTGGTCGCCGTTCCCGGCACCGCTTTCGCGGCGTTCGTCGCGGGCGTGCGGGGCGGGACGTTCGACACCGTCTGACAACGAACCGAGCAACCGGATGCCCCACCGCGCCGCGCACGGTGGGGCATCCTGACAGCGCGGCCCGGTCAGGCGAGGTCGTGCCGCCAGCGGAGCGTGGGGTGGCCGTCGATCCAGTAGACGTGGGCCTCCTTCGTGACGCGGAGCCGTACCTCGGTGATGTCGGGGCGGTCCGCGTCCTGCCAGGCGGTGAGGGCCTGCTCGATCGTGTCCCACAGGGCGGTGGGGCCGCCCTGGCGGACCGTCCAGGTGCCGTCGTTCTCCGTGAACGAGGCGAAGGACTCGCGTTCCGGGTCGAAGAGGTACAGCAGCCGGTTGCCCTCCGACGATGTCGCGCGGGTGAAGCGCGCCCCTGGAGCCGCGAGTTGAGCCAGGAACGCGGGCATCCAGTCCTCCAGCAGGAGCGGCGACACCTTGGTCTCGCGCTGACTGTCAGCATAGGCGGTGCGGGCCGACAGGTCACCATCGACGGGTGCCTCCGCCTGGGACCGGGCTTGCATGAACGAGCTGCGGCCGATGATCGCGCCCTCGGCGGTGCCGTCCTCCGCGACGGTGACCTTCGCGAGGCCGGTGCCGTAGTGCCAGGAGCCGCCGACCGTGGTGAGGACGATGCCGCCCGGTCTGGTCTGCCTGATCCAGGCGTAGGGGATGCGGCGCACCGCGCAGGTGGCGATGACGCGGTCGTACGGGGCGCGGCGAGGGTGGCCGAGGAGCCCGTCACCCGTGACCGTCCAGGTCGAGTATCCGGCCGTTTCCAGGGCGTCGTCCGCCCGGGCCGAGACGCCGGGGTCCACTTCGACCGTGGTGACGGCGTCCTCCCCGAGGCGGAAGCACATCAGGGCGGCGGAGTAGCCGGTTCCCGTGCCGATCTCCAGGACCTGATGACCGTCCTCCACCTCCAGCCTCTCCAGCATGTCCACAACGGTGACCGGGGTGGTGGACGAGGAAGTCGGGGAGCCGGTCACAGGGCTGCTGACCTGGTCGGCGGTGAGGTGTCCGTCGAGCTGGGTGGCCAGGGACTCGTCGCGGTAGGCGATCCGTGCCCACGCGGCCGGGTCGCTCCCGGCAGCGGTCACCGGTTGCCACCGACCCCCCTCCGCGGGCAGGAACACACCGGGGTTCAGGAACAGCTCGCGGGGAACGGCCTCCACCGCCGCCCGCCACGGGGAGCTGATGAGGACGCCCGCCTGCGTCAGGCGTTCGGCGAGGGCACGCCGCTCCTGGGCGGTGTCGGTCATGGGGCGACTCCTTGCGTCAGCAGTTCAGCGAATGCGGTGGACATCGGGAGGCCGGTGGACTCCTCCAGCCACCCCCACTGTCCGTTCGGGTTCAGCTCCAGCCACCAGAGGCCACCGGTCTTGTCGACGGCGAAGTCGAAACTTCCCGAGGCCAGCTCGAAGTGGTCCAGGTATGACAGGAGCGCCTTCTCCACGCGGTCGGGCAGGTCCACCACTCGGTAGGACAAGGCCGAGTAATCCTTGCGCCAGTCCAGCATCCCGGACTCGATCCGTACGGCGAACACCTGTCGGCCGACGACCAGCACGCGAAGATCGGCCGCCTTGTTCACCACGGCCTGGAACAGATGCGGGGCCACAGCCACGCGCTCGTCGATCTCTGTCGCCACGACCGGGTCGGCCCACCCGGTGAGGGGAACACCACCTCGCTGGTAGGGCGTCCACCGGAGCGTCTTGAAAATCGCCTGATCGTGGCTGTCGACGAAGGACCGCGCCTCGTCCGGGTCGTTCGTGACCAGCGTCGGCGGCACCGTCAACCCGAGGCGCTGAGCAACCGCGAGTTGGGCCGGCTTGTAGTCGGCGGCGGCGTTGCGCAGGGGATGGTTGACCCACAGTGGTCCGTCGAGGGCGTACAAGGCCCCGCCGAGCCCGTAGCGGGTGTGGGCCGCCGCGAACCGTGCGTCGTCCGCACCGAGATGGCCGAAGGCCGGCCACACCGGGCGGCGCCAGTACACCGACCGGACCTCAGCCAGCTCCACGGTCCGCGACGGGGTGCGGAGCTGCCCGGCCACAGGGACCGGGCAGCTCCCGAACCGAGCGGAGACCGTCAGGGCCACCCCGATGTCGGCGGGGTTGAACCTGGCGACCGGCACGTTGCGCCGATTCAGCTCGCTGATCACCATGTCGGCGGTCAGATCGTCCGCCTCGGTGGCCACCAGCACCGGCCTGTTGTCGGTCATCGCTCAGTCCTGCTCGGAGTCCTGGTCGTGCCCCTGGTCGGGGGCGGAGTCCGAGTTCGTGATCGTGCTTGTCTCGGTGCCCTTGGCGGTGCCGTGCTTGCCCATCTCGACCACCGTGCCGACGCGGTCGGCGAAGATGCCGAGCTGGGTGTCGGGGTCGAGCGCGACGGACGTGTGGGGGCGATATGTGACGGTCGGGTATGGGGCAAGCCGACCGGCTCCCCAGGGACGCACGCGGTGCTCAATTGCGGTAGCCATACCGGCCTCCTTGACGGGGGTGGTTGTTGTCGAATCAGAAGCTACGGTCACCGTCGATGGAGTAGGACTGACCGGAGGTACGGGTTTGGGCGACCGACGACATCGGGGGTGCGGCATGAACGCGAAGGAAGTCACTCGCGGACGCGCGACCGCGGGCGTGGTCGCCGGGTTCGTACTCCGCGTGGCCCGGGAGAGTACAAGCATCCGCACGCAGGCCGGTATGGCTGACGCGATGGCGGTTGATCTTGCCACCTGGCAGGGATGGGAGACCGGACGACGACCGCTTGCCCATGTCAAGGCCGGTGTCCTGCTCGACATTCGGCGCCGATTACTTGCGTTGGGCGCCGACCCCGATGTCCTTCACCTTCTCGACCCGGCGATGTGTGCAGACCGCGTCATCACGTCCACGATTTATCCAGAGGTCAACTCCCGTCACCCACTCGCGGCCTGGGTGCACACCCGCGACACGGCCCACATGATCGCCTGGGCTCTCAACGGCACCGTTCCGCCCGCTCTGGCCCGTAGAGCGGCTACGAGACGTCGCGGCCCCGTGGCCAAGGCCCCGCTCCTGTCGGCGCCCGACCGAAGCGTGTTCTTCGCGCACCTTCGTGAGACCGCCGAATCCGCGTTGCGCGCCGGAGAGGACGGGCTGCTGCTCCACCGCCAGTGCCTCTACCTCTGCTCCTACGACCAAGGCCCCGAGGCGACATCGTGGATGGTGCATGCTCTGCACCGCAACCGTGACCTGATCTCTGTGCGAGGTTGGACTCCGCACTGGGCCGCCGCTCGATCAACTGTCGCCGCACTGAGGAGACTTGGCGACCATCGGCCTCTGCTGGACTTCATTGACAGAGGTTTGGCGGGCGACGACTCTGCTGAGATCGCGAACCTCAACTACTGGGTCTACTGGTTCGGTTCGATCCGGGAGGCGCAGCCGGATGACGGCTTCATGCGGCACGATCCAGCCAACTGGGAGCCCGTGCGGCTCCTTCGCGGACTCGCCGTCGGCCTCCAACAGGCTCCGGCGTACATGGACCTCTACGTCCACTCGCTATGGGCTCTGCTGTCCACCAACCGGTGGCTGCCCCTGGCAGACCCGGTTCTCGCGGATGGTCTGGCCACACAGACCGCCCAGCTCCTTGACCACGAGGGGATCTCTCTGAGAGCGAGGCGGGAACTCAGCGCGGTGCATTACGTTCTACGCGAGAACCGCACATGACATATCGGAGGTCGCACTTCATGGCGGACACAGAGCAGGAGCAGGCAAAGGGCACTACAGGCTTCCTGCTGGAAATGGGGATGCTCAAGCGCGCCAAGCGGTCCGGGTGGTGGATCGCAGGGGTGAAGGACCCCGAGACCATCGCGGAGCACAGCTTCAGAGTCGCGCTGATCGGCTCCGTACTCGCCATGATGGAGGGCGCCGATCCGGCGAAGGCTGCTCTCCTCGGCCTGTGGCACGACACCCAGGAAACTCGCGTCGGCGACATCCCGCACATCGGCCGCCGCTACCTCGAAGCCGCCGGGAACGAGAAAGTCACCGCCGACCAAGTATCGGCCGTACATCCGGCGGTCAAGGCCGGTGCCCAGCGGATCGTGGAGGAGTACGAGAACGGCGACTCCCCCGAAGTCGTCTGCGCGCACGACGCCGACAAGCTCGAATGCCTCCTCCAAGCCGTCGAGTACCGCGAACAGGGCTGCTCCAACGTCCAGCCCTGGATCGACAGCAGCATCGCCAAGCTCAAAACGCCTTCTGCCCAGGCCCTCGCCGAGGCCGCGCTCACCATGACGTCGATCGAGTGGCAGCAGACGTACCTCCGTTGAGACCGGTTCCTCGGCCTCGTCCTGTGGGCCGAGGCATCAATGCGGGTCCGCGGTTCCCATGCCGTACGCGTCGCCGCGCTCGGGCACGGTGGCTCCCGTCCGGCCGGGGCGGACCGCGACCGATCGGGCAGGACACCCTGTTCAGAGGGCCTTCAGCGGCTCCAGGGCGTCGAACCGGTCGTCCGCCTGTGCCGGCCGCAGCGTGACGCGGGTGACCTGCCCGCCCGCCGTGCTGATCTCGATGGTGGCGAAGGGGTGCCCGCCCGGGGCGATGACGTACATCGGCCGGCCGTTGACGGTGAGGCGGCAGGCCGCCCGGATGCGGCCGCGGAACCGCGCGGTCTCGGCGGCGATGTCGGCGGCACCGGTCACGGTGGTGGCGCCGCCGTGCGGCAGGAGCGCCGCCTCGGCGTCGCGGACGCTGTCGGGCGCGAGCAGGTGGATCATGCCGCGCGTGTCCCCGGTCCGGGCCGCCGCCATGAAGGCGTCCACGATCCGCTGATCCGCCCGGCCGGGCTCCTCCACGCCCTGCCGGGCCGGGGCGAGGCGTCGGCGTGCGCGGCTGGCGTGCTGCTTGGCGCTGGGCACGGTCGCGCCCAGCACCTCCGCGATCCGGTCGAACGGGGTGGAGAACAGGTCGTGCAGGACGTACGCGACCCGTTGGGGCGGGGTCAGCCGGTCCAGCAGGACCATCAGCGCCCGGGATACGTCCTCGGCACGGAGGACCGCCTCGTCCGCGGCCAGGTCCACCGCCGGGACGGCTTCCGCGAGCAACGGCGCTTCGGCGCGGCGGCGGCGGGCGCGCAGCTCGTCCAGGCAGACCCGGGCGGTGACGGTCGTGAGCCAGGCCGACGGGTTCTCGACCGGCGGTGACGACCGGGCGGTGGCGGCCCGCACCCAGGCGGTCTGGACGGCGTCCTGGGCGTCCTGGGCCGAGCCCAGCATGCGGTGGGCGACGGACAGGAGACGCGGGCGCGCGGTCTCGAACTCTTCGACCGTGATCGGCATGGGTGTCACCTTCGGGGGCCGACGGACGTCAGGACGGGTGGTTGGAGAACCTTCCTGTCCGCCTCCCGAGAGATGAGAACGCCATGAGCCTACAGCTGGTGATCACATGAGTTCCGTACTGTTCGTCGCCACGGTGGGGTGCGTCGTCGTGAACGTGCTGATCGCGGTCGCGGACTTCGCGCGGGCGCCCTTCGTCCTGGCGAACTCCGCGGAGGTCCGGCTCCCGCCGACTGCGGTGCCGTATCTGGCGACGCTCAAGCTCGCGGGCGCCGCCGGCCTCCTCATCGGCCTGTTCGGGGTCCCCTGGCTGGGCCTGGCGGCGGCGATCGGCCTGACCGTGTTCTTCGTCGGCGCGGTCCTGGCCCACGTCCGCGTCCGCGTCTTCCACAACATCGCCTTCCCGGGGATCTACCTGCTGCTCGCCGTCGCCAGTACCGGCTTCTTCGCAGGCGGCGGGCGGTGATCGCCGCCTGCGCGGACCTTCACACCGGCGAGGGCCGAGAACTCGCCGTCGTCCACGCCTGGCCGGCTGGACCGGGGCCCGTGCGACAGTCGCGCGGGCTCCACGCCGGTTTCGAGCGGCGCCCCGGGGGCAACCGGCCGCCATGGACACCCACGCGCACACCGAAGAAGAGGCCCCGACCCAGGGGGACGAGCACCACGTCCTCCTCAGCGCCGACACCAACGGCGACGGCAAACCCGATGTATGGATGACGGACACCACCGGTGACGGGAGAGCGGACCTCTACCAGTTCGACACCACCGGCGACGGCGCGATCGATGTGACGGTGGTCGAGGGAGCGGACGAGCCCGGCACGGACCGGCTCGTCGTCGAGGGCGACGGCGGCCACCCCCAGCAGGTCTGAAGCCATGACCTCCCATCGCGGCGGAGAGGTGGGGGCATGACCGCTTCTGCCGGAGAAGCACACGACGGTACGGGCCGCTGGAGCGTGGCGGGGCCCGTCCTAACCGTCCTGTCGGCGGCGGCGGTGGGAGGCTTCCTGACGGGGGCGGTCCTTGGTGAGGGCGAGAGGGATCTTCCGCAGGGGCTGTTCCTCGCCGCCGCCTTCGTCCTGCTGGGCGCGGGTGCGTTCGCCGCGACCTGGTGGTGGAACCGGCGCCGGGCGGCGAAGTTCGGGATGAGCGCGGGCCGCTACCTGCGGGTAGGCCGCCTGATCCGGCGCGGCGAGGCGCCGGACGACCCCACCGAGCGCGCGGCCGCGGTCGACATCGCCGCACGCATGCGGCGTGCGCTGGGTTCCTCCTCACGCCGGTGGGTGTGGTGGCTCGTGGGAGCGGGCGCGCTGCTGTGGTTCGTGAGCGGGGTGTTCCTCGTCGTCGACGGCAGCTACGGACGTGCCTCCTACAACCTCGTGATGGCGGGCCTGCTCCTCGTCAACCCGCTGGCCATGCGCGGTCGCCGTCGGCGGATGAAGGCCGCGGAGCGGGCTCTGGGCACCCGGCCCCCGTCGGCCACGCCGCCGTCCGTGTGACGCAGTACCGGTATCGGGCAGAAGTGCACGGCCGACGCGATGGTCGGAGTGGAGTCCTGAATCAGCCGTGGCGGTCTATCGCCTCACGGATCCAGCCCGCGTAGGCGGGTGCGCTGGTGTAGAGCCCCGGTCCATCGCTGCACCGCACGTCCGGCGCCCCGGGGCCGGAGGTGACGCCGATGAGCTCCCAGCGCCCCTTCCGGTCCCGCTGGAGCTGGGGGCCGCCCGAGTCGCCGTTGCACGCCATGGCGTTAGGTATCCGGCTGACGGTGCACAGGCGGGTGCTGTCCGCGTAGCCTGGTGCACAGTCGGTCATCGCGCCCCGGCGGGTGTCGAGTTCCTGGAGCCGGTCGGGGAAGACCCACGGGGCGTCGGGTGCGTCGTCGGTCCTGCCGAAGCCGAGGATCCGGGTCGGGGTGCCGGGCCGCCCCGGACGGTCGGCGATGCGGACTGGTTTTTCCGCGACCGGGCGGTTCAGACGGATCAGGGCGATGTCGTCGCGGTTGGGGCCGGTGTTCTCACCGCTCCGGTAGCCCGGGTGGGACACCGTCTTCGCGACGGACCGGACCGTGCCGCCGGAGTCCTTCCACTCGCTGCCGACCCTGACCGTGCCGTCCAGGGTGACCAGCCTCGGGTCCACACAGTGGGCGGCCGTGAGCACCCATCGGGAGTCGATCAACGATCCCCCGCAGACCCCCTTGAACGTCGGGTCGTCCGCACCCGTCACGGGGATCGACACCATGGACGGGTAGCGCTGGGTGGAATCCTTGCCGTTGACGATGGCTCCGGCGCTGCCGGTCATCGTGGCGGCGCACGCCGCTCCGGCCAGGAGGACCGTGGCGGCGCGCGCCACCGTACGGCGTGAGGACTTCAAGCGGAACACTGGTTCTCCGATCGGCTGAGCATGTTCGACATGCTCAGCCTCCGCGATCAAGAGCAGCTGATCCATCCGGCCAGCGGGCCTGCCTGAGGTCGGGCCCGCTGGTCCGCGCGGGGTGGGGAGACCCCCCGGACAACGTGGGTCATCGACGTCCGGTGTGGCGCCCGGACTGCCGGAGCCGCCCGTCCACACGAGCCTGTTGGACGGAGCCCTCTACGGCACGTGCCGGGCGAAGAACCGGGGCCCGGTGTCCAGCTCGAACTCCGGGGCGCCGGTGTGCCCGCCGAGGTTGGTGTGCAGCGGAACGGTGACCCGGCGGGCTTCCTGCGAAGCCGTCGCCGTCCTCAAGCCGCGCAAACAAGTGGATCTGGATGATCCGCTCGTCTTACTTCCGAGGTAATCGTCTTGGCGTGCCCGTGCTGGCAGGGTTGGCGATCTCTCCGCGTCGCAGGACGCGGACCGGACGGAGAGGTCGTCATGTCTACAGCCACGTCTGCGAGCACGCGCGCGGTGATCGAGGAGTTGCTGCGCAGAATCGGCGAGGGCAACCCCGAGCGCATCGCCGAGATGTATGCCGAGCAGGGCGATTGGAAGCTCTCCTGGCCGGAGGCCGAGCACGGCCGTACCGCCACGCCGTGGATCCGCCACCGGTCCACCCGGGCCGACGCGGCCGCCCACTACCGCGAGCTTGCCGAGCACCACGTGCCGGAGCAGGTGGCGACCGAGATCGAGCGCATCCTTGTCGACGGAAGCGACGCGGTCGTGCTGGGCGTGATCCGTCAGACCGCCCGGCCCACGGGGCGTGCCTACCGGGCGCGGTTCGCTCTGCACCTCACCGTCGCGGACGGCCTCGTCACCCGGCACCATGTCTACGAGGACAGCCTGGCCGTCGCCCATGCCTTCGCAGCGGAGCACCAGTGAAGAACCCGGGCCACCGTGGGGACGCCGCCGCTCACACGGCGGCCTGCTGAGCTGCCGCGTGACGGGGACGGCCCGTCTATCCTGCGGGCATGATCCAACCGATTGAACTCGTCATATTCGACTGCGACGGCGTGCTGGTCGACAGCGAACGCATCGCGGTGCGCGTGGACGCACTCGTCCTGGCCAAGCTGGGATGGGAACTCACCGAAGCCGAGATCATCGACCGTTTCATGGGCCGCTCCAGCCAGTCGATGACGCGGCAGATGGAGGAGCACCTCGGGCGCAGCCTGCCGGCCGACTGGGAGGAAGAGTTCAAGCCCCTCTACCACGATGCGCTCGCCGCTGAACTCGCCCCCGTCGAGGGCATCGTCGACGCTCTCGACGCGCTCACGCACCTGCCCACCTGCGTGGCATCCAGCGGGAGCCACGACAAGATGCGTTTCACCCTGGGGATCACCGGTCTCTACCCGCGCTTCGAAGGCCGCATCTTCAGCGCCACCGAGGTCGAGCACGGCAAACCGGCCCCGGACCTGTTCCTCCACGCCGCGCGACAGATGGGGGTCGCGCCCGAGGCGTGCGCCGTGGTCGAGGACAGCCAGTACGGTCTCCAAGCAGCCCGGGCCGCAGGCATGCGCGCATTCGCCTACGACGGGGGAATGACTCCCGTGGACCGCCTCGAAGGGCCCGGCACCGTCGTCTTCGACGACATGCGCAGGCTGCCCGGCCTCCTCGCGGATCAGTGACCACCACCTGAGGCGATTCCCGGCCGGCCGGGTGAGAGACCCTAGGGGGAGCCCCCCCCCACCTCTGCTCCGCCCACCGGGCCTCCTCGCTCCTCTCCCCGTTCTCCGTCAGGAATCGCCGTGTCCCACCCCTCCGCCGCTCCTCGGACGAGCAGCACAGCTCTGCGCGCCGACGCGAGCAGCGCCGCTCCGCGCGGCGACGCGCACCGCTTCAGCTCCGTCATCAGCCGCATCGCCGAGGAGATGGCCGCACTCGTCGACCACGGCACCCCCGCCGACTACATCCCGATGCTCGCCGGCGCCGACCCCCGGCGCTTCGGCATGGCGGTCGCGGAGCCGGACGGAACCGTCTACGGCGTCGGCGACTGGCAGCAGCCGTTCTCGACGCAGTCCATATCCAAGGTGTTCGCCCTGGCCCTGGCGCTCTCCCTGGACGGCGAGCAGATATGGCGGGGAGTCGGCCGGGAGCCTTCGGGCAACCCGTTCAACTCCCTGGTGCAGCTGGAGTACGAGAACGGCATCCCCCGCAACCCGTTCATCAACGCCGGGGCCCTGGTGGTGACCGACCGGCTCCAGGCGCTGACCGGGGACGCCGCCGGCCAGGTGCGGGAGCTGCTGCGCTCGGAGAGCGGCAATGCCGCCATCGACTTCGTACCGGAGGTCGCCGCCTCCGAGGCGGCCTTCGGCGATCGCAACGCCGCGCTGGCCCACTTCATGGCCTCCTACGGCAACATCACGCTCCCGGTCCCCGAACTGCTCGCCGCCTACTTCCGCCAGTGCTCGATCGAGGCGTCCTGCGCGGACCTGGCCCTCTCCGCGGGATTCCTGGCCCGGCACGGCATTCGGGCCGACGGTTCCGCGCTGCTCACCCGCAGCCAGGCGAAGCAGGTCAACGCGGTCATGCTTACCTGCGGGACGTACGACGCGGCCGGGGAGTTCGCCTACCGGGTGGGGCTGCCGGGCAAGAGCGGCGTCGGCGGGGGGATCATCGCCATCGTGCCCGGAGTGTGCACCCTGTGCGTATGGAGCCCGGGGCTCGACCGGCGCGGCAACTCGGTGGCGGGCGTCTCGGCCCTCGCCCGCTTCACCACGCTGACCGGGCTGTCCGTCTTCTGACGCGAGCGTGGCTGTCCGTCTCTGAGGCGAGCGGGGCGGGGTATCGACCACTGTGGCTCCCAACTGCCTCCGCAGCCTCACGACTTCAGGGCGATGAGGCGGTACAGCGGGTCCGGGCGGGGCGCGTCCTGGTCCGGCAGCGCGGCGAGCCGCCGGCACGCATCGGCCACCTGCTCCCGGGGCGCGTGAGTGCACCAGGAGATGCGGCCCGCCTCGATCACCTCGCGCCACCCGCGAGGGCTGCGGCCCTGTCCCGTGCCGGGGAACCGCGTCCGTCCGACCGCCCCCAGACCCTGTTCCGCCGCCCAACCGACCAACCGGGCCGATCGGTCGGGCACCTGGGGCGCGTACTGGCGGCGCAGGTCCGCCGTGGCCTCGGCGATGTCGCTGTCCTCGGCGAAGTACGCGTCGTTCTTGTCGACGGTGGTGATCAGCACCCCGCCGGGCCGCAGCACCCGGGCCGCCTCCGTCAGGACCGGCACGGGGTCCGGCAGCAGGTGCAGCAGCCAGATGATCACGACGGCGTCCACCGCGTCCGGCGCGAAGGGCAGCCGTGTGCCGTCGCCCCGCACGATTCCTCCCGGCACCCGCCGCGCGGCGAGGCCCAGCATCCCGGGCGAACGGTCGACGCCCACCACCGTCCGTCCCGGACGCCGCAGCCGCTGCGTCACGATGCCCGTGCCGCACGCGATGTCCAGGACGGTGCAGGGCCCTTGCGGCAGGAGCCGTTCCACCGCGCCCGCCGCTGCCCGGGCTCTCGCTTCACCGCCCCGGGACGCGTCGTAGTGCCGGGCCTCGTCGTCGTAATCGAGCACGTCCGTCCCCTGTCACCGCGCCGGTGGCTGCCACTGTGCCCTGCCCGGCGTACCCTACGGGCCGCGACTTGCCTCCCGGTCAGATGATCACCACGCGGCGGCCCCGCGTATGCCCCGCCCGGCTGTCGATGTGCGCGGCGGCGGCCTCGGCGAGCGGATAGGACTTCTCCACGGGGATGTGCAGCCGGCCGCGTGAGATCAGCGCGGCCGCCTCGGCCAGCGCGTCCGGCACGCTCCCCGCCACGCCGGAGAACCGGACGCCGAACTCCGCTGCGCCCAGGTCCGCGATGGTGACCACCTTCCCCGGGTCACCGGTCAGTTCGACCAGTTCGCCGAGCACGCCCGAGCCCGCCAGGTCGAGCGCGGCATCGACGCGGCCGAGCAGCCGCACCCGCTCGACCCAGCCCTCGCCGTACGTCGTGGCGAGCGCGCCCAGGCCGCGCAGGTACTCCTGGTTGGCGGCGCCCGCCGTGCCGATGACCGTGACGCCCCGGTCGCGGGCGATCTGCAGCACCGCCGATCCGACCCCGCCGGACGCGCCGTTGACCAGCAGTGTTTGGCCAGGGCGGACTCCGACCTCCCGGATGACGCGCAGCGCGGTCTCCACCACGGACGGATAGCCCGCCGCCTCCTCGAAGGTCAGGTCCTCCGGCATCCGGGCCCAGGCCGACAGCACGGCGAACTCGGCGTACGTGTCGGAACCCTCGCCGAACACGTGGTCGCCGACCGCCACTCCTTCGACGCCCTCGCCCACCTCGTCCACCACTCCGGCGGCGTCGAGGCCCACCCCTGACGGCAGTTCGACCGGATGGGCTCCCAGGACCTGGCCTTCGCGGATGCGCCAGTCGACGGGGTTCACCCCGGCGGCCCGTACCCGGATGCGTATCCGGCCGGGGCCCGCGTGGGGCCTTGCGGCATCGATGAGCCGCAGTACGTCGGGGCCGCCGAACGCGGCGAAGCTCACCTTCTTCATGCTCTTCAGGTTCTCCATGCGCCGAACATAACACTAACCGTTAGCTTTCCGTACCGGTGTCACTTTTGTATTTGCTAGTGTCGGCGCATGAACGAGCCCAGCGGACGCCGCGAGCGGAAGAAGGCCGCGACGCGCCAGAAGATCGCCGAGACCGCTCTCCGGCTCTTCCTGGAACGCGGGTACGACGCCGTGGGCATCCGCGAGGTGGCGGCCGAGGCGGACGTAGCCGTGACCACGCTCTTCTCCCACTTCGCCTCGAAGGAAGCGCTGGTCTTCGAGCAGGATCAGGGGTTCGAGCAGGGCCTCGTCCGGGCGGTGGCCGAGCGGGCGGCGGACGAGCCCCTGATTCCCGTGCTGCGCCGCGAGATCCACACCCTGGTGCGCCACTGCGCGGCGCCCGGGGCCGCCCCGGTCCGGAACATGATCGAGTCGTCGCCGTCCCTGCGGGAGTACGAGGAGTCGATGCGGCTGCGCCACGCGGAGTCGCTGGCCGCCGCGATCGCCGCCGACCTCGGCGTACCGGAGACGTCGACGGCCTGCCGGACCATCGCGAGGTTCGCGATCGACGCCTACGCGCTGGCTCGTGAGGCGGCCGATCCGCAGGCCGCGGTGGACGAGATCTTCCGGATGATCGAGGCGGCCTGGGGGGTCTCCCGCCTCGCCTGAGGAGGGAGGCGGCCTGGGGGGTCTCCCACCTCGTCTGAGGAGCGTTCGTGCTCAGGCGGCCGACCGGCGGATCCCGCCGCGAGGGCCGTGCCAGTCGAGGCACAGGGCGGTGGCGTCGTCCTTCGGCGGCCGGCCGCCATAGGCATCGGCCACCGCGGCGACCAAGGTGCGGACGACCTCGCGCGGATGCTCGGCCGCGGTCCGCAGCAGGAGGCCGGGCAGGTCGACCGTCTCCGCTTCGCGTTCTTGCATTCCGTCGGTGAACAGCACAAGACGGTCGCCGGGGCGCAGGTCGATGTCCTGTACCTCATAGGTGCCCTGAGGGGTGAACCCGAACGGCATGTTGACGACCATGCCCACTTCCTCGACCACGCCGTCGCGAAGCCGGAGCGGTCCGGGGTGGCCGGCGTTGACCAACTGCGCACCGCTTCCGTCCAGGGCGATGCGGAGCAACTGGCCCGTGGCGTAGGTGTGGCGCCCGTGGTCGAGGAGGGCCTGATGCATGTGGCGGGCCTGTTCGGTGAGGTCCGCTCCGGCGCGGCGGGCGCCGCGGGAGGCGTTCACGACCAGGGTGGCGGTGAGGGAGGCGTCGACGTCGTGGCCCATGGCGTCGGTGACGGACAGATGCAGGGTGTCGTGGTCGAGGCAGTAGTCGTAGGTGTCCCCGGCGATGTCGGAGGCCGGGACCAGGGCTCCGGCCAGGGCGAACTCGGACGCCTCGCAGGAGGGGGCCGACGGGAGGAGCTGCCGCTGGATCTCCGCCGCCAGGCTGACCGTCGTGGTGCGGTTTCCCCAGTGGTAGAGGTCGGTGAACCGGCGGTCGGTGACGATGATGTACGCCAGCGCGTGCGCGGCCTCCTCGACCTGCTCCAGCACGCTCTCGGTCACGACGTCGAGGTACAGCTCCAGCACACCGATGGTGTCACCGCGGTTGGTGACCGGCGCGAGCACGCGCTGCCCCAGCCCGCCCTCCTCCGCCAGCACCGTCTTCTGGGCCCGCAGAACCTTGTCGTAGATGCCGCTGCCGGCCAGGGGGACCCCCTCGGCCCGTCTCTCGGTCCGGTGCTCCTGGGAGACGCCGACCGTGTCGTTGACCCGCAGCAGACGGCTGCCGACCACGTCGACGAAGAGGAACGACACGTACCGCGCACCGAACCGCGTGCGCAGATCGCGCGCCACGACATCGATCGAGTCCACCGGGGCCGCGCTCTCCGCCGCCGCCAGCACTTCGGCCAGTCCCATCCGGTCACACGTCATCACAGCCTCCCCAAGTTGAGACTGCTTCTGCCCGCTGACGCCTCTCTCATGGCACCGATCGAGGAAACCTGAGGTGGCGGCGAGAGATTGCGACCGGGGCGTCCCCTCGGAAGTACCCCGGAACGAGCCGGGTCCACCTGTGGTGTTCAGCTTCGCGAGCAGGGCTCGGCGCACCACCCCGCCGGTGAGGATATGGGGTGTTTTGCCCCAAAAAGTTGTTAGCTTTCCCTGGTTGGCCGATGACCGCATCGACAGGGGAACGTCATGACGCACGCCGAACCTCAGGCCGCGGAGCGCCCGGCGGTGAAGCTGACGCTCCTCACGCTCACCGCGATGGTCGTCGGCTCGATGGTGGGCGCCGGGGTGTTCTCGCTGCCCCGACGCTTCGCGCAGGAGACCGGTGTCGCGGGAGCGCTGATCGCCTGGGCCGTCGCCGGGACCGGCATGCTGATGCTCGCCTTCGTCTTCCAGACGCTCGCCGTCCGCCGGCCCGACCTGGACGCCGGGGTCTACGCGTACGCGAAAGCGGGCTTCGGCGAGTACCTCGGCTTCTTCTCCGCCTTCGGCTACTGGGCCAGCGCCTGCGTCGGCAACGTCACCTACTGGGTGCTCATCATGTCGACGGTCGGCGCGGTGGCGCCCGTGCTGGGCGACGGCGACACCGTGACGGCGGTGGTGATCTCCTCGGTCGGCCTCTGGGGGTTCTTCCTGCTGATCCGCCGGGGCGTCAAGGAAGCCGCGGCGATCAACCGGATCGTCACCGTGGCCAAGATCGTGCCCATCCTCTTCTTCGTGATCCTGGCGCTGTTCTACTTCGACGCCTCGGTCTTCGCGGACAACTTCGGCGGCGCCGACTACGCGGGCTCCCTCTTCAACCAGGTCCGCGGCACGATGCTCGCGACGGTCTTCGTCTTCCTCGGCGTCGAAGGCGCCAGCGTCTACTCGCGCCACGCCAAGCGTCGCGAGGACGTGGGGCGGGCCACCGTCCTCGGATTCCTCAGCGTCTTCTCCGTCTTCGCCTCCGTCACGATCGTCAGTTACGGACTGCTGCCGATGGCCGAGATCGCCGAGCTGCGGCAGCCCTCGATGGCCGAGGTGCTGGAGTCGGCGGTCGGCACCTGGGGCAAGGTCTTCGTCAGCGTGGGCCTCATCGTCTCCGTGCTCGGCGCCTACCTCGCCTGGACGCTGATGGCCGCCGAAGTCCTGTTCGTCGCCGCGAAGGACAAGGACATGCCCCGCTTCCTGGGGCGGTCGACCGGGGCGGACGTGCCCGAGGCCGCGCTGCTCATGACCACGTGCCTGAGCCAGGTCGTCCTGGTCGTGACGCTGTTCTCCGACGACGCCTTCAACTTCGCCCTCGACCTGACCAGCGCGCTCAGCCTGATCCCCTTCCTCCTGGCCGCCGCCTTCGCGGTACGGATCGCCTGGCGGCCCGGCCGGTCCGACGTGGAGGGGCGCAGTACCCGGCGCGAGCTGGTGATCGCCGTGGTGGCCACGCTCTACACCGCGTTCCTGCTGTACGCGGCGGGGCTGAAGTTCGTCCTCGTCTCCTTCATCCTCTACGCCCCGGCCACCTTCCTCTTCGTCAAGTCCCGCAAGGAACAGGGGCGCAGGCTCTTCTCCCCGGGCGAGGCCGTCATCTGCGCCGTCTCGGTCGCCGGCGCCGTGGCGGGGGTCGTGGCGCTGGCCAGGGGATGGATCGAGCTCTGAGCGACCTCCGCCCGTCCTCGCTCTACGCGACCTCCGCCCGTCCTCGCTCCGAGCGCCCCCCGCCCGTCCTCGCTCTACGCGACTTGCGCACAGCCTCGCTCCACGCGCCCCCGCCCGTCCCCTCTGCCGTCACCGAGTCTGCCGTCACCGAGCGAAAGGCCCACCGTGAACAGCACCACCCCCGCATCCGCCCTCGGCGTCCACTCCGAAGTGGGACGTCTGCGCAAGGTCCTGGTCTGCGCCCCCGGTCTGGCCCACCGGCGGCTGACCCCGACCAACTCCGGCGACCTGCTCTTCGACGACGTGATGTGGGTGGAGAACGCCCAGCGCGACCACGCCGACTTCGTCGCCCAGCTCACCGGGCGCGGCGTGGAGGTCGTCGAACTGCACGAGCTGCTCGCCGCCACCGTGGCTCTGCCCGAGGCCCGGGCGTGGCTCCTGGACCGGAAGATCACCGCCAACGAGGTGGGCCTCGGCCTGATCGACGACACCCGCGCCTTCCTGGAGACCCTGACCCCGCGGCAGCTCGCGGAGTACCTGATCGGCGGGCTCGCCACCGCCGACCTCCCCGACGCGTTCCGCTCGGGGTACGTGGCGCTCGCCCGCGAGGGGGCCGGGGCGCGGGAGTACCTGATGCCGCCGCTGCCCAACACCCTGTACACCCGTGACACCACCTGCTGGCTCTACGGCGGAGTGACGCTGAACCCGCTCTACTGGTCCGCCCGGCGCGACGAGACCCTGCTCATGAAGACGATCTACACCTTCCACCCCGACTTCCGGGGCTCCACCGTCTGGTGGGGCGACCCCGAGAAGGAGTGGGGCCAGGCCACGTTCGAGGGCGGGGACATCATGCCCGTCGGCAACGGCGTCGTCCTCATGGGCATGAGCGAACGGACCTCCCGCCAAGCCATCACACAGGTCGCGGCGGCCCTGTTCGAACAGGGGGCGGCCGAGCACGTGATCGTCGCCGGGATGCCGAAGCTGCGCTCGGCGATGCACCTCGACACGGTGTTCACCTTCGCGGACCGGGACATCGTCACGCTGTACCCGCGCATCATGGACGGCGTCCACGCGTTCTCGCTGCGGCCGTCCGACCTGGCTCCCGGGATCGAGATCACCGACGAGGGCAGCACCCCGTTCACCGAGGTCGTGGCCCGCGCCCTCGGCCTCCCCCAGCTGAGGGTGATCGAGACGGGCGGCGACGTCTACGCCTCGGAGCGCCAGCAGTGGGACAGCGGCAACAACGCGGTGGCGCTGGAGCCCGGCGTGGTCTTCACCTACGACCGCAACACCCAGACCAACGCGCTGCTGCGCCGGGCCGGGGTGGAGGTCATCACCATCGTCGGGGCGGAGCTGGGCCGGGGCCGGGGCGGCGGGCACTGCATGACCTGCCCGCTGATCCGCGACGCGGTGACGTTCTGACCGCCGGACCTGCCGCACGTCGGCCACACCGCCTCCCGGCTCCGGGCCCCGTAAGGCAAAGAGCCGTGTACGCAAGGGACTTCGGGGCACTCGAACGGCATGCCGGTCCGCTTCGAGACCGGATTCCGGCGCGACCGTCCCGAAGGAGCGACAGATGGCTACGCAGTACAGCAACCAGCCGACCGGGCAGGGGCATCACGGTGCGCCGCGTGGCGGTGCCGAAGGCAACGTCTTCAGCATCATCGCGATAATCCTGGGCGTGATCGGGCTGATCTTCCTGCCGATCGTCTTCGCCCTGGGCGGACTGATCATGGCCATCATCGCCAAGGTCGTCCGGCACGAGCGGCTGGCCACGGTCGCCATCGTGGTCAGTGCCGTCGGCCTGGTCGGCGGAATGGTCCTCGGCCTCATATTCGCCAGTATGTGAGTGAGCCGGACGCTACCGACGAGCCCGAGGCGGGCCCCGCCTCGGGCTCCTGGTGTGCCCGGCGCCCGACGGACTCACCCCGCCGAGGCGGTCACCTCCTCGGCGTACGCGACAATGGAGCCATGACCACGCTCGCCCCCGCCCTCCCGCAGCTCCGCATCGGCCCGCACACCGTGCGGCCGCCGGTCGTACTGGCCCCGATGGCCGGCATCACCAACGCCCCGTTCCGGACCCTGTGCCGGGAGTTCTCCGGCGGCAAGGGGCTGTTCGTCAGCGAGATGATCACCACGCGGGCGCTGGTCGAGCGCAACGAGAAGACCATGCAGCTCATCCACTTCGACGCGACCGAGACCCCGCGCTCGATCCAGCTGTACGGAGTGGACCCGGTCACCGTCGGCAAGGCGGTCCGGATGATCGTCGACGAGGATCTGGCCGACCACATCGACCTGAACTTCGGCTGCCCGGTCCCCAAGGTCACCCGCAAGGGCGGCGGCTCCGCGCTCCCGTACAAGCGGCCTCTGCTGCGGGCCATCCTCAGGGAAGCCGTGTCGGGCGCCGGGGACCTGCCCGTCACCATCAAGATGCGCAAGGGCATCGACGACGACCACCTCACCTTCCTCGACGCCGGCCGCATCGCCGTCGAGGAGGGCGTCACCGCCGTCGCCCTGCACGGGCGCACCACCGCCCAGCACTACGGCGGCACCGCCGACTGGGACGCCATCGCCCGGCTCAAGGAGCACATCCCGGAGATCCCCGTCCTCGGCAACGGGGACATCTGGTGCGCCGACGACGCCCTGCGCATGATGCGGGAGACCGGCTGCGACGGCGTCGTCGTCGGACGCGGCTGCCTCGGCCGGCCCTGGCTCTTCGCCGACCTGGTGAACGCCATGGAGGGGCGTCCGGAACGGCACGCGCCCGCCCTGCGCGAGGTCGCGGATGCCATGGTGCGCCACGCGACGCTGCTGGGGGAGTGGATCGGCGACGAGACCCGGGGCGTGATCGACTTCCGTAAGCACGTGGCCTGGTATCTCAAGGGCTTCGCGGTCGGATCCGAGATGCGCAGGAAGCTGGCGGTCACCTCCTCGCTGGAGGAGCTGAGCAGCCAGCTGCACGAGCTGGACCTCGACCAGCCCTGGCCGGACGGCGCCGACGGGCCGCGCGGCCGCACCTCGGGCAACAACCGGGTCGTCCTGCCGGACGGCTGGCTGAAGGACCCGTACGACTGCGCGGGCATCAGCGCCGACGCGGAGCTGGACACCTCCGGCGGCTGATCCCGTACGGAGAAGGCGGCCTCCCTCGTTCCGTACGGGGGAGGCCTTTCGCGTTCCGTAAGCGGCGGAGCCTCTCGCGCTTGCCGCCATGCCGCCATGCCGCCATGCCGCCATGCCGCCATGCCGCCATGCCGCCATGCCGCCATGCCGCCATGCCGCCATGCCGCCATGCCGCCATGTCGCGTACCGCCATGTCCCGTACCGCACGGCGTGGGCTCGGGGCCGTTCCGTGCCGGTGAGGCCCCCGCCGCCGACGGTTCCCGCGCGGGTGCCGACCTTCGCCCGTAGCCTGGAAGGGGACGCCCTCCGAGGTCCCCAGGGACTGCCCGAGGCGTCCGGATCCTGAAATCGGGGGTCCGAAACGGGCGTGATTCGCGCCACCCTTGATCAGGGTTGCGCTCAGATGAGCGATTTCAGCATGGGTGCACTTCTGGAAGACGTGGCACTCAGTGCCACCCTGGTGGATTCGAAAGGTGAACTCATCTGGTGAGTCACCCGCTCAGGAGAGCGGCTACGGTCAAGTTTCGGCCATGTCGCATTCAGGAGGTGAAGGCGGAGCGTCAGGTGCTTCGGTCGGGCGAACCTTTCGATCTGCGGGCGGACGGGTGGTTGCGGCCGTATGACGACCAAGTGGACGTACCCATCCACCTTCGATCTGGGTATGTTCCTCGCCGTCAGGGCAGCCACCGCGTCCTCGAGGAGTCGAGACCCGTGTCGGAAAACAAAGATCCCCAGAAGTTCGTCTACGACTTCACCGAGGGCAACAAGGATCTGAAGGACCTTCTGGGCGGCAAGGGTGCGAACCTCGCCGAGATGACCAACCTCGGGTTGCCCGTCCCTCCGGGCTTCACGATCACCACCGAGGCCTGCAAGGTCTACCTGGACAGCGGAGACGCGCCGACCGCGCTGCGCGACGAGGTGAGTGCGCACCTCAACGCGCTGGAGGAGCGCATGGACAAGCGGCTCGGCCAGGCCGACGACCCGCTGCTGGTCTCCGTCCGCTCCGGCGCCAAGTTCTCCATGCCGGGCATGATGGACACGGTCCTGAACATCGGCCTCTCCGACGACTCCGTGGCCGGTCTCGCCACCCAGTCCGGCGACGAGCGCTTCGCCTGGGACTCCTACCGCCGGCTCATCCAGATGTTCGGCAAGACCGTCCTCGGGGTCGACGGCGACCTCTTCGAGGAGGCGCTGGAGGCGGCGAAGGACGCGAAGAAGGTCACGGTCGACACCGACCTCGCCGCGGCCGACCTCAAGAAGCTCGTCAAGCAGTTCAAGAAGATCGTCGAGTCCGAGGCCGGGCGCGCGTTCCCGCAGGACGCCCGGGAGCAGATGGACCTGGCCATAAACGCGGTCTTCGACTCGTGGAACACCGACCGGGCCAAGCTCTACCGCCGGCAGGAGCGCATCCCGGGCGACCTCGGCACGGCCGTCAACGTCTGCTCGATGGTCTTCGGCAACCTGGGCCCCGACTCCGGTACCGGCGTCGCCTTCACCCGTGACCCGGCCAGCGGCCACCAGGGCGTCTACGGCGACTACCTCCAGAACGCGCAGGGCGAGGACGTCGTCGCCGGCATCCGCAACACGGTGCCGCTCGCCGACCTGGAGTCGATCGACAAGAAGTCGTACGACCAGCTCATGCAGATCATGGAGACCCTGGAGAACCACTACAAGGATCTCTGCGACATCGAGTTCACCATCGAGCGCGGCCAGCTCTGGATGCTCCAGACCCGGGTCGGCAAGCGCACCGCCGGCGCCGCCTTCCGGATCGCCACCCAGCTCGTGGACCAGGGCCTGATCGACGAGGCCGAGGCCCTCCAGCGGGTCAACGGCGCCCAGCTCGCCCAGCTGATGTTCCCGCGCTTCGACGACGAGGCGAAGACCGAGCTGCTCGGCCGGGGCATCGCCGCGTCCCCGGGCGCCGCGGTCGGCAAGGCCGTCTTCGACTCGTACACCGCGATCAAGTGGTCCCGCTCCGGCGAGAAGGTCATCCTGATCCGCCGCGAGACCAACCCCGACGACCTCGAAGGCATGATCGCCGCCGAGGGCATCCTGACCTCGCGCGGCGGCAAGACCTCGCACGCGGCGGTCGTGGCGCGCGGCATGGGCAAGACCTGTGTCTGCGGCGCCGAGGACCTGGAGGTCGACACCAAGCGACGCCGGATGACGGTCGGCGGCCGGGTCATCGAGGAGGGCGACCTCGTCTCCATCGACGGCTCCACCGGCAAGGTCTACCTGGGCGAGGTACCCGTCGTGCCGTCCCCGGTCGTCGAGTACTTCGAGGGCCGGATGCACGCCGGGGCCGACGACGCCGACGAACTGGTCGCCGCCGTGCACCGGATCATGGCGTACGCGGACCGGGTACGCCGGCTGCGCGTGCGGGCCAACGCCGACAACGCCGAGGACGCCCTGCGGGCCCGCCGCTTCGGCGCCCAGGGCATCGGCCTGTGCCGCACCGAGCACATGTTCCTCGGCGAGCGCCGCGAGATGGTCGAGAAGCTGATCCTCGCGGATACCGACGACGAGCGCGAGAGTGCGCTGGCGGCTCTTCTCCCGCTCCAGAAGGCCGACTTCATCGAGCTGTTCGAGTCGATGGACGGGCTGCCCGTCACCGTCCGCCTCCTCGACCCGCCGCTGCACGAGTTCCTTCCCGACATCACCGAGCTGTCGGTCCGCGTCGCGCTCGCCGAGTCCCGCAAGGACGCCAATGAGAACGACCTGCGCCTGCTCCAGGCGGTGCACAAGCTGCACGAGCAGAACCCGATGCTGGGGCTGCGCGGGGTGCGCCTGGGCCTGGTCATCCCCGGTCTGTTCGCGATGCAGGTGCGGGCCATCGCCGAGGCCGCCGCCCAGCGCAAGAACGCCAAGGGCGACCCGCGCCCCGAGATCATGATCCCGCTCGTCGGCACGGTCCAGGAGCTGGAGATCGTCCGCGAGGAGGCCGACCGGGTCATCGCCGAGGTCCAGGCGGCCACCGGCACCGACCTCAAGCTGACCATCGGCACCATGATCGAACTGCCGCGCGCCGCGCTGACGGCGGGCCAGATCGCCGAGGCCGCGCAGTTCTTCTCCTTCGGCACGAACGACCTGACCCAGACGGTGTGGGGCTTCTCCCGCGACGACGTGGAGGCCTCGTTCTTCACCGCGTACCTGGAGAAGGGCATCTTCGGGGTCTCCCCGTTCGAGACGATCGACAAGGACGGCGTCGGCGCGCTGGTCCGCAGCGCCGTCGAGGCCGGCCGGGCCACCCGCCCGGACCTCAAGCTCGGCGTCTGCGGCGAGCACGGCGGCGACCCCGAGTCCGTGCACTTCTTCCACGAGGTGGGCCTGGACTACGTGTCCTGCTCGCCGTTCCGGATCCCGGTCGCCCGCCTAGAGGCCGGCCGGGCCGCAGCCGAGTCCCGGGGCAGTGACAGCCGCTGATCCGGACTCACCGGGTCGGGGCCGCAGGGACGGCCCGGACCCACCGGTCGGGGCTGCACGAACAGCCTCCGACCTCATGGGCAGGGCTGCACGAACAGCCCTGCCCACCGACCACGGCCTCGAAGGCCCCGCCCAGAAGCGGCGGCACCCTGTGCGGGGGTGCCGCCGCTTCGCCGTGCGCCGACGGGAGGGGGCCGGCGGACCGGAAGTGACCGGCTGACGGGGAGTGACCGGCTGACCGGAAGGGTCCGGCGGTACGGAAGTGGCGTGTGCGGAAATGACCGGCGATACGGGGAAGTCGTCAGAAGCGCGCACCGAATGCCGCGCGAAGAATGTGGCGCAGAGCACATTGCTTCGTTTAATGCGCAAAGAAATTCGGGTGACGGGCCGGGGGACCGGGGTGCGGTCCATGGATCCCCACCCATGGACCGCACCCGGCTTACCCCCGTCGGGTACGGAGCCGCACCGTCGCCCACCGCCGCCGAACACACAAAGCCCCCCACGGCCTTCACGTGCTCATCCGGTGGGCACCGGATGCGTACCCGACGCCGTACAGCTTTTCGGCTGGAGCGGAACGGGGCGAGACCTTTCACTTCTGGCCGAAACCCCGTGGTGACCTCCTGTGACGGTCCGCATACCCTTTGGTGGGGGCAATTGCGGATGCAACAGGTGGGGGAGTAGTGCTGCGTATCCATGTGTCCAGGCTGGACCTTTCGCGGGTGCGGATGGCCACGAGGCCGGACGCGCTGTGGGAAACCATTCTCAGTTTTCACCGGATCAGGGACCGGCGTGCTTCGACGGTGTTCGGAAAATGGCGTTCGGAATCCCGGGCGCGGTTGAATGGTGAAGCACAGCTGCTGGCGGCGGTCGTCCCGCCCCGCGGCTATTTCCCCGATTTCCTGACGCCCTCCCAGGAGGGCGCCGAGCCTTTCGGGCTCGACGTCGGAATGGAGGCGCTGCGCGACACTCCCGCCGACCGCGTCCACGCGGAGCTGGAGCTGCTGGCCGCCGGGCGGATACGGCAGCGGGCCGGCCTGTCCGCCGGCCCGCGTCAACAGGACCCCGGAGCGGGCAGAGCGAGCGCGGCGCTGCCCGCCGCGCTCATGGAGGGCCGTGCCGAGCCGCTCGCCCGGCTCATCGGGGCGCTCCGCAGCTACCACCACGCGGCCGTGGAGCCCTACTGGCCGCACATCCGGGCCAGCGTCGAGGCGGACCGGGCCGTCCGCGGCCGGGCCCTGCTGGACGGCGGGGCGGACGGGCTCCTGGCCGCGCTGCCGCCGATGATCCGGTGGCGTCCGCCCGTGCTGGAGGCGGACTACCCGTTCGACCGCGACCTGCACCTGGACGGTCGCGGGCTGCTGCTCCAGCCGTCCTTCTTCTGCCGGGGCGCCCCCGTGGTCTACCGCGACCCGTCGCTCCCGCCGGTGCTCGTCTACCCGGTGGCCAACCCCGGAGCCCCGGTCTTCGCCGAGCCGGGACCCTGGCTCGGCCGGCTCGTCGGCCACACCCGCTCGGCCGTCCTCTCCTCCATCGGCAACGGCTGCACCACCAGCGAGCTCGCCCGCCGGGCCGGAGTGTCGCTGGCCTCCGCGAGCCAGCACGCCTCCGTGCTGCGCGAGGCGGGTCTGGTCCTGACGCTGCGCCACGGCAGCTCGGTCCTGCACACGCTGACCCCGCTCGGCGGCTCCCTCCTGCGCGGCGGCGCCCCGCTCGCCCTGCCCTAGGCGGCCGCTGTCCGGGGCCGTTGTCGGGGGGCGTTGTCAGTGGGCCGTGCAAATCTTCTGCCGTACGCCGATGAGTTCTGCGCGGCCCCGCCGTCCAACCATCGAAGGCGCCGGACGGACCACCGCGGGCGCCACGGGACAGAGGAAGAGGAAACGACCATGGCTCAGATGATCTTCGTGAACCTGCCGGTGAAGGACCTGGAGACCACCAAGGGCTTCTTCGAGAAGCTCGGCTACGGCTTCAACCCGGCGTTCAGCGACGACAAGACGGCCTGTCTGGTCATCAGCGACACCATTTTCGCCATGCTGATGACCGAACCGCGCTTCAAGGACTTCACCAAGAAGGATGTCGCCGACGCCTCGAAGACCACCGAGGTCATCCTGGCCCTGAGCTGCGACAGCCGCGAGGAGGTCGACCGGCTGGCGGACGTCGCCCTGGCCTCCGGCGGCTCCCCGGCGGGCGAGACGCAGGACCTCGGCTTCATGTACGGCCGCTCCTTCCAGGACCCCGACCACCACATCTGGGAGGTCATCTGGATGGACCCGGCCGCCGCCGCCGGGGGCCAGGGCTGAGCCGCGGGACGTGCGCCGGGCCGGCGGACGGGCGCCGGCGCACGCGGGGCTTCCGCGTCAGCTGCGGAAGGGCCCCTTCACCTCGTAGGTGATGCCCCCGGAGGAGCTACCGCTCGTCCCGCGCTGCGAGGAGAAGTAGAGCCGGCTGCCGTCCGGCGAGAACGCGGGCCCGGTGATCTCCGAGCCGGACTGGCCGGTGATCCGCAGGAACGGGGCCACCGTGTCGTCCGGCGTGATCAGGCAGATCTCCATGTTCCCGCCGTCCTCCGCGACGTAGAGGTCCCCGGACCCGGACCGCATGACGTTGTCCACGCCGGTCAGCGGGGCCGAGCCGCCCGACACCAGTGAGTCGTCGTAGGCGAGCGAGATCGACGAGGTGTTCGCGTCGTACGCCCACACCCGGTTGTCGCCCTTGGTGGTGAACCAGCAGGTGCCCGCCGCGTAGAAGCAGCCCTCACCGCCGTTGAACACCTTCGCCCCGGACACCTGGTGCCGGGTCTGGGTGGAGGAGCCGGCCGGATCCGGCACGTTCGCCCACGTCACCGGCCCCGAGGTTGCCGTGCCCGCGACCAGCACCTGGAGCGTGCCGCTCGACAGGTTCCCCCAGATGGTGGGCCGGAAGCGGTAGAAGCGGCCGTCGCTCTCGTCCTCGGTGAGGTAGACGTACCCGTGGTCGGGGTCGGCGGCGGCGGCCTCGTGCTTGAAGCGGCCCATCGCCGGACGCCGCACCGCCGCGTTGACGCCCCAGGGGTCGGTCTCGTACACATACCCGCGAGTGACCTCCTCGCAGGACAGCCAGGTCTTCCACGGGGTGGCGCCGCCCGCGCAGTTGTTGTTCGTACTGCCCAGGATGCGGTACGCGGACGTCACCGTCCCCGAGGAGTCGAACCTCACCGCGCTCGCCCCGCCCCCGCTGCTCGGGGACACCTCGGCGTTGGAGACGTAGATCCAGCCCGAGCCGTCGGCGTACGTCGCCCCGCCGTCGGGCGCGCTGTGCCAGCGGTAGGAGGTGCCGGGCACGGTCTGCCCGGAGCGGGCGACGATGCGGCTGGTGAAGCCGCTGGGCAGTTGGATGCCGTTGCCGTTGGCGGCCTGGAGCGCGCCGTACGGGCCGGGGGCCGGCTGGGCCGGGTCGGCGAAGGCGGCGCCCCGCCACAGCGTGCCGCCGAAGGCGGCCGCCGAGCTGCCGATCACCGCGGTGCGCAAGAAGGTCCGACGTTCCACGATCACTCCACGCATGAGAGTGGGCCCGCCGCCCCGGACGGACCGGCGGGTCGCGCGTCAGGACTGTAGGAGACGTGCGTTGACGGAGCGTCAAGCGCGGGTGAACGGGCGACGGAGGAGTTGCACAGGCCGCGTCCCGCAGCCGGTCGGTCACTCCCGCGACCTGGCCGCCCCCGAGGCCGGGCGGTCAGTCCGCCCGTACGGGGAAGACCGGCACCGCCGCCACGTCGTCGTCCAGGCACGCGCCCGTCGCCAGGTCGAAGCGCTGCTTCAGCAGCGGCGAGGCCACGAACGGCCGCCCGCCCGCCGAGCCGAGCAGGCCGCGCGAGAGGACGTACGCCCCGGTGAACGGGTCCCGGTTGCCGATCGCGTACACCCGGCCGGCCCGGTCCATGAAGACGGCCGCCTGGTCCCCGTCCGGCAGCAGCACCGCCACTCCCCGCCCGGGGATCAGCAGGGCCCGGTCGCAGACCGTCAGCCAGTCCTTCCCGTGGGCGAGCCGGACGCAGCCGGTGTCCTGCGCTGTCGTGATCGTCGCGGTGGTCATCAGGAGGCGGTCCCTTCGAGGGTGCGGACGGCGAGCACGGGCCCCGCGAGCAGCTCCAGATCCGGCTTGATCTGGTCCCGCTCCGGAACGAACCTCACCGAGGGGTCGGGGGCGTCGGGGGCGTTGACGAAGGTGACGAAACGCCGCAGCCGCTCCGGGTCGTTGATGGTCTCGGCCCACTCGTCGCGGTAGCCGGCGACATGGTCGGCCATCATCCGCTCCAGCTCCTCGCAGAGCCCCAGCGAGTCGTGGACGACCACGTCCCGGACGTGCTCCAGGCCGCCGTCGATCCGCTCCAGCCAGGCCGAGGTGCGCTCCAGGCGGTCGGCGGTACGGATGTAGAACATGAGGAACCGGTCGATCAGCCGCACCAGTTCGGCGTCGGAGAGGTCCTGGGCCAGCAGGTCCGCGTGGCGCGGGGTGGCCCCGCCGTTGCCGCCGACGTAGAGATTCCACCCCTGGGCGGTGGCGATGATCCCGAAGTCCTTGCCCCGGGCCTCCGCGCACTCGCGGGCACACCCGGAGACCGCCGACTTCAGCTTGTGCGGGGAGCGCAGGCCCCGGTAGCGCAGCTCCAGGTCGATCGCCATCCTCACGGAGTCCTGCACGCCGTAGCGGCACCAGGTCTGCCCGACACAGGACTTCACCGTGCGCAGCGACTTCCCGTACGCGTGCCCGGACTCGAAGCCCGCGTCCACCAGGCGGGTCCAGATCAGCGGCAGCTGGTCGACCCGGGCGCCGAAGAGGTCGATGCGCTGGCCGCCGGTGATCTTCGTGTAGAGGCCGAAGTCGCGGGCCACCTCGCCGATGACGATGAGCTTCTCCGGGGTGATCTCACCGCCGGGGATGCGCGGCACGATCGAATACGACCCGTTGCGCTGGAGGTTGGCCAGAAAGTGGTCGTTGGTGTCCTGGAGCGCCGCCTGCTCGCCGTCCAGCACATAGCCGCTCGCGCCCACGGTCGGCGCGAGCGAGGCGATGACCGAGCCGACGGTCGGCTTGCAGACCTCGCAGCCGTCCCCGCCCCGCGCCTCCTCGCGGCCGTGCGAGTCGAGCAGGGAGGCGAAGGAGGTGACCTCCAGGGTGCGGACGATCTCGTACAGCTCGCTGCGGCTGTACGGGAAGCAGCCGCACAGCCCCGCGTCCGCCGGAGGCGGCATCAGCTGCCCGATCACCTTGAGACAACTGCCGCATCCCGTACCGGCCTTGGTGCACTTCTTCACCTCGGGCAGCGTGGTGTGCCCGCAGATCGCGCCCTTGGTCACGTTGTGGCAGGAGCAGATCACCGCCTCGTCCGGCAGTGCGGAGGGGCCGAGCGCCACCGGGCCGCCCGCCCCGGCCGGCAGCACCAGCTGCTCCGGGGCGACCGGCAGCACCGTGCCCGTCATCGGCCGCAGCGTGCCGTACTGGTCCGCGTCCCCGACCAGCACCCCGCCCAGCAGCGTCCCGTCCCGCCCGATCACCAGCTTCTTGTAGACCCCCGACCGGGCGTCGGAGTACACGACGTCGAGCGCACCGTCGGCCGCCCCGTGCGCGTCGCCGAACGAGGCCACGTCCACGCCGAGCAGCTTCAGCTTCGTCGACAGGTCCGCCCCCGTGAACGCGGACCGGCCGCCCGCGATCACCTCGGCCGCCGCCTGCGCCATCTCGTAGCCCGGCGCCACCAGCCCGTACACCCGGCCGTCGGCGGCCAGCGCGCACTCGCCGATCGCGAACACCGCCGGGTCCGACGTCCGGCACTCCTCGTCCACGACGATCCCGCCGCGTTCCCCGACGGCCAGACCGCACTCCCGGGCCAACTGGTCCCGGGGCCGCACGCCCGCCGAGAAGACCACCAGATCGACGTCGAGCGAGGAGCCGTCGGAGAGGGCCATTCCGGTCACCGCGCCGTCCGCGCCCGCCAGCACCTCCTGCGTACCCACCCCCGTGTGCACCGCGAGGCCCATGTCCAGAATCGTGCGCAGGAGCGCCGCGCCCCCGCCCTCGTCCACCTGGACCGGCATCAGCCGAGGCGCGAACTCCACCACATGGGTGGACAGCCCGAGCCCCTTCAGCGCCCCGGCCGCCTCCAGACCGAGCAGCCCGCCGCCGACCACCGCACCGGTGGCCGCGCCCTTCGCGTACTCCTCGATCGCGAGCAGGTCCTCGATCGTCCGGTACACGAAGCAGCCCCGGGCGTCCTTCCCCGGCACCGGCGGCACGAAGGGGTACGAGCCCGTCGCCAGCACCAGCGTGTCGTACGGGAACACCGCCCCGGACCGCGCGGTCACCGTCCGCCCCGCCCGGTCGACGCCCGTCGCCGGGTCGCCGACGTACAGCTCGATGCCGTGCCGGTCCATGAAGTCCGCCTCCACCAGGGAGAGGTCCTCGGGGCTCCGCCCGTCGAAGTACGAGGTGAGCCGCACCCGGTCGTAGGCGGGGCGGGGCTCCTCGCAGAGCACGACGACCCGGGCGGCGCCGGCCGCCGGGGTCAGCCCGCGGTCGGCGAGGGCCTCCAGGAACCGCTGGCCGACCATGCCGTGCCCGACGACCACGATCGTCGGAACGGTGGTGTGCGCCTGGGCGTTCGGGGTGCTGTGCGCCAGGGCGTGCGGGGTGGTGGGCTCCGGCATCTCAGTGGCCTCCGTCGGTTGTCCTCATGCCCCGAGCGTGGGCGGGAGGTGTTACCCGGCCGCATCCCGCCTGTTTCCCGGGCGGAACCTTGCGCTCAGCGACGGCGCCGGGGCCCTGTGAGGGGTAGGGGGACCGGGAGGAGGGAGGGGACGACAGGCGTCTAATGTCGGGTCGTGCCTGACATAACCCTGACCACACTGGTGCTCCTCTGCCTCGCCGCGGCCGCCGCGGGGTGGATCGACGCGGTGGTGGGCGGCGGCGGACTGCTGCTCCTGCCCGCGCTGCTGCTCGGCCTGCCCAACGTCCCGGCGGCCCAGGTGCTCGGCACCAACAAGGCCGTCGCGATCGTGGGCACCTCGGGCGCGGCTGTCACCTTCCTGCGCAAAGCCCCGGTAAGGGTGGGGCTGGCGGTGCGGGTCGGGCTGATGGCGCTCGCCGGGTCGATGACCGGGGCGTTCTTCGCCGCCGGGATCAGCAGCGAGGTGCTCCGCCCGGTGATCATGGTCGTGCTGCTGGGGGTCGCGGCCTTCGTGCTGCTGCGCCCTTCCTTCGGCACTGCGGCGGCGGGCGACGGCACCGACCGGCCGGTCGCCCGGGCCCGGGTCGTCACGGCGATCGTGCTGGTCGGCGGCGGTATCGGCTTCTACGACGGGCTGTTCGGGCCGGGCACCGGCACCTTCCTGGTGCTGGCCCTGAGCGCCGTGCTCCACCTGGACCTGGTGACCGCGTCGGCCACCGCGAAGATCGTCAACGTGTGCACCAACGCGGGGGCGCTGGCGATGTTCGCGTACCAGGGCACCGTGCTGTGGCAGCTCGCGGCCGTGATGGCGGTCTTCAACCTGGCGGGCGGGATGATCGGGGCCCGGATGGCGCTGAGCCGGGGCAGCGGCTTCGTCCGCGTGGTGCTGCTGACCGTGGTGTTCTCGCTGGTCGCCAAGTTGGGCTTCGACCAGTGGAACGCGTGACGGCCGCAGGACCTCGTACTCAGCGCACCTCGGTGAGGTGCGCGTACGCCACCACATTGCCCTGGTAGCCGGTCTCCTTCGAGAAGCCGCCGCCGCAGGTGATCAGCCGGAGCGACGCGTGCGGCGAGTCGCCGTAGACGCGCTGGTCGGGGAAGTCGTCGTTGTCGTAGACCTCGATGGCGTCGATCGAGAAGACGGCCGTGCGCCCGTCCTTGCGGACCACCTCGACCCCGGTCCCCTTGGTCAGGGCCCCCAGGGCGTAGAAGACGGACGGGCCGTCCGCGTTGTCCACGTGCCCCGCGACGATCGCGGTGCCCCGCGCGCCGGGCGGGACGCCGCCCTCGTACCAGCCCGCGAGGTTGCGGTCCTCGTCCGGCGGTACGTCGAGGCTGCCGTCGGCGGCCAGCCCCAGCCGCGTCATCGGCGCGTCCACCTCGATGCTCGGGATGCGGATGCGGACCGGCTCGGAGGGGTTCATCGGTTCGGCGACCGGGGAGCCGGGCTGGAGCTGGGGCCCGGCGGCGAAGGCCTGGGCGCTGGAGGGCTGAGGCGGGATCAGCTGGCCGCCGGGGCCGTTCTGGACGAGCCAGATGCCGCACAGCACGGCGATGCCCACCAGCCAGCCCTTGGCCTTCTGCGCGCTCGGTGACACGGCGTCGTCCTCGGTCGGTGGTCCGGGGCGGACGGGGCGCGCTCGGGGACGCGCCCCGTCCGGTCAGGGGGGAAGCGGCGGTTCAGCTTCCTTCGGCGCCCTCGGTGCGGCGGCGCAGCAGCCACAGTCCGCCGACGGCGGCCAGGCCGATCACGCCGACGCCGAGGGCGACCTGCGTGGAGTTCGGTTCGACGCTGCCGCCGACCCCGGTCCGCACATGGCCGGACGGGCGGTCGTGGATGGGCTTCTCGTGCTTGCCGCCGCCGATCACTTCCAGATCACCGACCGCGTCCTTGCCGTTGTCGCAGGAGACGATGATCTCGTAGGTGCCCGGCCGGGTGTCGTGCGGCACGGTGAACTTGCCGACCACGACCTCCTTGTGGGTGCCGGGGCGCATCTCGAAGTCCCCGGCGTCCAGGGAGTTCGCATCGCCGATGCCCGAGCCCTTCTTCCCGCAGGCGGTGGTGTTCACGGTGACGGTGGCACCGGGTGCCGCGGTCGACGGGGTGATCTCCAGACGGCCGAAGTCGCCCGCGTACGCGGACGGAGCGGCGGCGGTGAGACCGAACGCGATGACGGTGAACGCGGCACCGACGGTGCCGGTCACAAGGCGGGCAGGACTGCGCATGGGGGATCCTCCGGGCAGACGGCGCGAGCGGGTGTGTCCTGTCCCCGAGCCAACGGGCGCCGGGCCCGCCACGCCTTCTGACGCGAGGTCAGCTTTCACCCGTACGGACCGGCGCGGCACCCTTGCCGGAGTGGATCACCGCAGGTCGCGGCGGTGCGGCTGGGCCGTTCGGTCCGTGCTGCCGGTCCGGGTGCCGATCGGGTGAGGCGCGCAGGTGAATGTGACGTAGCTCACATGTATGGCCTGGTCGGCCCCGGGCACACGCATGACACCCCCCACGGGACGGATCCCCCGCCCCCACGGCACCCGCCCCCTCCGGTCCATCCCCCCCTTGGACCGGAGGGGGCGGTGTCGGATCCGCATCCGGGCGCTCCCGCTTCCGGCCCGGTGCCCGGTACTGGCCGCTCCCGGTGCCCGGGCCGCTTCCGACCCCTCAGGCCCCGCCCGTGGCGCTCCAGACGATCTGGGGCGGGCGCACCCGGGCGCACAGCGGCTGCCCCTTGGCGTCGGTCAGTCCGAGCCGCCCGGTGAGGTGCCCGGAGCGCGCGGCGGCTTCGAGGACGTCCGGGTCGATGTCGTCGAACATCAGCTTGGCGCGCCGGAACATGGTGAAGACCCCGGCGTCGTCCACCGTGCCCCACGACAGATAGACGAACCGCCCGCCCAGCCGGTTCTGGACGTACGGCCCCGACACCTCGATCCCGTCCGCCGTCGCGGTGGCCGTGCAGTCGAGCACCCACGAGGCGGAGGGGGCGTCCCCGGGGTGCGGGTCGAGCAATTCGTCCGGCCGGTCCTTGCGCTGGACGCCGACGTGGATGTTCGCGTACCCGGGGAAGTCGCTGTCCGGTCCGCAGTCGCGGCCGGGGAGGGGCGATGCCTCGATATGGATCTGCATGCACCCATGGTCCGGCACGGCCGGGGCGGGCGACCCCGCCCTCCCGCGCGGGGACGCCCTCCCGCGCGGGAGCCTTCTCGACCTCTCGCGCGGCGCGTCGCCCCGTCCTCCCGCGCGGGTGTCTCACACGACGTCCTCCGGAGTGCCGTCGTACACCGCGCCCAACTCCCTCATCAGCTCCTCGTCGACCGCGAACGCGGTGTCGTCGATCCGCCGCACCGGTGCGATGCCCTGCGAGTTGCAGACGAAGGCGGCCGGATAGCGGCCCACTCCGCCCGGGCCCTCCAGCGTCACCGGGCGGCGCGCCGACGGCCGTCCGGCCCGCTCGAGTCCCTGCTCCAGCAGAGTCATCGTGATGCCTGTGAGGGCCGGGGCGTCGGGCCACACCACCGCACTCCCGTCCCAGAAGCCGATGTTGGTGATCGCCCCCTCGGTCACCACTCCACCCGGCGTGGTCAGCAGCGCTTCGTCGAACCCCGCCCGCCCCGCCAGGATCCCGTAGTACGTCTGCCCGAACTCGCCCGGCCGCTTGATGTGCGGGGCCGTGCGCGCGTACGGCACCGACATCAGGCTCCGGGCCCCGCCCGGCCGTGCGGCGGGCTCCCGGACCGTCACCATCAGGGTCGTGTGCGTCGCGCCGGGCGGCAGATAGCCGTTCACCCGCACCGAGGCGTCCCGCAGCCCCGCCCCGTCCAGGGCGTGCCGGATCAGCTCCCGCACCCGGTCGCCGTCCACCGGCAGGTCGAACAGCTCCCGGTTCGCGGCGTCCAGCCGGGCGAGATGCAGTCCGAGGCCCCGCACCCTGCCGTTCCGCACCTGCATGGCGGTGAAGTGGCCGTAGCCGTACAGCGCGGGGATCCGCAGGTCCTCCTCGGCGGCCGGGCGGCCGTCGAACTCGATGTGGGGCAGAGGCGTGTCCGGCCGGTGCGTCGTCATGCGGCCACCGTAGGCGGGCCGTCCGGACCCGGATCGGCCAGGCTCCGGACGGGCGCGCTTGACCTCAACCATGGTTGAGGGAGAAAGCTCGACGCCATGGACATCGCAGCCGTATCCACGTCATCCACCTCACCCACGTCATCCACGTCATCCACCTCACCCACGTCATCCACGTCATCCACGTCGCCCACCGGGCCCGCCGCCGCCGTGCCCGCCCCCCTCAAGGTGGCCGTCATCCTCGGCAGCAACCGCGACGGCCGCTTCGGACCCGTCGTCGCCGACTGGTTCCTGGCCCGCGCCGCGAGCCACCCCGGCATCGAGACCGACCTGGTCGACGTCGCCGAGGCCGACCTCCCCACCGCGATCACCTTCCGCCCCGGGCCCGAGGAGGCGGCGCGGCTCGGCGCGGTCTCCGCCCGGCTCGCGGCGGCCGACGCCTTCGTCGTCCTCACCCCCGAGTACAACCACTCGTTCCCCGCACCGCTGAAAACGCTCATCGACTGGCACAGTGCGGAATGGCAGGCCAAACCCGTCGCCTTCGTCAGCTACGGCGGCATCTCCGGCGGGCTGCGGGCCGTCGAACAGCTCCGGCAGGTCTTCGCCGAACTGCACACCGTCACCGTCCGCGACACCGTGTCCTTCCACAACGCCGGCGCCCTCTTCGACGACCGAGGACGCCATCTGGACCCGGAGCCCGCCGACGCGGCGGCCAAGACCCTGCTGGACCAGCTGGTGTGGTGGGGTACCGCCCTGCGCGACGCCCGGAATCTCCGTCCGTACGGCGCCTGACCCGCTGTGGGCCGACAATCGCATCGAAGGCCCACGGGCAAAGAGCCCGCCGTACTCCGAGGAGACCGACGATGACAGCGCCGCCGGCATGGCTGACCGTACTGACCACGACCGACAGCGAGGACAAGGCCGACGCCCTGGCCCGGTCGGCGGTGGAGGCCAGGCTGGCGGCCTGCGCGCAGATCTCCGCCCCCGTCACCTCCGTCTACCGGTGGCAGAACGCCATCGAGACGACCGAGGAGTGGCAGGTGCTCTTCAAGACGACGGCGGAACGCTACGACGAACTGGAGGAACACCTCCAGCGGGAGCACGACTACGAGACGCCGGAGATCATCGCCCTGCCGGTGATCCGGGGCAGTGCCGGCTACCTCGGCTGGGTGACGGCGGAGACGGCGCCCCCGGCAGCCCTGTGACGGCGGCCATGACCACGACCGCCCCCGGCGGCCCCGTCGCCGCCGAACTGCCCTTCTTCGTATACGGGACGCTGCTGCCGGGCGAACCCAACCACGACCTGTTCCTCCGGGGCCGTACGGCGGGGGAGCGGCCGGCCGTGCTGCCCCGGGCCCTCCTCTACGAAGGCCCCGGCTACCCGTACGCGATCGAGGGCCACGGCCGCGTCCACGGCACCCTGCTCGTCGCCGCGCCCGGGGTGTACGGGGAACTGCTCGGGCTGCTGGACCACCTGGAGGAGTTCCTCGGCCCCGGCCACCCGCGCAACCTGTACGAACGCGTCGTCCGCGAGGTCGAGCTGCCGGCGCGGGCGGCGGAGGCCGGGGAGCTCGGGGAGCTCGGGGAGCTCGGGGAGCTCGGGGAGCCCGGGGCGTCCGGGGGATCCGTGCAGGCCTGGGTCTACCTAGCCGCGACCGCCGTCACCCGCTCGCTGCGGACCGGCGGCGTCCTCATCCCCGAGGGACGGTGGACCACCGGACGCGCGGGGGGCGGCTCCTAGGTGTCACGCCCTGGGGGGCGCGGCCGGCGGGCTCCGTCCAAGCCCGTCCGGCGATTGAGGACGGAACCCTGGCGGTGGGGAGCGGCGACCTCTTCTGCGGCGGGGAGTGGTGGTGCCGGGTTCGTCCCGAGCGAGGGTTCCCTGCTTCGGGCGGGCCCGTTCAGCGCGCCCCCGCGGCCAGCGCTTCCGCCACGCCCTGCTCCTCCGGCCCCAGGAAACGCGGGTCGGGCCGGAGCAGGGCGTCCAGCGCGGCCTTGCCCGAGGCCGCCAGCTCCCGGGCGCCGCCGTAGTACCAGGTGGCGTCCCGTGGCTCGTCGACCCCGACGCCGTACGCGTCGATCCCGGCCGACCGGCACAGGGTGACCGCCCGGTGGATGTGGAAGTCCTGGCTCACCAGCACCGCCCGGTCGACCCCGAAGATCTTCTTGGCCCGGACGCAGGAGTCCCAGGAATCGAACCCGGCGTAGTCGCTCACGATCCGCTCGTCCGGCACCCCGCGCCCGGTGAGATACGTACGCATCGCGTCCGGCTCGTCGTACTCCACGCGGCTGTTGTCCCCGGTGACCAGGACGACCTTCACCTTCCCCGTGCGGTACAGCTCGGCCGCCGCGTCCAGCCGGTGCGCGAGGTACGGGGTCGGGCGGCCCTTCCAGAGCCCGGCGCCGAACACCACGGCGACCTCCCGCGCCGGAGCCTCGGCCGTCGTGCCCACCCGGTCGCCGGCCTCCAGCCGCATCCAGGTCGCGGGCACCAGGGCCAGCACACAGGCGGCCACCAGCCCCTGCACCAGCCGCCGTTGCACCCGCCGGGTGCGGGGCAGCCGCAGAGCGAACCGCTCCGGCACCCGCAGAGCGAACCCCTTCGGCCCCCGCAGAGCCAACCGCTCCGGCACCCGCAGAGCGAACCCCTTCGGCCCCCGCAGAGCCAACCGCTCCGGCACCCGCACAGCGAACCCCTTCGGCCCCCGCAGAGCGAACCGCTTCCGCAGCCGCGAGGCGAACCCCTCCGGCACCAGCCGCCCGGCGGGCCGCGCCGACAACCGCCGGGCGGGCCGCGCCGACAGCCGGAGCCCCTGCGGCCACCGCCCGCGCCCCGTCCGTCTCTCGCCCGCCGCCCCGCTCCCGCCGTTCTTCTTTCCGCGCACCAGAACCCCCTGTCGTTCCTCTGCCCCTCGCGCCGTCCGCGCCACCTGCCCCCACCTCACCTGACGACCGGGATGCCGCAAAGGTTCGCCGGCCGCCCCGGTTTGTGGCGCCCGACACCGGCGGGGGAGAGGGCCGCGCCGGCGTACGCACACCGCCCCCACCCCCGCCGTGAGGTGGCGGAAAACGCCTGTGACCCTCGCGCAACGACCCGGCAACCTCCGCCCGGCACCATCGGTCCATGACGGAGCAGCTCCCCGAACAGCCCCACCGGTCGCCCCCGATGACCGACGGCACCGCCCACCACCTCCCCGCACGCGTCACCGACCGGCTCGGCGCCCAGCTCAGCCCCGTCCCCCGGAACGGAACCCGCAGCCCCACGCACCGCACCCGGCAGCCCGACCGCCCCGCGGAGGAGCGGCGCGGAGCCTCCGCCCCGTCCCTGGTCGCCGTGGCGCACGGCAGCCGCGACCCGGAGGCCCTGCGCACCGTGCTGGCCCTCCTGGACCGGGTGCGCGACCTGCGCCCCGGCCTCGACGTCCGGCTCGGCCACATCGAGCTGAACCGGCCCCTGCTCCGGGACACCCTGGACGGCCTGCGCAACGCCGACGCCGTCCTCGTACCGCTGCTTCTGGGGCGCGGCCACCACGTCAAGCACGACCTGCCCGCCGGGGCGGCCGCCGCCCCGGCCGTACGCACCCGGATCGCCGCGCCCCTGGGCCCCCACCCCCTGCTCGTCGAGGCGCTGTACGGGCGGCTCGTCGAGGCCGGCTGGGACCCCGCCGACGAGGGCGGCCGCCACGCCGCCGTGGTCCTCGCCGCCGCGGGATCCCGCGATCCCGACTCCGCCCGGGACACCCGGCACACCGCCCGCGCGCTCGCGATGCGCCTCGGCGTGCCCGTCGTCCCGGCGTACGCCTCCGCCGCCACCCCCACCGTCCCGGCCGCCCTGCGCGCCCTGGCCGCCCGGGGCCGCCACCGAACCTTCGTCGCCTCCTACTTCACCGCCCCCGGCCGCTTCGCGAGCGCCTGCGCCGACGCCGTACCGCACCGGGCGGCCGCCCCGCTCGGCGCCCACCCGGCGCTGGCCCGCCTCGTACTGCACCGCTACGACCAGGCACGGTCCGCCTCGGATGCCGCCCTCGCCCCGGCCGACGCGGTGAGCCTGCTCGCTTCCGCCTGACACCCGGGCCCGCTCACGCCACGTTGTCCGTCCCGGTCGCTACTGTCGGAACCATGGACGGCACACAGGGCGCACACGGGGCAGACCGGGCACACGGCACACAGAGCGCACCGAGCGGACGAGGGGCGAGCAGCCCCTACGGCTCCTCCGACACCGAGCGCTTCGACACCGAGGAGGACAAGCGCCCCGGCCGCACCGCCTTCCAGCGCGACCGCGCCCGGGTCCTGCACTCCGCCGCTCTGCGCCGGCTCGCCGGGAAGACCCAGGTCGTGACGCCCGGCACCCGCTCCCTCGTCTGGGACGCCAGCCCCCGCACCCGGCTCACCCACTCCCTGGAGTGCGCCCAGGTCGGCCGCGAGCTGGGCGCGGTCCTCGGCTGCGACCCCGACCTGGTGGAGACGGCCTGCCTCGCCCACGACCTGGGCCACCCGCCGTTCGGCCACAACGGCGAACAGGCGATCGACGACTTCGCCTCCGACTGCGGCGGCTTCGAGGGCAACGCCCAGTCCCTGCGCCTGCTGACCCGCCTGGAACCCAAGCGCTTCGTCCGCGACCCGCGCACCGGCGACCTGGTCAGCGTCGGCCTCAACCTCACCCGGGCCGCCCTGGACGCCGCCACCAAGTACCCCTGGCCGCGCGGCGCGCACCCCACCGACCCGCACTCCGCCAAGTTCGGGGTGTACGCCGACGACGTCCCGGTCTTCGCGTGGGCCCGTGAGGGCGCCCCCGAGGACCGCACCTGCTTCGAGGCCCAGGTCATGGACTGGTCCGACGACGTGGCGTACAGCGTCCACGACTTCGAGGACGGGCTGCACGCCGGCCACATCGACCCCAATTGCCTCTACGCCGAGCCGGAGCGGCAGGAGATCTGGGCGGTCGCCATCGGCCGCTACGTCCCCGTCGGCACCGACCCGCAGGAGCTGTCCGATGCCCTGGACCGGCTGATCGACCAGGACTGGTGGCCGCACGGCTACGACGGCTCCGCCGTGGCCCAGGCCCGCCTCAAGGACGCCACCAGCCAACTCATCGGCCGCTTCTGCACGGAGGCCGAGACCGCCACCCGCGCGGTGTACGGCCCCGGCCGCCTCGGCCGGTACGGCGCCGAGCTGGTCGTCCCGCGTGCGGTGCGCCACGAGTGCGCGGTGCTCAAGGCGGTCGCCGACCGTTACGTCATGCAGCGCGCCGAACAGGAGGCCATCCGCGCCGACCAGCGCGTCGTGATCGCCGAGCTGGCCGCTGCCCTCACCGCCCGGGCCCCCGAAGCCCTGGAACCGCACTTCCGCGCCCTGTTCGACCAGGCGCCCGACGACCACGCCCGCAAGCGGGTCCTCGTCGACCAGATCGCCGCCCTCACCGACGCCTCCGCACGATCCCTGCACGCCGCGCTCACCGCCCGTCGTGGGTGACCGGCAGACTGGAAGGGGCCGGACATCTGACCACGGGGTGTGACCTGTCCGGGGCACACCCTCTTTCGCCATCACGCTGCGTGCGGGACGCTCGCAGCTGGGGGCGCCGCGCAGCACAGCACTGAGGAGGCATCAAGTGGTCGACGCACACCAGACGTTCGTCATCGTCGGAGCAGGACTCGCAGGGGCGAAGGCGGCCGAAACGCTGCGCGCCGAAGGGTTCACCGGCCGGGTGATCCTCATCGGCGACGAGCGCGACCACCCCTACGAACGACCGCCGCTCTCCAAGGGCTACCTGGACGGCAAGGCCGAACGCGACAGCGTCTTCACCCACGAACGCGCCTGGTACGCGGGCGCCGACATCGAACTGCACCTCGGCCAGCCGGTCACCGTGCTCGACCGGTACGCGAAGACCGTCCAGCTCGGCGACAACACCGTCATCCACTACGACAAGCTGCTGCTGGCCACCGGCTCCGAACCGCGCCGCCTGGACGTCCCCGGCACCGACCTGGCCGGCGTCCACCACCTGCGCCGCCTCGCCCACGCCGACCGGCTGCGCAACGTGCTCGCCGCCCTCGGCCGCGACAACGGCCACCTGGTCATCGCCGGGGCCGGCTGGATCGGCCTGGAGGTCGCCGCCGCCGCCCGCGGCTACGGGGCCGAGGTCACCGTCGTCGAGGCCGAGCCCACCCCGCTGCACCAGGTCATCGGCCCCGAGCTGGGCCAGATCTTCACCGAGCTGCACCGCGCGCACGGCGTCCGCTTCCACTTCGGGGCCCGCCTCACCGAGATCACCGGCCAGGACGGCATGGTCTTCGCCGCCCGCACCGACGACGGCGAGGAGCACCCCGCCCACGACGTGCTCGCCGCGATCGGCGCCGCCCCGCGCTCCGCCCTCGCCGAGGCCGCGGGACTGGAGATGGCCGACCGCGCCCACGGCGGCGGCATCGCCGTGGACGCCTCGCTGCGCACCTCCGACCCGCACATCTACGCCGCCGGGGACGTCGCCGCCGCCGCCCACCCGCTGCTCGGCGCCCGGCTGCGCGTCGAGCACTGGGCGAACGCCCTGAACGGCGGACCGGCCGCCGCCCGCGCCATGCTCGGCCAGGACGTGAGTTACGACCGCGTCCCGTACTTCTTCTCCGACCAGTACGACCTGGGCCTCGAATACTCCGGCTGGGCCCCGCCCGGCTCCTACGACGAGGTGATCATCCGGGGCGACGCCGGGAAGCGGGAGTTCATCGCGTTCTGGCTGAAGGACCGCCGCGTCCTGGCCGGGATGAACGTCAACGTGTGGGATGTCACCGAAACGATCCAGGAGCTGATCCGGGCCCGTCAGCAGCACGACCCGGAAGCCCTCGGAAACCCGTCGGTCCCGCTGGAGTCCCTGCTCTGACGATCCCCGCCGGGGTGCGGGCAGTACGGCCCGCACCCCGCGGAGGCTCTTTGCCGCGCGTCCGACTGTCGGCGTCCACCCGTAGACTTCACCCGTGGCTGGCAGGATCAACGACGACGACGTGAAGGCGGTACGGGACGCGGTCCCGATCGACTCCGTCGTGTCCGAATACCTCCAGCTGCGCAACGCGGGCGGCGGGAACCTCAAAGGCCTCTGCCCCTTCCACGACGAGAAGTCCCCCTCCTTCCAGGTCAGCCCCGGCAAGGGCCTGTTCCACTGCTTCGGCTGCCAGGAGGGCGGCGACACGATCGCCTTCGTGATGAAGATCGACCACCTCTCCTTCTCGGAGACGGTCGAGCGCCTCGCCGCCAAGGCGGGCATCACCCTGCGCTACGAGGAGGGCGGCTACAACCCCTCCCACCAGCGCGGCGAACGCATCCGGCTGATCGAGGCCCACCAGGCCGCCGCCGAGTTCTACGTCCGCGCCCTGGAGAGCCCCGAGGCCGAGATCGGCCGCAAGTTCCTCGCCGAGCGCGGCTTCGACCAGGACGCCGCCGCCCACTTCCGCGTCGGCTACAGCCCGGCCGGCTGGGACCACCTCACCCGCTATCTGCGCGGCAAGGGCTTCAGCGACAAGGAACTGATCACCTCCGGCCTCTCCCAGGACGGCCGCCGCGGCCCCATCGACCGCTTCCGCGGCCGGCTGATGTGGCCCATCAGCGACACCGCCGGGGAGATCGTCGGCTTCGGCGCCCGCAAGCTGCGCGACGACGACAACGGCCCGAAGTACCTCAACACCCCCGAGACCCCGATCTACAAGAAGTCCCAGGTGCTGTACGGCATCGACCTGGCCAAGAAGGACATCGCCAAGGCCAGCCGCGCCGTCGTCGTCGAGGGCTACACCGACGTCATGGCCTGCCACCTCGCCGGGGTCACCACCGCCATCGCCACCTGCGGCACCGCCTTCGGCAACGACCACATCAAGATCCTGCGCCGCCTCCTCATGGACAACGGCAGCGCCCGCGTCATCTTCACCTTCGACGGCGACTCGGCAGGGCAGAAGGCCGCCCTGCGCGCCTTCGAGGACGACCAGAAGTTCGCCGCCGAGACGTACATCGCCATCGCCCCGGACGGCATGGACCCCTGCGACCTGCGGCTCGCCAAGGGCGACGACTCCGTACGCGACCTGGTGCAGCCGCGCACCCCGCTCTTCGAGTTCGCCCTGCGCCAGATCGTCGGCCGGTACGACCTGGAGACCCCGGCCGGCCGCGCCGCCGCCCTCGACGAGGCCGCCGCCGTCGTCGCCAAGATCAAGACGAGCAGCGTGCAGCGCGAGGTCGCCGTCCAGCTCGCCGGGTTCGTCGGCATCCTCGACCAGGAGTTCGTCGTCCACCGCGTCGCCCAGCTCGCCCGCTGGGCCCGCGACAAGGGCGGCGACCACGGGGAGCGAGGCGGCCGGCGCGGCGGCCCCCAGGGCCCGCGAGGCGGAGCCCCGCAGCAGCACGCCCCCGCCCCCGGCTTCTCCGGCCCCGCGCTCAACCTCCGCAGCCCCGCCCACCGCACCGAACGCGAACTGCTCAAGCTCGCCCTCCAGAAACCCGCCCTGGTCTCCCCGGCCTTCGACGCGTACGGCCTGGACGAGTTCACCGCCCCGCCCTACGCAGCCGTGCGCCGCTGCATCGAGGAGGCGGGCGGCGCCGAGCAGGGCCTCGCCGACAACCGCGAGTATCTGGTCGCCGTCATGGACGCCGCCCCCGACAACACCGTCCGCAGCCTCGTCACCGAGCTGGCCGTCGAGGTGTTCCGCGGCAAGAACATCGACGAGACCTACGCGGGCATGCAGCTCGTCCAGGTCCGGCTGCGCGCCGTGGACCGCCGCATCCACGACGTCCAGGGCAGCCTCGCCCGCCTCGGCAGCAACGTCGCCCCCCAGGACCTGGCCGCCGCACAGAGCGAGGTCTGGGTGCTCCAGCAGTACGCCCAGTCCCTGCGCGCCCACGGCGCCGCCGCGCTCTGAGCGGCTGCCGGGGCCCACCCCCGGGCCGACGCGGGTAATCGGCCGGTGACGGACCGGAACCAGAAAGTCCCCGCACGCCCCTCGTGACAGCCGTGTGTCGTACCCCACACTGGGGAATGTCTGAGTCATCGGAGCACGCCGGCCCGCAGGAGCGCATCTCGGGGCCGGACGGACCTCCACCCCCCGTCATCCGGCAGCGATCACCTGGAGGTCGCCCCCGTGCAGACCCGGACCGTGACGACCACGACCGAGACCATGGCGGCCATCCCGGCGCAGAACAGGTCCCTGCACCACCCGGAGACCACAGCCGGCCCGCCCGGATACGCACCCGAGGCGGTCATGGTGGAAGCGACGCACCTCCCCGACCTCCCGGAGCCGCGGCACCGGGCGGACTCCGGCGGCCCCACCTCCGACCTGTTCCGGCAGTATCTGCGCGAGATCGGCCGCATCCAGCTGCTCACCGCGGCCGAGGAGGTCGAACTCGCCCGCCGCGTCGAGGCCGGGCTCTTCGCCGAGGAGCGCCTCGCGGGCACCCCGGACCTCGACTCCCGTCTCGCCGGGGACCTCGACCGGCTGGTCGTGATGGGCCGCACGGCCAAACGCCGCCTCATCGAGGCCAACCTGCGCCTCGTCGTCTCCGTCGCCAAGCGCTACGTCGGCCGCGGCCTGACCATGCTCGACCTGGTCCAGGAGGGGAACCTCGGACTGATCCGGGCCGTGGAGAAGTTCGACTACGCCCGGGGCTTCAAGTTCTCCACGTACGCGACCTGGTGGATCCGGCAGGCCATGTCCCGCGCACTGGCCGACCAGGCCCGCACCATCCGCGTCCCCGTCCATGTCGTGGAGCTGATCAACCGCGTGGTGCGGGTCCAGCGCCGGATGCTCCAGGAACGCGGCGTCGAGCCCAGCGCCGAGGACGTCGCCGGCGAGCTCGACCTGACGCCCGAGCGGGTCACCGAAGTCCTCCGCCTGGCCCAGGAGCCCGTCTCCCTGCACGCCCCCGTCGGCGAGGAGGACGACGTCTCCTTCGGCGACCTCATCGAGGACGGCGACGCCGCCTCACCCGTCGAGTCCGCCGCCTTCCTCCTGCTGCGCGAACACCTGGAGGCGGTGCTCTCCACCCTCGGCGAGCGCGAACGCAAGGTCGTCCAGCTGCGGTACGGCCTGGAGGACGGGCGGCCCCGCACCCTGGAGGAGATCGGCCGGATCTTCGGCGTGACGCGCGAACGTATCCGCCAGATCGAGTCCAAGACCCTCAGCAGGCTGCGGGACCACGCCTTCGCCGACCAACTCCGCGGCTACCTCGACTGATCCACCGGGACCTTCTCTAGTCCACCTCGGCCAGCGCCTCCGCGAACTGGGCCGCGTACAGCCGGGCGTAGGCGCCCCCGGCCGCCAACAGTTCGTCGTGCGTGCCCTGTTCGACGATCGACCCGTTCTCCATCACCAGGATCACGTCCGCGTCCCGGATCGTGGAGAGCCGGTGCGCGATCACGAACGACGTACGCCCGTGGGCCAGGCGCGCCATCGCCTTCTGGATCAGCACCTCGGTCCGGGTGTCCACCGAGCTGGTCGCCTCGTCGAGGACCAGGATCACCGGGTCGGACAGGAACGCCCGCGCGATGGTGATCAGCTGCTTCTCGCCCGCGCTGACCCCGGAGCCGTCGTCGTCGATCACCGAGTCGTACCCGTCGGGCAGCGTCCGGATGAACCGGTCCGCGTGCGCCGCCCGGGCCGCCTCCTCGATCTCCTCCCGGGTGACCTCGCGCGAAGCGCCGTACGCGATGTTCTCCGCGATCGTCCCGCCGAACAGCCAGGTGTCCTGGAGCACCATGCCGATGGAGGACCGCAGATCGTCCCGGGACATCTTCGCCACATCGACCCCGTCGAGCGCGATCCGCCCGCCGGTCACCTCGTAGAACCGCATCAGCAGGTTGACCAGTGTCGTCTTGCCGGCCCCGGTCGGACCGACGATCGCGACCGTCTGCCCCGGCTCCACGCTCAGCGACAGATCCTCGATCAGCGGCTTCTCCGGGTCATAGCGGAAGGCCACCTTCTCCAGGGAGACCCGGCCCTCCAGACGCTCCGGGCGCGCGCCGTGCTCCGGATCCGCGTCCTGCTCCTCGGCGTCCAGCAGCTCGAAGACCCGCTCCGCCGAAGCGATACCGGACTGCACCAGGTTGGCCATCGAGGCGACCTGCGTCAGCGGCATCGAGAACTGCCGCGAGTACTGGATGAACGCCTGCACGTCACCGATCGACAGCGTGCCCGAGGCGACCCGGAGCCCGCCGACCACCGCGACCAGCACGTAGTTGATGTTCGAGATGAAGAACATCAGCGGCTGCATGAGCCCGCTGGCGAACTGCGCCTTGAACCCCGCCTCGTACAGCGCCTCGTTCTGCTCGGCGAAGTCCCGCGCGGACTCCTCCTGCCGGCCGAAGACCTTCACCAGGGTGTGCCCGGTGTACATCTCCTCGATGTGGGCGTTGAGCGTCCCCGTCACCCGCCACTGCTGCACGAACTGCGGCTGCGACCGCTTGCCGACCTGTGTCGCCACGACGACCGACAACGGGACCGTCACCAGCGCGACCAGGGCCAGCAGCGGCGAGATCCAGAACATCATGGCCAGCACGCCGACGATCGTCAGCAGGGAGTTGATGAGCTGCCCCATCGTCTGCTGGAGCGTCTGCGAGATGTTGTCGATGTCGTTCGTCGCCCGGCTCAGCACCTCACCGCGCTTGGCCCGGTCGAAGTACGACAGCGGCAGCCGCGCCAGCTTCGTCTGGAGGTCCTCCCGCAGCTGGAACACGATCCGGTTGATGATCCGGATCGACACCCGCGTCGCCACCAGCATCAGGAGCCCGGCGCCGACGTAGATCACCAGCGCCACCAGCAGGACGTTCCCCACCGCGCCGAAGTCGATGCCCTCGCCCGGGGTGAAGTCCACCCCCGAGAGCATGTCGGCCATGGAACCGCGGCCGTCCTCACGCAGTGCCTCGATCGCCTGCGCCTTCGTCGTGCCCTCGGGCATCCCGCGCCCGACGACACCGCCGAAGATCAGGTCGGTCGCCCTGCCGAGGATCTTCGGCCCGGCCACCGAGAGCGCGACGCTCACCGTCACGGCGGCCAGCATCAGCCACAGCGAGGCCTTCTCCCGGCCGAACCGCCTCAGCAGCCGCTTGCTCGACCCCTTGAAGTCCATCGACCGGTCGGTGGGCGCACCCCCGGCCATCATCCGTCCGCCCGGACCGGCCATTACGCGGCCTCCGCTTCCGTCAGCTGGGAGAGCACGATCTCCCGGTATGTTTCATTGCCGTCCATCAGCTCGTGATGGGTGCCGTTCCCCACGACCCGGCCCTCGTCCAGCACCAGGATCCGGTCCGCGTCACGGATGGTGGACACCCGCTGCGCCACGATCACCACGGTCGCCCCGGCCGTCTCCCGCCCCAGCGCCGCCCGTAGCGCGGCGTCGGTCGCGTAGTCCAGCGCGGAGAACGAGTCGTCGAACAGATAGATCTCCGGGCGCTGCACCAGCGTCCGGGCGATGGCGAGCCGCTGCCGCTGACCGCCGGACACGTTGGTGCCGCCCTGCGCGATCGGCGCGTCGAGACCGTGCTCCAGCGCCTCGACGAACTCCCTGGCCTGCGCCACCTCCAGCGCGTGCCACAGCTCCTCGTCGGTGGCGTCCGGATTCCCGTACCGCAGGTTCGTCGCGACCGTCCCCGAGAAGAGGTACGGCTTCTGCGGCACCAGGGACACCGTCTTCGCCAGCAGCACCGGATCCAGCGTCCGCACGTCCTCGCCGTCGACCAGCACCTCGCCGTCCGTCACATCGAACAGCCGGGGTACGAGCCCGAGCAGCGTGGACTTCCCGCTGCCCGTCGACCCGATGACCGCGGTCGTCTCCCCGGGCCGGGCCACCAGCTCCACGGCCCGCAGCACCGGCTCCTCCGCGCCCGGATAGCGGAACTCGGCGCCCCGCACCTCCAGATGCCCGTGCCGCCGCAGCTCGGTCACCGGAGCGACGGGCGGCACCACACTCGACTCGGTCCCGAGGATCTCCTCGACGCGCTCGGCGCACACCTCGGCGCGCGGCACCATCATGAACATGAACGTGGCCATCATCACGGCCATCACGATCTGCATCAGATAGGCGAGGAA